>NZ_LR134173.1:1210000-1547857 GCF_900635815.1 Legionella cherrii
TATATGGTCAAGAAGAGAAGCGCAAACGGTGGATGCCTTGGCAGTAAGAGGCGAAGAAGGACGTGGAATCCTGCGAAAAGCTCTGGTGAGCTGGAAACGAGCGTTTAACCAGAGATGTCCGAATGGGGGAACCCGGCCATGAGCAGTCATGGTCATCTGCTACTGAATACATAGGTAGTAGAGGCGAACTCGGGGAACTGAAACATCTAAGTACCCGAAGGAAAAGAAATCAAAAGAGATTCTCCAAGTAGCGGCGAGCGAACGGGGAGGAGCCTGGTGTGATTTATAGTGCAATGAAGTAGAACAACTTGGGAAGGTTGGCCATAGAGGGTGAAAGCCCCGTATATATAGGTTGCATTAAGAACTAAGCACGCGAACAAGTAGGCCGGGACACGTGTAATCCTGGTTGAATATGGGTGGACCATCATCCAAGGCTAAATACTACTTACTGACCGATAGTGAACCAGTACCGTGAGGGAAAGGCGAAAAGAACCCCGGAGAGGGGAGTGAAATAGAACCTGAAACCGTTTGCGTACAAGCAGTGGGAGCATGGATTTATCCGTGTGACTGCGTACCTTTTGTATAATGGGTCAGCGAGTTACTTTCAGTGGCGAGGTTAACTGAATAAGGAAGCCGTAGAGAAATCGAGTCTGAATAGGGCGCGAGTCGCTGTGAGTAGACCCGAAACCGGGCGATCTAGTCATGTGCAGGATGAAGGTTGGGTAACACCAACTGGAGGTCCGAACCGGGTAATGTTGAAAAATTATCGGATGACGTGTGACTAGGAGTGAAAGGCTAATCAAGCCCGGAGATAGCTGGTTCTCCCCGAAAGCTATTTAGGTAGCGCCTCGTGAATGATTACTGGGGGTAGAGCACTGTTTCGGCTAGGGGGCTGTCATGGCTTACCAAACCGATGCAAACTCCGAATACCGGCTAATTGAATCACGGGAGACACACGGCGGGTGCTAACGTCCGTCGTGAAGAGGGAAACAACCCAGACCGCCAGCTAAGGTCCCAAAGTACTAGTTAAGTGGGAAACGATGTGGGAAGGCATAGACAGCCAGGAGGTTGGCTTAGAAGCAGCCACCCTTTAAAGAAAGCGTAATAGCTCACTGGTCGAGTCGGCCTGCGCGGAAGATGTAACGGGGCTAAAACTAGTCACCGAAGCTGCGGATGTGTACTAAGTACACGTGGTAGGGGAGCGTTCTGTAGGCTGATGAAGGTGGATTGAGAAGTCTGCTGGAGGTATCAGAAGTGCGAATGCTGACATGAGTAACGATAATGAGGGTGAAAAGCCCTCACGCCGGAAGTCCCAGGTTTCCTGCACGACGTTAATCGGAGCAGGGTGAGTCGGCCCCTAAGGCGAGGCTGAAGAGCGTAGTCGATGGGAACCAGGTTAATATTCCTGGACTTTTTATAAGTGGTGAAGTGGGGACGGAGAAGGCTAGATAAGCCAGGCGTTGGTTGTCCTGGTACGTGCATGTAGGGGGATGGTTTAGGCAAATCCGGACCATTATTAACTCTGAGGTGCGACGTGGTGCTGACACTTCGGTGTACAGCGAAGTTATTGATGCCCGGCTCCCAGGAAAAGCTGCTAGCCATAACTTATAGAGAACCGTACCGCAAACCGACACAGGTGGACAGGTAGAGAATACTAAGGCGCTTGAGAGAACTCGGGTGAAGGAACTAGGCAAAATGGTACCGTAACTTCGGGAGAAGGTACGCCCTTTCTGGTGATGGGATTTACTTTCAGAGCTGGAGAGGGCCGCAGAGACCAGGTGGCTGCGACTGTTTATTAAAAACACAGCACTCTGCAAATTCGTAAGAAGACGTATAGGGTGTGACGCCTGCCCGGTGCCGGAAGGTTAATTGATGGGGTTATCTTCGGAGAAGCTCTTGATCGAAGCCCCGGTAAACGGCGGCCGTAACTATAACGGTCCTAAGGTAGCGAAATTCCTTGTCGGGTAAGTTCCGACCTGCACGAATGGCGTAACGATGGCCACACTGTCTCCACCCGAGACTCAGTGAAATTGAAATCGCTGTGAAGATGCAGTGTACCCGCGGCTAGACGGAAAGACCCCGTGAACCTTTACTATAGTTTTGCACTGGACTTTGATGATAACTGTGTAGGATAGGTGGGAGGCTATGAAGTGAGGACGCTAGTTCTCATGGAGCCGACCTTGAAATACCACCCTGTTGTTATTGAGGTTCTAACTTGGTCCCGTAATCCGGGATGAGGACAGTGTATGATGGGTAGTTTGACTGGGGCGGTCTCCTCCCAAAGAGTAACGGAGGAGCACAAAGGTACCCTCGGTACGGTCGGACATCGTACCAAGAGTGTAAAGGCATAAGGGTGCTTGACTGCGAGAGCGACGGCTCGAGCAGGAACGAAAGTTGGTCTTAGTGATCCGGTGGTTCTGAATGGAAGGGCCATCGCTCAACGGATAAAAGGTACTCCGGGGATAACAGGCTGATACCGCCCAAGAGTTCATATCGACGGCGGTGTTTGGCACCTCGATGTCGGCTCATCACATCCTGGGGCTGAAGCAGGTCCCAAGGGTATGGCTGTTCGCCATTTAAAGTGGTACGCGAGCTGGGTTTAGAACGTCGTGAGACAGTTCGGTCCCTATCTGCCGTGGGCGTAGGAAAATTGAGAGGAGCTGCTCCTAGTACGAGAGGACCGGAGTGGACGAACCTCTGGTGTACCGGTTGTGACGCCAGTCGCATCGCCGGGTAGCTAAGTTCGGACGGGATAACCGCTGAAAGCATCTAAGCGGGAAGCCTCCCTCAAGATGAGTTTTCCCATGAAGCCCGTTGAAGACTACGACGTTGATAGGCAAGGTGTGGAAGCACAGTAATGTGTGCAGCTAACTTGTACTAATTGGCTGATTGTCTTGACCATATAATCTGAATTACTTCAGATTAACTGAATGCGAATACAAGAAATTTAGGTTGGGCCACGGCCCAATCTGCAAAAAAAATGTGTACTCTTTATTTACCTAACGCATGATTCGGGTATAATGCGCCCATTAATCATGTTAAACCAGTTTTCCTGGCGACCATAGCGGTTTGGAACCACCTGACTCCATCTCGAACTCAGAAGTGAAACGAACCCGCGCCAATGATAGTGTGAGGTTTCCTCATGTGAAAGTAGGTCATCGCCAGGGTTTTATTTAAAGTGATTTTTAGAAAGTTAAATTTCACTAGAAACCCAGTTGTAAATGGGAAAAAGCGTATATGCTGGCGTAGCTCAGTTGGTAGAGCAACTGACTTGTAATCAGTAGGTCCCGGGTTCGATTCCTGGTGCCAGCACCATCTTATTAGGTTGGCCGTTAACAAAATGTTGACATTCTATTCATCTTAAAAGACAATAACGTTCTTTTTGGAGGGGTTCCCGAGCGGTCAAAGGGATCAGACTGTAAATCTGACGGCTCTGCCTTCGAAGGTTCGAATCCTTCCCCCTCCACCAGTTAAAAAGAAAGGATAAAAGCGGGTGTAGTTCAATGGTAGAACTTCAGCCTTCCAAGCTGATAGCGTGGGTTCGATTCCCATCACCCGCTCCAAATTATATAAATTAGAAATATTTGCTTGTTCGTATGAATCAGCAAGCTAATATAAGCCCACATAGCTCAGGCGGTAGAGCACTTCCTTGGTAAGGAAGAGGTCGTTGGTTCGAGTCCAGTTGTGGGCACCATAATGTCAATTAGCAATGGGGAGACTTTCCAATGGCGAAGGAAAAATTTGAACGTAAGAAGCCACACGTTAACGTGGGCACAATTGGTCACGTAGACCACGGTAAGACGACATTGACAGCGGCGATTACCACAATTATGGCTAAGAAGTATGGCGGTACAGCAAAGGCATATGACCAAATTGATGCTGCGCCAGAAGAGCGTGAACGCGGGATTACTATTTCTACGGCGCACGTAGAATATGAATCAGCAAACCGCCACTATGCACACGTGGATTGCCCAGGACATGCTGACTACGTTAAGAATATGATTACTGGAGCGGCACAAATGGACGGAGCGATACTGGTAGTATCGGCTGCAGATGGTCCTATGCCCCAAACCAGAGAGCACATTCTGTTATCACGCCAAGTAGGTGTACCTTATATTGTTGTGTTCATGAACAAAGCAGATATGGTTGATGATCCAGAGTTATTAGAATTAGTTGAGATGGAAGTACGTGATTTGCTAAGCAGTTACGATTTCCCTGGCGATGAGATACCGATTGTTGTTGGTTCTGCATTGAAAGCATTGGAAGGAGATACAAGCGAGATTGGAGTTGCAGCCATTGAGAAATTGGTTGAGACCATGGACTCTTACATCCCTGAGCCAGTACGTAACATTGACAAAGCATTCTTGTTGCCAATTGAAGACGTATTCTCGATTTCTGGACGCGGAACGGTAGTTACTGGTCGTGTAGAAAGTGGAATAGTCAAAGTGGGTGAAGAGATTGAGATTGTTGGTATCCGTGACACTCAAAAAACCACATGTACAGGCGTTGAAATGTTCCGTAAGTTGTTGGACGAAGGACGCGCTGGAGATAACGTTGGCGTGTTGTTACGCGGAACGAAACGCGATGAGGTTGAGCGTGGCCAAGTATTAGCGAAGCCAGGTACAATTAAGCCGCATACAAAATTTGAAGCGGAAGTCTACGTATTATCAAAAGAAGAAGGCGGACGTCATACTCCATTCTTTAATGGATACAGACCCCAGTTTTATTTCAGAACAACAGACGTAACAGGAACCTGTGATCTGCCCTCTGGAGTAGAAATGGTAATGCCTGGTGATAACGTACAATTAACCATTCATCTGCACGCTCCTATTGCGATGGACGAAGGTTTACGTTTCGCAATTCGGGAAGGTGGCCGTACAGTTGGCGCCGGTGTTGTTGCGAAAATAATCGAGTAGTAAAGGTAAATTTTGTTGGCATGAATATGAATAATTCATGCCAATTAATTTAGGCCAGTAGCTCAATTGGCAGAGTGGCGGTCTCCAAAACCGCAGGTTGGGGGTTCGATTCCCTCCTGGCCTGCCAACTTACAAGTGAATATGAAAAGTTCGAACGAAAATCAAAGTAATACTAAAGATTTATTATCATGGATGTCTGTAGTTCTTATTACTGCAGCAGCATTTTTTTGCACCTATTACTATACTTTTTCAGGTCCCATTCAGTCGATAGTATGGCTTGTATGGTTGTTGTTGTCTTTATTCTTTGCCTACATGACATCTGCGGGCAAACAAGTATTTAAATTTGCTCAAGAATCAAAAGTTGAATTGTTAAAAGTTGTTTGGCCTACTCGCCAAGAAACGATACAAACAACAACCATTGTCATCGTTATGGTTGCAGTAACCGGATTCATACTCTGGGGAGTTGATTCAGTAATGATGTGGGCAATTGCTAAAATAACGCATTTAGGGTGAATTCGGTGGAAGAACACAAATCGAAACAATGGTACGTCGTACATGCCTATTCAGGTTATGAAAATTTCGTTATGCGTGAAATAAAATCTCGTGCACAGCACCACAATTTGGAAGATAAAATTGGTGAAGTTGTGGTCCCATCAGAAGAAGTGGTTGAAATGCGTTCGGGGCAAAAGCGCAAAAGCACACGTAAATTTTTCCCTGGCTATGTTTTAGTAAACATGGTTATGGATGATCAAACTTGGCATATGATAAGAGCAATCCCTCGAGTTCTCGGTTTTATTGGTGGAACCAGCCAGACTCCAACACCTATTACTGATAAAGAAGCTCGTGCAATTATGCAACGTGTTGAAGATGGTGTTACAAAACCAAGACCAAAAATTCTCTTTGAACCCGGTGAAGTCGTTCGCGTCAAAGAGGGTCCATTTGTTGACTTTAATGGAGTGGTTGAAGAAGTCAATTATGAGAAAAATAGATTAAGAGTAGCAGTGTTGATTTTTGGACGCTCTACTCCAGTAGAACTTGAATTCAGTCAAGTTGAGAAAACTTAGTTCGCTAAGGTGCCCTGATAAGTCTTTTTAATCTTAATAAGAATTATTCAGGGCTATTTTGTGTAAAAGGGGAGCTGAAGTTAATAAAGGAAAGTCAACTTTTCTTTAAATGCTCGGCGTATGACCCATAAGGAGTAAACATGGCAAAAAAAGTAGAAGCATATATCAAGTTGCAAATTCCAGCTGGTAAAGCAAACCCAAGTCCACCAGTAGGCCCAGCATTAGGTCAACGTGGTGTTAACATTATGGAATTTTGTAAAGCATTTAACGCCGCTACACAACAAATGGAGCAAGGATTACCCACTCCTGTTGTAATTACTGTATACAGTGATCGTAGCTTTACCTTTATTACTAAAACACCACCAGCTTCAGTCCTTCTGAAGAAAGCTGCGGGTATTCAAAGTGGAAGTGGTACACCTAATACTAAAAAAGTGGCAAAACTTAACGTCAAGCAACTTGAAGAAATTGCGAAGATTAAGGAACCTGATTTAACTGCAGCAAGCTTAGCAGCAGCAGTAAGAAGTATCGCAGGTACTGCACGCAGTATGGGTATTGACGTTGAAGGTTTAGAATAAGGGGGTTGCCATGGCTAGAGTATCTAAGAAACAGAAAAAGATTTTAGAGACCATTAAACAAAATCATTTATATAGTGCTAGTGAAGCAATTAACCTTTTAAAACAATTTGCTTCAACTAAATTTCGTGAAAGTTTAGATATTAGCGTTAATTTAGGTGTTGATCCTCGTAAATCTGATCAAGTAGTTCGTTCTTCAACTAACTTACCTAAAGGTACTGGAAAAGTTGTGCGTGTAGCTGTATTTGCCCAGGGCGAAAATGCTACTAAAGCTAAAGAAGCTGGTGCTGATATTGTTGGATTTGAGGATTTAGCTGATAAAATTAAAGGCGGCGCGATGGACTTTGATGTCGTTATTGCCACGCCAGATGCAATGCGTATCGTTGGTCAATTAGGTCAAGTTTTAGGTCCAAGAGGCTTAATGCCTAACCCCAAAGTCGGTACCGTAACTACCAACGTTGAAGCTGCTGTTAAGGATGCAAAATCAGGTCAAGTACGTTACAGAACTGATAAGAATGGTATTATTCACTGTACAGTAGGCAAAGTAGATTTTACCGCTGAAGACATCATTGAAAATATTGTTGCTTTAATTAATGACCTAAAAAAGGCCAAGCCGACTTCGTCAAAAGGTCAATATTTAAAGAAAATATCTTTATCTACAACAATGGGGCCCGGTATAGCTATTGATATTTCATCAATACCTGTGTAATATAACCACCCATTTTTTAGGAATTCACGGCATAGATTTGGTTCCATGCCGTCGAAGACCGCAGGTGCTAACGCTTAATTTCCTGCGCAGACGGTGAACCGGCTCCAATTTAATATAAAGAGACGGCCACCATAACTGGCAAATCCTTGCGATTTGTATACATTAGGAGGTCAGTAACGTGACATTAAATTTAGCTGAAAAAAAAGCTGTTGTTGAAGAAGTGACTGCGGTCGCCTCAAAGGCTATTTCGGCAGTAGTTGCTGATTATCGTGGTTTAACCGTTAATCAAATGACGCATTTACGTAGTGAAGCACGCAAATCAGGTGTTTATCTTCGAGTTGTAAGAAATACTTTAACAAGAAGAGCTTTTAAAGACACTGAGTTTGAATGCCTGAATGACTTGCTTGTTGGCCCGTTGTTCATCGCATTATCACTGGAAGCACCTAGTGACGCTGCAAGACTGCTTAAAGAATTCACTAAGACATTTGAAAAACTTGAGATCAAAGCATTATCAGTTGGCGGAAAAGTATATAAGGCAGATCAAATTGATGCTGTTGCTAGCTTGCCGACTCGTGATGAAGCGATTGCCAAGTTGATGTATGTGATGAAAGCGCCAGTTGAGAAATTTGTCAGAACTCTTGCTGAGCCACATGCTAAATTAGTAAGAACCTTAGCAGCAGTAAAAGATAAAAAAGCAGGTTAAATCATTTAATCATTAAATTAATTTTAAATCAGGAGCTAGTAATGGCTGTGTCAAAAAATGATATTTTAGAAACCATAGCAAATATGTCTGTTATGGAAGTTGTTGAATTAATCGAAGCTATGGAAGAGAAATTTAACGTTTCTGCTGCCGCTGCTGCTGTTGCTGTTGCTGCTCCAGCTGCTGGTGGTGCTGCTGCCGCTGCTGAAGAACAAACTGAGTTTACAGTTGTTATGACCAGCTTTGGCGCTAATAAAGTAAACGTTATTAAAGCAGTTCGTGGTATTACTGGTCTTGGCTTGAAAGAAGCTAAAGATTTAGTAGAGGGTGCTCCTTCAACTATTAAAGAAGGTGTATCTAAAGATGAAGCTGCTAATATCAAGAAAGAACTTGAAGAAGCTGGTGCTTCAGTAGAAGTTAAATAATAAAATTATATCAGTGAGATAGGACCCAGCCATGGTTTCATGGCTGGGTTTACGTGTTTGAAGTCATCAATAATTTACAGAGGAAACACCATGGCCGTTGCAGAAGCTAAACCTCAATATTCGCATGCTGAGAAAAAACGATTTCGCAAAAGCTTTGGTACGCAGGCCGATAAAATGGCAATACCAAATCTGCTTGAAATTCAATTAAAATCATATAGAGATTTTCTTCAGGCTGATAGCAAGTCAAATGAACACTTTAATACAGGATTGCATGCTGCATTTTCTTCTGTATTCCCCATTGAAAGCTTTTCTGGCAATGCACGATTAGAGTATGTTGGTTACAAATTGGGTGAACCAGCATTCGATGTTCGTGAATGCAAATTAAGAGGCTTAACTTATTCTGCGCCACTAAGAGTTAAAATCAGACTTGTTGTCCTTGATAAAGATGCAAGTGAGGATCCCAAGCCAATCAAGGATATTAGAGAACAAGATGTTTTTATGGGTGAGATCCCTTTAATGACCGATGTAGGTACGTTTGTTGTAAACGGTACCGAGAGAGTCGTTGTTTCTCAATTACATCGTTCCCCAGGTGTTATATTTGAACATGATAAAGGCAAAACTCATTCATCTGGTAAGTTATTATATTCTGCACGCATTATACCCTACCGTGGTTCCTGGTTAGATTTTGAATTCGACCCGAAAGATTGTGTTTACGTTCGAATTGATAGAAGACGTAAACTTCCTGTCAGTATCCTTTTAAGAGCTTTAGGATATGAAACAGAAGATATTCTTAACGAATTTTTTGAAATGACAAGTTGCCATCTGAAAAATGGCGAATATCATATTGATCTGATTCCTCAAAGATTACGAGGTGAAATTGCTTCATTTGATATCCATGTTCCCGGAACTGGAGAACTAATTGTAGAGCAAGGCAGAAGAATCACTGCGCGCCATATCAAACAAATGGAAAAAGCGCAGATGAAAGATCTGATCGTTCCACGTGACTATTTGATAGGAAAGACCTTAGCTAAAAATATAATCGATACTTCTACCGGAGAATTTATTGCTCAGGCAAATGATGAAGTAACTGATGAGCTACTTGATGTAATGGCTTCTAATGGAATCCATGAATTTAACATGATTTATACAAATGACTTGGATCATGGTTCATATATATCAGACACATTGAAAATTGATCCTACTTCAAGTCAGTTGGAGGCGCTTGTTGAAATTTATCGCATGATGCGTCCTGGTGAACCACCAACTAAAGAAGCTGCTGAAGCTTTATTTAAAAACTTATTTTTTGTTGATGAACGTTATGATCTATCCGCCGTTGGTAGAATGAAGTTTAACCGACGTGTTGGAAGAAAAAATGATGATGGCCCAGGTACTTTGACTAAAGAAGATATAATGGCTGTGATCAAGACATTGATCGACATTAGAAATGGTATTGGTATGGTTGATGATATTGACCACCTTGGTAACCGAAGGGTTCGAAGTGTTGGTGAAATGACTGAAAACCAATTCAGAGTTGGGCTTGTACGTGTAGAACGAGCTGTTAAGGAGCGCTTGAGTTTAGTTGAATCAGAAAATCTTATGCCACAAGATTTAATTAATGCAAAACCTGTTTCAGCTGCAATTAAAGAGTTCTTTGGTTCAAGCCAGTTATCACAATTTATGGATCAGGTTAACCCCTTATCTGGCGTTACCCATAAGCGAAGAGTTTCAGCATTAGGCCCAGGTGGTTTAACACGTGAACGTGCAGGGTTTGAGGTACGTGACGTACATACCACACACTATGGTCGAGTATGTCCTATTGAAACTCCCGAAGGTCCGAACATCGGTTTGATCAACTCATTGTCTGTTTATGCTAGAACCAATGACTATGGATTTATTGAAACTCCATGTCGTAAGGTTGTTAATGGTCGTGTGACTGATGAGATTGAATATCTATCAGCTATCGAAGAAGTTGACCAGTATATCGCACAATCAAGTGTAGCTCTTGATAAAGATGGAAATATCCTTGCAGATTTAGTTCCATGTAGACATCAAAACGAGTTCTCGTTAACTACACCTGATAATATTAACTACATGGATATTTCTCCAAAGCAAATCGTTTCTGTAGCTGCATCCCTAATTCCATTCTTAGAGCATGATGATGCGAACCGTGCTTTGATGGGATCAAACATGCAGCGGCAAGCAGTACCCACCTTGCGTTCTGAAAAACCTCTGGTAGGCACAGGAATGGAACGTATTGTTGCTTCAGACTCAGGTGTATCTGTAGTTGCAAAACGTGGTGGAGTAATCGATCTTGTTGACGCATCACGTATTGTGGTTCGCGTGAATGATGATGAGACTACTGCTGGTGAAACTGGGGTTGATATTTACAATCTCACCAAGTACTTCCGTTCGAACCAGGATACATGTATTAACCAGCGTCCAATCGTTAATACGGGTGATATCATACAAAGAGGAGACATCTTAGCTGATGGCCCTTGTACTGATATGGGTGAACTTGCATTAGGTCAGAATTTACTAGTCGCTTTTATGCCTTGGAATGGTTATAACTTTGAGGACTCTATCCTCATATCTGAGCGCATTGTACAAGATGACCGTTTCACCACGATTCATATAGAAGAATTAACATGTATTGCTCGTGATACTAAATTAGGTACTGAAGAAATCACCGCAGACATACCAAATGTTGGTGAATCAGCACTTTCAAATCTTGATGAGTCTGGAGTGGTATTTATTGGTGCGGAAGTTAAAGCTGGTGATATTTTAGTCGGAAAAGTTACACCTAAAGGTGAAACCCAACTGACTCCTGAAGAGAAATTGCTTCGTGCAATTTTCGGGGAAAAGGCTTCTGATGTTAAAGACTCTTCACTTCGCGTTCCATCAGGAATGAACGGTACTGTGATTGATGTACAAGTATTTACGCGTGATGGTTTAGAGAAAGATGCTCGCGCAAAAAGCATTGAAGAAGAACATCTAGCTCGAGTCCGTAAAGACCTCGTTGACGAGCGACGTATTCGTGAAGAAGATATCTATCATCGTGTAGCTAACATTGTCCTTGATAAAGTAGCAACAGGTGGTCCAGGAAATCTCAAACCAGGTTCCAAAATAAATCAGGAATACTTGGATAAAATAGGTAGAGACAAATGGTTTGATATTCGTCTTGAAAACGATGTGATTAGCCAACAATTAGAACAACTTTCAAAACAATTGGAAATGTTGTCTAAAGAAATGGAAAAACGCTTTAACGACAGTCGTAAGAAAATAATCCAGGGTGATGATTTAGCTCCTGGTGTTTTAAAAATTGTTAAAGTATATCTTGCTGTGAAGAGAAGAATCCAACCAGGCGACAAGATGGCTGGTCGACATGGAAACAAAGGGGTTATCTCTATTGTAGTCCCTGTTGAAGATATGCCTCATATGGAAGATGGTACAGCAGTTGATATCGTTTTAAATCCGTTGGGCGTACCGTCTCGTATGAACATTGGACAGGTTCTTGAAACACATCTTGGTTTAGCTGCTAAAGGGTTAGGTAATAAAATTGCACAAATGCTCGATTCGAAACAAAATGCAGACGAAATCAGATCCTTCTTAGGCAAAATATACAACCATGATGGTGTCCAAAGAGTGCATTTAGATTCTTTGAATGACGAAGAGATGCTCCGATTGGCAGATAATCTGCGTGCAGGTGTACCGATGGCAACACCTGTGTTTGATGGTGCTTCCGAAGAAGAGATAAAAAGTATGCTGCAGCTGGCGGACTTGTCTTCTGATGGTAAAACCTTTTTGATCGATGGTAGAACAGGAAACAGATTTGATAACCCAGTTACTGTAGGTTACATGTACATGTTGAAACTAAACCATTTAGTTGATGATAAGATGCATGCTCGTTCGACTGGTTCATACAGCCTGGTAACACAACAGCCGCTAGGTGGTAAAGCACAGTTTGGGGGACAACGCTTTGGGGAGATGGAAGTATGGGCTCTCGAAGCATATGGCGCAGCTTATACATTACAGGAAATGTTGACTGTGAAATCAGATGACGTTGGAGGTAGAACAAAGATCTACAAAAATATTGTCGATGGCGATCATCGTATGGACCCAGGAATGCCAGAATCTTTCAACGTACTATTGAAAGAAATCCGTGCCTTGGGAATAGATATCGAACTCGAACACGATTAATTTTCAGCGTTAAATACTGATTAACAAATTTTTGGAGGCATAGACTTGAGTACTCTAAACGACGATCCAATGAATGAACCAATGAGAAAAGCTCCTGTGATGAGCGATTTGCTTGGCATCCTTAAACAACAAGGACAAAGCGAAGAATTTGATGCAATTAAAATTGCCTTGGCTTCTCCTGAATTAATTCGCTCTTGGTCATATGGTGAAGTAAAAAAACCAGAAACTATAAATTACCGTACGTTTAAACCGGAACGAGATGGCTTGTTCTGCGCTAAAACTTTTGGTCCAGTAAAAGATTATGAGTGCTTATGTGGTAAGTACAAACGGCTCAAACATCGAGGCGTTATTTGTGAAAAATGTGGTGTCGAGCTTGCATTGGCTAAAGTACGCCGCGAACGTATGGGGCATATTGAGCTTGCAAGTCCAGTTGCGCACATCTGGTTCTTGAAGTCATTACCTTCCAGAATTGGTTTATTACTGGATATGACCTTAAGAGACATTGAACGTGTTCTTTATTTTGAAGCGTTTGTTGTTGTTGACCCAGGAATGACTGAGCTTGAGCGTGGCCAATTGCTCAATGATGAAGTATATCTTGATGCAATGGAACAATACGGTGATGAGTTTGACGCACGTATGGGTGCTGAGGCAATTCGTGATTTATTACGCCAAGTTGATTTGGAAGAAGAAATCAAGAACTTACGTGAAGAATTACCGACTACAAGTTCAGAAACAAAGATTAAGAAAATCACTAAAAGATTAAAACTTCTTGAAGCATTTTATGATTCTGGTAATAAACCAGAGTGGATGATTATGGATGTATTGCCAGTTCTACCACCTGATTTAAGACCGCTGGTTCCATTAGATGGTGGCCGTTTCGCTACATCTGATCTTAACGACTTGTATCGTCGAGTGATTAACCGAAACAATCGTTTAAAACGACTTCTCGATCTGAATGCGCCTGACATTATTGTGCGTAATGAAAAGAGAATGTTACAAGAATCGGTTGATGCTCTATTAGATAACGGTCGTCGTGGTCGTGCGATTACTGGAACAAATAAAAGACCGCTTAAATCCTTAGCCGATATGATTAAAGGAAAGCAAGGTCGTTTCCGTCAAAATCTGTTGGGTAAACGTGTTGACTATTCAGGCCGTTCTGTAATTGTGGTCGGGCCAACTTTAAAACTGCATCAGTGCGGTCTTCCAAAGAAAATGGCTCTTGAGCTATTCAAACCATTTATTTTCAGTAAACTGGAATTCCGAGGTCTAGCTACAACAATTAAAGCTGCCAAGAAAATGGTTGAGCGCGAAGAGTCGGTTGTTTGGGATATTCTAGATGATGTAATTCGTGAGCATCCTATTCTGTTAAACCGTGCTCCTACATTGCATCGATTGGGTATTCAAGCTTTTGAACCAGTACTAATTGAAGGTAAAGCGATTCAGCTTCATCCTCTGGTTTGTACCGCTTACAATGCTGACTTTGACGGGGACCAAATGGCGGTGCACGTGCCATTGACTCTAGAAGCGCAGTTAGAAGCTCGCTCCTTAATGATGTCTACCAACAATATTTTGTCGCCAGCGAGTGGTGAGCCAATTATTGTTCCTAGCCAGGACGTTGTACTTGGATTGTACTATTTAACTCGTGAAAAGGTTAATGCCTTAGGCGAAGGTAAAATTTTTGTTAGTGCTCAAGAAGCGCAGAACTTTTATGAATCAGGTCACCTTGATATTCATGCCAAAATCAAAATTCGTATGCCAAAAGAAGGCGAGCCTGGCCATCATTTGGTCGAAACCACAGTTGGCCGTGCAATTCTTGCTGAAGTATTACCCAAAGGGATGACTTTTGCGACGATTAACCGGACTATGACCAAGAAAGTAATTTCTAAAGTTATCGACAGTTGCTACAGAAACTTTGGCTTGAAAGAAACAGTTATTTTTGCTGATAAATTGATGTATACCGGTTTCAAGTACGCAACACGTTCTGGTGTATCAATCGGTATTGAAGATATGGAAATACCTGATGATAAAGCCAGCATTATTGAACACGCCGATAATGAAGTTCGAGAAATTGAATCTCAATTCCGTTCAGGCTTGGTAACCAATGGCGAACGTTATAACAAAGTAATTGATATTTGGTCGAGAACGAACGAACTCGTTGCCAAATCAATGATGACTAAAATAGCAACGGAAGAGGCTGTTGATGCACAAGGTAATCGGGTAAGACAAGAATCCTTTAACCCGATCTTTATGATGGCTGATTCAGGTGCTAGGGGTTCTGCAGCACAAATAAGACAGCTTGCAGGTATGCGGGGATTGATGGCTGCACCAGACGGCTCAATTATTGAAACACCAATTACTGCAAACTTCCGCGAAGGTTTGAACGTATTCCAATACTTTATTTCTACTCACGGTGCTCGAAAAGGATTGGCAGATACCGCGTTAAAAACTGCTAACTCAGGTTACTTAACACGACGCCTAGTTGATGTTGCTCAAGACGTTGTGATAACTGAAGACGATTGTGGTGTGGATACAGGTATTTTAATGCAGCCACTGATTGAAGGTGGTGATATCGTTGAACCATTACATGAACGTGTATTAGGACGCGTAGTTGCTGCTGATGTTTATATTCCAAATCAGAGTGAGCCTGTAGTCACAGCAGGGACTCTATTGGATGAAGAGTGGGTTGAAAAGCTGGAAAAGCAAGGTGTCGATCAAATCATGGTTCGTTCACCGATTACCTGCCAAACTCGCTTTGGACTCTGTGCGAAGTGCTATGGCCGTGATTTAGCAAGAGGTCATCTCGTTAACACCGGCGAAGCAGTAGGTATTATTGCAGCACAATCAATTGGTGAGCCAGGTACACAGCTCACAATGCGTACTTTCCATATTGGAGGGGCTGCATCCAGAGCAACAGCGGCGAATAATATTCAAATTAAAACAAAAGGGGTTATTCGTTTACACAACATTAAAACAGTAACTCATGAAAACAAAAATCTAGTCGCAGTATCACGTTCTGGTGAAGTAACTATTGTGGATGAATTTGGACGTGAGCGAGAGCGTTATAAGTTACCCTATGGTGCTGTAATTTCAGTTCATGATAATTCAGCTGTAGAAGCTGGACAAGTAATTGCTACTTGGGATCCACACACCCACCCAGTTATTTCCGAGGTAACTGGATATCTGAAATTTGTCGACTTAATTGATGGTATTACCATGAATCGACAAACTGATGAATTAACTGGTTTAAGTAATATTGTCGTTATCGATGCTAAACAACGTAGTGCTGCAGGCCGTGATTTACGTCCAATGGTAAAACTTGTTGCGGAAAATGGCGAAGATATTTATCTTGCTGGAACTAATGTTCCTGCTCAATACTATCTGCCTGTAGATGCTATCGTTAATTTTGAGGATGGTGGTCACGTGGGTATTGGGGATGTTATCGCCCGTATTCCACAAGAGCGCTCTAAAACACGCGATATTACAGGGGGTCTACCAAGGGTAGCTGACTTATTTGAAGCACGTAAACCTAAAGATTCTGCGGTTATGGCTGAAGTTTCAGGAATGGTTAGCTTTGGTAAAGAAACAAAAGGTAAGAGAAGATTAATTATTAATGTTTCTGAAGATCAATGTCATGAAGAATTGATACCCAAGTGGAGACATATTTCTGTCTTCGAAGGAGAGCATGTGGAACGCGGTGAAATTATCGCTGAAGGTGCACTCAATCCTCATGATATATTACGTTTACTCGGTGTTGGCGCATTAGCCAATTACATCGTAAATGAAGTACAAGACGTATATCGTTTGCAAGGTGTAAAAATTAATGATAAGCATATCGAGGTAATCGTACGACAAATGCTACGTAAGCGTGTAATTACTTTTGCTGGAGATTCAAAATTCTTGGCAGGAGAGCAGGTAGAAGAAAGCGTCTTGTTGCAAGAAAATGACAGGCTTATCGCTGAGGAGAAACAACCAGCTCGCGGTACTCCTATATTATTGGGTATCACAAAGGCTTCTTTGGCAACTGAGTCATTTATTTCTGCGGCATCGTTCCAGGAAACAACAAGGGTTCTAACTGAGGCTGCTGTAAGTGGCAAAGTTGATGATTTACGAGGATTAAAAGAAAACGTGATGGTTGGTCGCTTGATTCCTGCAGGAACAGGCTATGCATACCATCAAGGCCGTAAGGCAAAAAGAGCTAAGGCTGCAGCCGGTGAGCACCCAGTGCATACCGTTACTGCAAGTGATGTTGAGCATGCGTTAAGTGAAGCATTAAACGCAGACAATCAAGAACACTAGTTCGGATTCGAAATCGGCAGATTAAACTTGACAAATCTGCCGTTGCTATATAGAATCCGGCCTCCTTATGCATTCGAAATAATCAAAAGAGACAGATCGGAGTTAAGTATAAATGGCTACTATTAATCAGTTAGTAAGAAAGCCTCGTGTGGACGTAAAGAAGAAAAGTAACGTACCTGCACTAGAGTCATGTCCACAGCGACGCGGTGTGTGTACACGCGTTTACACTACTACACCTAAAAAACCTAACTCAGCTATGCGTAAGGTTGCTCGTGTACGTTTGACGAATGGATTTGAAGTTTCATCATATATCGGTGGTGAAGGCCATAACCTTCAAGAGCACTCTGTTGTTCTTATTAGAGGTGGTCGTGTTAAAGACTTGCCTGGTGTGCGTTACCACACAGTAAGAGGTAGCTTGGATACATCAGGTGTTAACGATCGTAAACAAGGTCGTTCAAAATACGGTACCAAAAAGCCAAAAGATAAAAAATAACTGATTGTAGGAAATCGAAATGCCTAGAAGAAGAGAAGTCCCCAAAAGAGAAATTTTGCCAGATCCTAAACATCATAGTGAGCTATTAGCAAAATTCATTAACGTGTTAATGGTCAGTGGTAAGAAATCAACCGCTGAAAAAATAATTTACGGTGCTTTATCAGTTATGGAAGAGCGCGTAAAGAAACTTAAAAAAGCAGATGAAGAAGAAGGTGAATCTGGTTCTACAAGTGGTTCAGCGGCAGTTCTTCGCTACTTTGAAAATGCTTTAGATAATGTTCGCCCCAGCGTTGAAGTGCGTTCACGTCGTGTTGGTGGTGCTACATATCAGGTTCCAGTTGAAGTTAGAACTGATAGAAGTATTGCACTAGGTATGCGCTGGATTGTTCAAGCGGCACGTACTCGTGGTGAAAAAGGAATGATGTTACGCTTGGCTGGGGAACTGATGGACGCCTACGAGAGTAAAGGCTCAGCAGTCAAGAAGCGCGAAGATACACATAAAATGGCAAAAGCCAACCAGGCGTTTGCGCATTTTAGATGGAATTAAGAGAGAGGTAATCCGTGTCTACTCCATTAAAGTTGTATAGAAACATAGGCATTGCAGCGCATGTCGATGCTGGAAAAACTACAACGACAGAGCGTGTACTGTACTATACTGGTATGTCTCATAAAATTGGTGAAGTGCATGACGGTGCTGCAACAATGGACTGGATGGTTCAGGAGCAGGAACGCGGTATTACCATTACTTCAGCAGCAACAACATGCTACTGGTCAGGCATGGACAAACAGTTCGAGCCGCATCGTATCAATATTATTGATACTCCAGGGCACGTGGACTTTATGATTGAAGTAGAACGTTCACTACGCGTACTTGATGGTGCTGTTGTTGTGTTCGACTCAGTATCTGGTGTAGAGCCGCAATCTGAAACTGTTTGGCGTCAAGCTAATAAATATGGCGTACCACGTATCGTCTTTGTCAATAAGATGGATAGAATGGGTGCTAATTTTCTGCGTGTGGTGAGCCAAATTAAACAAAGACTAGGTTCTAATCCCGTTGTTGTTCAATTACCTATTGGTGCTGAAGAAGAGTTTAAAGGGGTTATTGACCTCATCAAGATGAAAGCAATTCATTGGGATGAAGAAAACAAAGGGATGACCTTCCAATACAAAGAGGTTCCTGCAGATCTTAAAGAGCAATGCGAAGACTATCGTGCTCTGCTTGTTGAGGCTGCTGCCGAAGCAACTGAAGAACTTATGGAAAAATATCTTGAAGGTGAAGAACTTACCGAAGCAGAAATTAAGACAGCACTCCGTCAATTGACGATTAGCAATCAAATAGTCCCTGTATTCTGCGGTTCAGCCTTTAAAAATAAAGGTGTTCAAGCGGTATTGGATGGTGTTATTGAGTATTTACCTTCTCCAACGGACATCCCTGATGTTCAAGGAGTAGATGAAGAGGGTAATCCAGCCTCTCGTAAGACAAGTTATGATGCACCGTTCTCGGCTTTAGCGTTTAAAATTGCAACGGATCCATTTGTTGGGACACTAACTTATTTTAGAACTTATTCTGGTGTCTTAAAGAGCGGTGATACGGTTTACAACTCCGTGAAAGCAAAAAGAGAGCGTATCGGACGTTTATTACAGATGCATGCCAATTCCCGTGAAGAAATTAAGGAAGTAAGAGCGGGTGATATTGCTGCGGCGGTTGGACTCAAAACAGTAATGACTGGTGATACTCTATGTGATACAGAAAGTGTTGTTATCCTTGAAAGGATGGACTTTCCAGATCCAGTAATTGCAGTTGCTGTTGAGCCAAAGACTAAAGCGGACCAAGAAAAAATGGGTATTGCCCTTGGTAAATTAGCCCAAGAAGACCCATCATTCAGAGTTCACACTGATGAAGAATCTGGACAAACCATTATTGAAGGGATGGGTGAGCTTCATCTGGAAATTATTGTTGACCGCATGAAACGTGAGTTTAATGTGGAAGCTAATGTTGGTAAGCCTCAAGTTGCCTATCGTGAAACACTAAAACAATCTGTGGAGCAAGAAGGCAAATTTGTAAGACAGTCAGGTGGACGTGGACAATACGGTCACGTTTGGTTGAAAATTGAACCTCAAGAGCCTGGAAAGGGTTACGAATTTATCAATGCAATCGTCGGTGGTGTTATTCCTAAAGAATACATCCCTGCAGTTGATAAAGGGGTTCAAGAACAGATGCAAAATGGTGTTATCGCTGGTTACCCTGTAGTGGATGTTAAAGTCACGTTGTTTGATGGCTCATTCCACGAAGTGGATTCTAGTGAGATGGCATTTAAAATCGCTGGTTCACAATGCTTCAAGCAAGGTGCATTAAAAGCTAAACCTGTATTACTTGAACCTATTATGAGTGTTGAAGTTGTTACCCCTGAAGATTATATGGGGGATGTTATGGGTGACCTTAACAGACGACGTGGTTTAGTTCAAGGAATGGAAGATTCCCCTGCAGGAAAAATTGTGAGGGCAGAAGTTCCATTGGCAGAGATGTTTGGTTATTCGACCGATTTACGTTCTGCGACTCAAGGAAGAGCAACATATACTATGGAATTTTCTAAGTACGCGGAAGCACCAACGAACATTGCTGAAGCAATTATTAAGAAACAATAAAGTTAACGAGGTTAATTGAAAATGGCGAAGGAAAAATTTGAACGTAAGAAGCCACACGTAAATGTTGGCACAATCGGTCACGTTGACCATGGTAAGACCACATTGACAGCGGCGATTACCACAATTATGGCTAAGAAGTATGGCGGTACAGCAAAGGCATATGACCAAATTGATGCTGCGCCAGAAGAGCGTGAACGCGGGATTACTATTTCTACGGCGCACGTAGAATATGAATCAGCAAACCGCCACTATGCACACGTGGATTGCCCAGGACATGCTGACTACGTTAAGAATATGATTACTGGAGCGGCACAAATGGACGGAGCGATACTGGTAGTATCGGCTGCAGATGGTCCTATGCCCCAAACCAGAGAGCACATTCTGTTATCACGCCAAGTAGGTGTACCTTATATTGTTGTGTTCATGAACAAAGCAGATATGGTTGATGATCCAGAGTTATTAGAATTGGTTGAGATGGAAGTACGTGATTTGCTAAGCAGTTACGATTTCCCTGGCGATGAGATACCAATTGTTGTTGGTTCTGCATTGAAAGCCTTGGAAGGAGATACAAGCGAGATTGGAGTTCCAGCAATTGAGAAATTGGTAGAGACCATGGACTCCTATATACCTGAGCCAGTACGTAACATTGACAAAGCATTCTTGTTGCCAATTGAAGACGTATTCTCGATTTCTGGACGCGGAACGGTAGTTACTGGTCGTGTAGAAAGTGGAATAGTCAAAGTGGGTGAAGAGATTGAGATTGTTGGTATCCGTGACACTCAAAAAACCACATGTACAGGCGTTGAAATGTTCCGTAAGTTGTTGGACGAAGGACGCGCTGGAGATAACGTTGGCGTGTTGTTACGCGGAACGAAACGCGATGAAGTTGAGCGTGGCCAAGTATTAGCGAAGCCAGGTACAATTAAGCCGCATACAAAATTTGAAGCGGAAGTCTACGTATTATCAAAAGAAGAAGGCGGACGTCATACTCCATTCTTTAATGGATACAGACCCCAGTTTTATTTCAGAACAACAGACGTAACAGGAACCTGTGATCTGCCCTCTGGAGTAGAAATGGTAATGCCTGGTGATAACGTACAATTAACCATTCATCTGCACGCTCCTATTGCGATGGACGAAGGTTTACGTTTCGCAATTCGGGAAGGTGGCCGTACAGTTGGCGCCGGTGTTGTCGCTAAAATTATCGAGTAATTAGAATGAGTAGCAATCAAAACATTAAAATAAGATTAAAATCCTTTGATCATCGGTTGATTGACTTATCAACTCGAGAAATTGTAGAGACAGCAAAACGTACTGGCGCACAAGTTCGTGGGCCAATACCATTACCTGTCCGTAAGGAAAAATTTACTGTATTGACTTCACCGCATGTTAATAAAGATGCTCGAGATCAATATGAATTACGTACTCATAAACGCCTGGTCGTTATCGTTCATCCAACTGAAAAAACAGTAGATGCATTGATGAAATTGGATCTGGCTGCTGGGGTTGATGTTCAGATAAGCCTTGATGACTAAATATTAGGGTGAAGGATATTAAAGAGGTGTTACAATGATGATCGGTTTATTAGGCCGTAAAATCGGTATGACGCGGGTCTTCATGGCGGATGGAGTTTCAGTTCCAGTTTCTGTCGTTGAAGTTCACCCTAATAGAGTTTCACAAGTTAAAACTAAAGAGGCTGATGGCTACTCTGCTGTTCAATTAACTGGTGGTACAAAAAAAGCAAGTAAAGTTAACAAAGCGTTAACTGGTCACTTTGCAAAAGCAGAAATTGAAGCAGGTGACATGCTGGCTGAGTTTTTAGTTGACTCTGAAGACACATACAAAGCAGGACAAGTAATCTCAGTGGCTGATGTATTCACTGCTGGACAATTTGTTGATGTTGCTGGAACCACTAAAGGTAAAGGTTTTGCTGGTACAGTAAAACGTTATAACTTTAGAACACAAGACGCAACACATGGTAACTCTAGATCGCATCGTGTTCCTGGTTCTATTGGACAAAACCAAACTCCAGGACGTGTGTTCAAAGGTAAGAAAATGGCTGGTCACATGGGTAATGTTCGCTGTACTGTTCAAAGTCTTGAACTGGTGCGCGTCGATGCTGAAAGAAATTTACTTCTTATCAAAGGTGCTATACCTGGTGCTCCTGGCTCACGTGTTGAGATTAAGCCTGCAGTTAAAAAGCAAGTACGAGGTGAGTGATGGAAATTACTACTATAGATACAAATGCAAAATTAACACTGAATCAAGAAGTATTTGCATATGGTTATAATGAAGGCTTAATTCATCAAGCTGTAGTAACTTATATGAATAATGCGCGTAGTGGTAATAGCGCACAAAAAACACGTTCTGAAGTTAGTGGCGGTGGTAAAAAACCATGGAACCAAAAAGGTACAGGTCGTGCACGTGCTGGTACTATTAGAAGCCCAATATGGAGAAGCGGTGGTGTTACATTCGCTTCTAAAAAAAGAGATTATTCACAAAAAATTAATAAAAAAATGTACAAACGTGCATTACGTAGTATAATCTCCGAACTTTGCCGCACTGGTAACTTGATTGTTGTTAGCGATTTCCAATGCGAAAGCAAAAAAACCAAAGATTTTGTTACTAAAATGAACCAACTTAACATCAAAAACGCACTCATTGTGATGAGTGAAGTTGGTGAGAATGAATATTTTGGTTCAAGAAACTTAATTGATTACGATATCTGCGACGTTACAACTATAGATCCTGTTTCTTTACTCAAATTTGAGAAAGTTGTTGTTACAGAAGCTGCAATTAAAAAAATTGAGGAACAGTTACAATGAACGCTGAAAGATTGTTGATGGTTCTACGTGAACCACATACTTCTGAAAAAGCTACTGTCATAGCTGATAAGCTGAAACAGTTCACTTTCAAAGTATTGAAAACTGCAACTAAGACTGAAATTAAAATGGCGGTAGAGAATATATTTAACGTTAAAGTTAAAAATGTATCGGTTGTCAATGTGAAGGGAAAAACAAAACGTTTTAAGCAAATGAGTGGAAAGCGTAGTGACTGGAAAAAAGCATTTGTAACTCTTCATGCTGATCAAGATATTGACTTTACAGCTACCGAATAAGGCAGATTAAGATGGCACTATTAAAATCTAAACCTACATCGCCAGGAAAACGTGGCGAATTGCGCGTGGTTCATCACCATATTCATAAAGGAAGACCACATGATGCTTTAGTTGAGAAACTGAAGAAAACTGGTGGACGGAATAACCAAGGTAGAATCACTGTAAGACATATCGGTGGTGGTCAACGTAACCAATATCGTATCATTGATTTTAAACGTAATAAGGATGGGATCGAAGCTCGTGTTGAGCGTATTGAATACGATCCAAACCGTACTGCACTCATCGCACTAATTGTTTATAAAGATGGTGAAAGAAGATATATTATTGCTCCATCTAATCTAAACGTTGGCGATACAGTAGTAAGTGGTGCTGATTCACCTATTAGCGTAGGTAATTGTCTTCCACTAAAAAATATTCCTGTTGGTACTACAATTCACTGTGTTGAGATGAAACCAGGAAAAGGTGCCCAGGTCTTAAGAAGTGCTGGAGCGAGCGGACAAATAGTTGCTAAAGAAGGCATTTATGCAACATTAAGACTTCGTTCAGGCGAAATGCGTAAAATTCATGTTCTTTGCAGAGCAGTAATTGGTGAAGTAAGTAATAGTGAGCATAGTTTGCGTGCATTAGGTAAAGCTGGAGCAAAACGTTGGAGAGGTATTCGTCCAACAGTACGTGGGGTTGCTATGAACCCAGTTGATCACCCACATGGTGGTGGTGAGGGCCGTACTTCTGGTGGACGTCATCCAGTGTCTCCATGGGGCTTACCTACTAAAGGTTACAAAACCAGAAGTAATAAGCGTACTGATAATTTTATTGTCAGAAGACGTAAAAAGAAATAATTATTGAGAGGATATCAAGTGGCTCGTTCTATAAGAAAAGGTCCTTTTGTTGACCATCATTTGATTGCCAAAGTAGAAGCTGCAATTGAATCGAAATCAAAGAAACCAATTAAAACATGGTCAAGACGATCAACAATCGTTCCTGAAATGATTGACCTGACAATTGCTGTTCATAACGGTAAAGATCATATCCCTGTTTACATAACAGATAATATGGTCGGTCATAAATTAGGTGAGTTTGCCATGACTCGAACTTTCAAAGGCCACTCTGGTGACAGAAAGGCTAAAGGTAAATAAGAGGATATGATGGAAGTTACAGCAAAATTGAAAGGTGCTCCCTTATCCGCTCAAAAGGGCAGATTGGTAGCAGATATGATACGAAATATGAAAGTATCTGGTGCACTTGATGTCCTCAAGTTTACACCAAAAAAAGGTGCTCAATTAATGCTTAAATTATTAGAATCAGCAATTGCTAATGCTGAAAATAATAATGGAGCAGATATTGATGATTTAAAAGTAGGTATGGTCTGTGTTGATGAAGCAATGACTTTAAAACGCATTAGTCCCAGAGCTAAAGGACGTGCAAATAGAATTTGTAAACGTACCTGCCATATCACGATTAAAGTGTCTGACGAGGAATAGCAATGGGACAAAAAGTTAACCCTATAGGCATACGCCTTGGTATTATTAAAGACTGGAACTCTAAGTGGTTCGCTGGTAAAAAATATGCTGAATTTTTAATTCAAGATATAAAATTGCGTACTGAACTTAAAAAGAAACTTATGGCTGCTGCTGTAAGTAAAATTCTTATTGAACGTCCTGCTAATAATGCTGTAGTTACAATACTAACCGCACGACCTGGTGTAATTATCGGTAAAAAAGGTGGTGGTATTGAAACATTACGTAGTGAAATTTCCAGCAAATTAGGCGTACCAGTACACCTTAATATTGAAGAAATTAAAAAGCCTGAACTTGATGCAACCTTGGTTGCTGAAGGAATTGCGCAACAGTTAGAACAACGTGTTATGTTCCGCCGCGCTATGAAACGTGCAGTAACTTCTGCTCTTAAGGCTGGTGCTAAAGGAATTAAAATTTGTGTCAGCGGCAGACTTGGTGGTGCTGAAATCGCTCGCAGTGAATGGTATAGAGAAGGGCGAGTACCTTTACATACTTTCAGAGCAGATATTGATTACGGTACAGCAGAGTCTAAAACTACCTACGGTATTATTGGTGTAAAAGTCTGGATCTTCAAGGGCGAAATTCTCCCACAAAAGAAAAGATCATCTGACGTTGCCCAGTGAGTGAGGATTAAGAATCATGTTACAACCTAAACGTACAAAATACCGAAAACAGATGAAAGGCCGTAATAGAGGCTTAGCTTTACGCGGCAGCAACATCAGCTTCGGTGAATTTGGTTTGAAAGCTCTTGAGCGTGGTCGTTTAACCGCAAGACAAATCGAAGCGGCTCGAAGAGCAATGACACGTCATATTAAACGTGGTGGTAAAATTTGGATTAGAGTATTCCCAGACAAACCTATTACACAAAAACCTTTAGAAGTACGACAAGGTAAGGGTAAAGGTAGCGTTGAATATTGGGTTGCTCAAATACAACCTGGTAAGGTTTTATTTGAAATGGAAGGTGTATCCAGAGAGCTTGCAATGGAAGCTTTTGATCTGGCTAAAGCAAAACTTCCTTTCAAAGTTATATTCGAAGAAAGGAAGGTGATGTAATGAAAAAGATTGAAGAATTACGCAGTTTGTCTATAGAAGAACTGCAGAACGAATTGCTTTCATTGCGTAAAGAACAATTAAATTTGCGAATGAAGAAAGCAAGTGGCTCACTAGATAAAACACATCTCATCACCATGGTGCGTAAGTCAGTGGCAAGAGTTAAAACAATGTTGACTGAAAAGGCAGGTAAGTGACATGTCTAATAGTGAATCAAATGCCAGAACAATGGTTGGAAAAGTAGTTAGTGACAAAATGGATAAGACCATAGTTGTGATGATTGAACGTTCTGTTAAGCATCCAAAGTATGGAAAAATTATGAAACGTAGAACCAAATTACATGCTCATGATGAAAATCAAGTATCTAAAATTGGTAATATTGTAAAGATCCGTGAGTCAAGACCACTCTCTAAAACAAAAAGCTGGGTATTAGTCGAAGTAATTTCTTAATCAACCCTGTTGATTTACTTTTAAAACCCTAAAAGGCCTGATATAATCAGCAACCTTTTTCTGGTCGAAATCAGAGCTGGAGTAAAAAATGATCCAAATGCAGACAGTGCTCGAAGTGGCTGACAACAGCGGAGCACGTAAAGTTATGTGTATTAAAGTGCTTGGCGGGTCGCACCGTAGATATGCCCGTGTGGGTGATGTAATTAAAGTAAGTATTAAAGATGCTATACCCAGAAGTAAAGTAAAGAAAGGTGCTGTAATGAAAGCTGTAGTAGTGCGTACAGCACAAGGCGTTCGTAGAGATGATGGCTCATTAATTCGTTTCGATGGCAACGCAGCAGTACTTTTAAATAACCAAAACGAGCCAATAGGTACTCGTATATTCGGCCCCGTTACTCGCGAGCTACGAGAGAGATTTATGAAAATAATATCTCTGGCTGCAGAAGTTTTGTGAGAAGGATTTAGATATGAAACGTATTCAAAAAGGTGATGATGTAATTATAATCGCCGGTAAAAGTAAAGGTCATAGAGGTAAAGTCCTACGTGTCACTGAAAATGGCGTTGTTGTAGAAGGTGGAAACTTAATAAAGAAACATGTTAAGCCTAACCCACAAAAGCCTGAAAACAAGGGTGGAATTGTTACTCTTGAAGCGCCAGTACACGTTTCAAACGTTGCTCATTTTAATCCAAACACTAATAAAGCAGATAAAGTAGGATTTAAATTTATTGAGAGTAACGGTGTTAATAAAAAAGTTAGATATTTTAAATCTGACAATGAAATAATTGACCGTGTTTAATTAGGTGGTTGAAATGGCAAGACTTAATGAATTTTATAAAAAAGAAATCATCCCAATGATGATGAAACGGTTCAACTATTCCAGCGTTATGGAAGTTCCTAAACTGCTCAAAGTCACTTTGAATATGGGTGTTGGTGAAGCTGTTGGTGATAAAAAGGTGATGAATCATGCTGTTGAAGATATGACTTTAATTGCTGGTCAAAAACCTGTTGTTACTAAAGCAAGAAAATCTATTGCTGGTTTTAAAATTAGAGAAGGATGGCCAATAGGCTGTAAAGTAACACTAAGACGTCAACGTATGTATGAGTTTTTAGACCGATTAATTTCCGTAACTTTACCGCGTGTGAGAGATTTTCGTGGTTTAAATCCTAAATCTTTTGATGGAACTGGTAATTACAGTATGGGAATACATGAACAAATCGTATTTCCAGAAATTGATTACGACAAAACAGATGGTATCCGAGGTTTAGATATTTGTATTACTACAAGTGCTAAAACAAATGAAGAAGCTAAAGCTTTATTAGAAGCCTTTAACCTTCCATTGAAAGATAGAGATAAAAAATAAGGGTGAAATTGTGGCTAAAAAATCAATGCTTATGAGAGAGTTAAAGCGTAAAAAACTAGTAGATAAGCACAGTAAACGCAGAAACGAATTAAAACAATTGATTAAATCATCTGATGATTTTCAGGTAATTATGGATAGTCAGTTAAAGTTAGCTAAATTGCCTGTTAATTCAAATCCTGTTCGTTTTAAAACTCGATGCCAATGCTGTGGTCGTCCACATGGCGTGTATCGTAAATTTAGTCTTTGTAGAATTTGCTTAAGACAACAACTAATGGTTGGTAATATACCTGGCGGAAGAAAATCCAGCTGGTAATTTTTTAATTGGAGAACGATTGTGAGTATGCATGATCCAGTTGCTGATATGCTGACCCGAATTAGAAATGGTCAACAAGCAAAACATCAGCAAATAACTTTAACTTCTTCTAAATTGAAAGAAGAAATTGCTCGTGTTTTAAAAGAAGAAGGCTATATTGAAAACTTCTTTGTAGAACCACTAGATAATAATCTTAAATTAATGACGATAAAGCTGAAGTATTACCATGGCAGACCTGTTATTGAGCTCATTAAGAGAATTAGTAGACCTGGGTTACGAGTATATAAGTCTTATAAAGATTTAACCTCTATTCCTGGTTTTGGAGTGGCTATATTGTCTACATCTCAAGGTATAATGACCCATATATCTGCAAAGATGAAAGGCGTTGGTGGCGAAGTCATCTGTGAAGTGGCTTAATACTTGCGAGGAATAATATGTCTAGAGTAGCAAAAGCCCCAGTAGTTCAACCAGCAAATGTTGAAATCACAATAGGTGATGGTGAAATTACTGTAAAAGGGCCTAAAGGAACACTAACCCAAAAAATTAATAGGTTAGTAAAAGTAACTAAAAACAAAGATTCTAATCATGTTGAGTTTGCTCCTGCTGCAAATGATCCTAAAGCTTGGGCTCAAGCTGGTACGGCAAGAGCATTAGTGAATAACATGGTGAAGGGTGTAACCGAAGGTTTTGTTGTAACCTTGGAACTTGTTGGTGTAGGTTATAGAGCACAATCTAAAGATAAATCAATTACTTTATCTTTAGGATTCTCTCATCCTATTGAATACCACTTACCAAAAGGTGTTCAAGTTGAAACTCCAAGTAATACAGTGATATTACTGAAAGGTGTTGATAAACAAATTTTGGGTCAAGTAGCTTCTGAAATAAGAGCATTTAGACCACCAGAGCCCTATAAAGGTAAAGGTGTTAAACTTGCTGGCGAGTATATTGCTCGTAAAGAAGCGAAAAAGAAATAAGGTTTAAGTCATGAATAAACACAACTCACGTGCTCGACGTGGATTAAAAGCAAAAGCACTGATTCGTAAATCGGGAAGAGCAAGACTAGTAGTTTATAGAAGTGGTTTGCATATATACTCGCAAATTATTCAAGCTGACACGCTTGGTGATAAAGTACTGGTAGCATGTTCAACTAAGGATAAAGAATTACGAGCTAACTTGACTGGTAAATGTAAAGTAGAACAAGCTAATCTAGTTGGGAAATTACTAGGTAAGCGTGCGAGTGAGCATGGCATTACTCAAGTTGCATTTGATCGTGCTGGTTATAAATATCATGGCCGAGTGAAAGCCCTTGCAGAAGGTGCCCGCGAAGCTGGATTAGATTTTTAAGGAACGATTATGGCATACGATGAATCATCACCAAAATCAGATGGCTACCAAGAAAAGTTAGTGTCGGTTAACCGTACCGCTAAAGTTGTCAAAGGAGGCCGTGTTTTTGGTTTCGCAGTACTTGTTGTTGTTGGCGACGGCAAAGGTAAAGTTGGCTTTGGTAGAGGTAAAGCGAGAGAAGTTCCAATTGCAATTCAAAAAGCTATGGAACAAGCAAAGAAAAACATGGTTTATATTCCACTTTCCGGATCAACTATTTTCCACGAAATTACTTGGAACTATGGGGCTTCTAAGGTATTTATGAAACCAGCAAGTGAAGGTACTGGAATTATTGCCGGTGGCGCGATGAGAGCCGTATTAGAAGTATTAGGCGTACAAAATATATTAGCTAAAAGTATTGGTTCAACCAATCCAAGTAATATTGTAAGAGCTACGATTGCTGCTTTAACTAATATTGGTACTCCAGATTATGTTGCGGCCAAGCGTGGTAAAACTGTTGAAGAAGTTATGGCGGGCTAATTATGGAAAAGAAAATTAAAATAACTTTGGTAAAAAGCATTATAGGCAGAAAGCCAAAGCATATTTCTATAGTAAAACAATTAGGTCTAGGTAAAACTAATTCAAGCGTATCACATAATGATACGCCAGCAATCCGTGGTCTTATTAATATCGTGGATTACTTGTTGCTGGTTGAGGAGAGTGCATAATGAATTTAAATTCACTATCACCAGATCCTGGTTCAAGACGCCCTAAAAGACGCTTAGGACGTGGTATAGGATCCGGGCTAGGTAAAACAAGTGGTAAAGGACATAAAGGTCAAAAAGCAAGAGCTGGTGGTTTTCATAAAATTAACTTTGAAGGCGGGCAAATGCCTATTCAAAGAAGACTGCCTAAAATGGGCTTTAAATCACGAGTTGGTAAAACTGTAGATCAAGTATGTCTGAGTGAACTGGCAAAGTTGTCTGCTGATGTAATTGATTTAAATGTTTTACGTGAAGCGGGCCTAATCAACAGCTCTATTAAAGATGTAAAAGTTATTTTATCCGGTGAATTAACTACAGCCATCAAACTTAAAGGTTTAAGGGTCACTAAAGGAGCTCGTTTAGCCATTGAAGGTTTAGGCGGCAGCATAGAAGAGTGACTATGAAAAACCAAAAACATAATGCAAGCCAATCACGTGGTGGATTGGCTGAACTAAAATCAAGATTATTGTTCGTTGTTCTTGGTATATTGGTTTATCGGTTGGGAGCTCATATTCCTGTTCCAGGTTTAGACCCTGCACGATTGGCTAATTTTTTTAATGAACAACAGAATACAATTTTTGGCTTATTCAATATGTTTTCTGGTGGTGCATTATCGCGTGTTACGGTTTTTGCAATAGGCATTATGCCGTATATTTCAGCGTCCATTATCATTCAGTTGTTCTCAGTTGTATCACCCAAACTTGAACAACTTAAAAAAGAAGGTGAGTCTGGACGTAGGAAAATAAACCAATACACCCGATATTTAACTCTGGTGCTTTCTGTGTTTCAATCTCTAGGGATGGCACGCTGGTTAGCTGGACAACAAATTGCACTTCAAGCTGACTTTTCATTTTACTTTACTGCAGTTGTGACTTTGGTTACAGGAACTATGTTCTTAATGTGGTTAGGTGAGCAGATTACTGAAAAAGGTGTTGGAAATGGAATTTCGCTAATTATCTTTTCGGGAATTGTATCAAGCATGCCTACGGCAATTGCTTCTGTTCTTCAGCAAGTTAAAGAAGGGCAAATGCAAGCATTGACGTTAATTATTGTTGCAGTGGTAGTGGTAGTAGTAACAGGATTTGTAGTATTTATGGAGCGCGCACAACGACGTATAAGAGTTAACTATGCGCAAAGAACACAAGGTAGAAAGGTTTATGCCGCTCAAACAAGTCATTTACCTTTAAAGATTAATATGTCTGGTGTAATACCACCTATTTTTGCATCCAGCATTATCTTATTACCGGCAACTTTGGCTCAGTTTTTCTCACATACTAAAGGTTTAGGGTGGCTTGCCGATGTTGGAATGGCATTATCCCCCGGACAGCCTTTATATTTAATAGTATATGCGGTCGCTATTATATTTTTTGCGTTCTTTTATGCAGCTCTGGTGTTTAATCCCAAAGATACTGCTGATAATTTAAAAAAATCTGGTGCATATATACCCGGAATTAGACCAGGTGAACAAACAACTAAATATATTGATGGTGTAATGACTCGTCTGACATTAGTTGGTGCAATTTATTTGGTTCTGGTTTGTCTTTTGCCTCAGATTTTGATGTATACATGGCATGTCCCTTTTTATTTCGGAGGAACGTCATTGCTGATTATCGTAGTTGTTATTATGGATTTTGTAGCTCAGGTACAAGCACATTTAATGACCCAGCAATATGATTCTTTAATGAAAAAGGCTAATTTCAAAGGTACTAAATTACCTGGTCTTTTATGATTTTTTTCGGAGTTTAGAATGAAAGTAAGAGCATCTGTAAAGCGAATTTGTCGCAATTGCAAAATTATTAAAAGAAGTGGCACTATACGAGTTATTTGTAAAGATGCCAGACATAAACAAAAGCAAGGTTAAACTCTGCTTGATTTAATTTTATAAAAATAGTATTCTTCTGTCCCTTTCGACAGAACAAATAACGTTCGGAGAAGTTAATGGCTCGTATTGCAGGAGTAAATATACCTGATCACAAACATGTTGTGATTGCTTTAACAGCAATTTATGGTATTGGTAAACCTACATCCTTAAAACTGTGTTCTACAGTTGGTATTGAACCTTCTAAAAAGGTTTCAGAACTGACCGATGCTCAACTTGAGTCTTTAAGAACAGAAATTGCAAAAATAACAGTGGAAGGTGATTTGCGTCGTGTTGTGACGATGAACATTAAGCGCCTTATGGATCTAGGATGTTATCGTGGTCTAAGACACAGAAGAGGGTTGCCATTGCGCGGACAACGTACGAAAACTAATGCTCGTACTCGAAAAGGTCGCAGAAAAGGCACTACCGTTTGATTTTTCATGTAGGAAAGTAAGATGGCAATAACTAAGTCAAAACAACAAAAAGTACGCAAAAAGGCGAAGCGTGTCGTATCTGATGGTATCGTACACGTTCATGCTTCTTTTAATAATACGATAGTGACCTTTACTGATAGACAAGGTAATGCACTGTGTTGGGCAACATCTGGTGGCTCAGGTTTTAGAGGGTCAAGAAAGAGTACTCCTTATGCTGCACAGGTTGCTACTGAGCGTGCTGCTGCTGTTGCAAAAGAATACGGTATGAAATCTGTGGCTGTATTTGTTCATGGTCCCGGACCTGGAAGAGAATCCACTATTCGTGAATTAATATCACAGGATTTCAAAATTGTTGAAATTACCGATGTTACTGGTATACCTCATAATGGGTGTAAGCCACCGAAAAAACGTCGTGTATAAGACTCAGGAGTAATTAATGGCTAGATATCTTGGTCCAAAATGTAAGTTATCACGTCGTGAAGGTTGTGATTTATTACTTAAAAGCGGTGTCCGTGATCATAAGTCCAAATGTAAATCAGAAAAGTTACCTGGACAACATGGTGATAAAAAACCACGTATGAATGGTTATGGAATTCAACTTCGAGAGAAACAAAAGATCAGAAGATTATATGGTGTTCTTGAAAAGCAATTCCGTGGCTATTACAAAATGGCTGCTCGTATGAAAGGTTCAACAGGTGAAAATCTGATGTCGTTACTTGAGCGACGTTTAGATAATGTTGTCTATCGTATGGGTTTTGCAAGTACACGTGCTGAAGCGCGTCAATTAGTTACGCATAAAGCGATACTTGTTAATGATAAAGTAGTTAACGTTCCATCATTCCTGGTAAAATCAGGTGATGTTATATCTGTTCGTCAAAAAGCAAGAGCTCAAGGTCGTATCCAGGCTGCTTTAGCTTTATCAGAACAAAGAGCTGCATGCGATTGGATTACTGTAGATACTTCTTCTTTCAAAGGAACATTCTCTACAGCACCAACGTTAACTGACTTATCTTCAGACTACAACGTAAACTTAGTTGTAGAACTTTACTCTAAGTAAGCTCGGAGAAATAGCTGAATGTATACTGAAATCAATGAAATGTTGACACCTAATGTTCTTAAGGTCCAGGCAGAATCGCCCTATAAAGCTAAAATAGTTTTAGAGCCTTTGGAGCGTGGCTTTGGTCATACTCTCGGCAATGCTTTGAGACGTATCTTACTATCATCAATGCCGGGAAGTGCGATTACCGAAGTTTCAATTGATGGTGTTCTACATGAATACAGCACAATTGAAGGTGTACAGGAAGATGTCGTGGACATCTTACTGAACCTGAAGTTAGTTGCGACAAAAATGACAGTCGGTGAAGAAGCGATTGTAACACTAAGCAAGCAAGGTCCTTGTCAAGTTACAGCTGGAGACATTCAATTGACTCATGGATTAGAAATTATCAATCCAGAGTTGGTCATTGCTAATTTGAATGAAAAAGGCAAATTAAATATGACATTGAAAGTTGAACGAGGAATTGGTTTCCACAGTACTGATTCATTTATTAGACATTTCGATGATGAAGTAGAAAGAAAATCAGTTGGGAAACTTAAAATTGATAATAGTTTCTCTCCAGTTAAAAAAGTGGCTTATTATGTCGATAGTGCTCGTGTAGAAAATCGAACTGACCTCGATAAGTTAACTATTGAGTTAGAAACTAATGGGACTATTGATGCTGAAGAATCAATACGTATTTCTGCTAGTATTCTTCAAAGACAACTTCATGCTTTTGTAGACATGAAATTTGAAGAGTCACGCGCAGATAATAAAGAACGCAATGATTTTGATCCTATTCTACTACGTTCTGTCGATGATTTAGAGTTAACTGTTCGTTCTGCAAATTGTTTGAAAGCAGAAAATATTCATTATATAGGCGATTTAGTACAAAGAACTGAAAATGAACTCTTAAAAACTCCTAACCTTGGTAAGAAATCTTTAACCGAAATTAAGGATGTTTTAGCTTCACGTTCATTATCGCTGGGTATGAAACTTGAGAATTGGCCGCCAGCAAATCTTGGCGAATAAAGTTTAGGAGTTTTGGTTATGCGTCACCGTAATTCAGGTCGTAGTTTTGGCCGTACAAGTAGCCACAGAAAGGCTATGTTTGCAAACATGTGTTGTTCTTTGATTGAGCATGAGTTGATAAAAACAACTTTGCCCAAGGCTAAAGATTTACGACGTTATATTGAACCTTTAATTACTGTATCAAAAGTTGACTCAGTAGCTTCACGTCGTCATGCGTTTGATATTTTGAGATCTAAGTCTGCTGTTGGTAAATTGTTTAAAGATTTAGGACCCCGTTTTGTTGAGCGTCCAGGTGGTTATATACGTATCATTAAATGTGGTTTTAGAGATGGTGACAACGCGCCTATGGCAATTGTTGAGCTCTTAGACAGACCTGTAGTTAGTGATGAATCTGAAGAATAAATTTGAGCCCTCACTAACTAAAGAACCCGCTTCATGCGGGTTTTTTTTTAATAAAGGTAATCCGGTTTATAGACTGGATTAGTAAAGAAGTAAGTAGAAATTACAATACTCCAGCGTATATCAACGAGTGTTAGTATTTTATTAAGGTTATATCCAAGATTGTTTGTCGACGAGTAAATCACTTGCGATACCCCCTGTTTGTTCTGTTGATTTGGGCTCTATGAGGAGAACATGGGTCTCTTCTTCTGCAATCGGTTTATGCTCTACGCCTTTTGGTACAATATAAAATTCGCCTTCATTTAAGGTAACTATTTTATCCCTGAACTCAATGTTTAGAATACCTTTGACAACTAAAAATAGCTCATCTTCATTCGCATGGCTATGCCAGATGAATTCTCCCTTGAATTTTACAAGTTTGATGTATTGGCCATTAAGTTCTCCAACAATACGTGGCGACCAAAACTCGCTAAAAAGTTTAAATTTTTGAACTAAATTTATTTTATCCATAAGAACCTCAATAGGATGAATGAGTGAAATATTGGTTAACGATAAAGTATATATGACAGTTTGTGCTCTTAATTTTTAAATAATGAAAAGCAGAGTATTTAGTTGAGCGGCATAAGAAGACCTAATCGGGAAATTATTGTATCACTGAAACCTAGGTTATGGCTCCGGCCTCACCCAAGCAACAGTGAACAAAAAGCGCCTTATCAGTAAGGGCAGTAAAACAAGAGATGAGGCTAATATTCAGATGAAATTAGAATGGGACATCATCATCCAATTGATCAAATGCATCTTGTGGTACTTGAGCTGGTTGTTGTCTTGCAGCACTTTGATTGCTTGGCGCAAATTGAGCCTGTGGCATTTCATCAAAACTGGATGAACCAGTCCCTTTACTGTCTAACATTTGAATGTCATTAGCTACAATCTCAGTAGTGTATCTATCTTGACCCTGTTGATCTTGCCATTTTCTGGTTCTTAAACTGCCTTCAATATAGAGTTTAGAACCTTTACGGACGTATTCACCAGCGATTTCACCTAAGCGGTTAAAACAGACTACGCGATGCCATTCGGTCCGCTCCTGCTTTTCACCAGTTGCTTTATCTTTCCATGCTTCACTGGTAGCAATGGAAAGTGTTGTTACAGCGTTGCCATTGGGTAAATAACGTACATCAGGGTCAACACCGACGTTACCAATTAAGATGACTTTATTTATACCACGTGCCATTTCTGATCTCCTGTATGCGAAAGTTAGGAGAAGAGTATACCTAATTTATATATCCCTTGCACGGATGTGTTGAAGTGAACTTTGAATTCCGTTTTTCCAAACAACAGTAACAAGTTTTTCTTCGCAGTACTCTCTTTGTGATTATTCTCTTGACTCTCACGTTACGTGATAGTTTAAAATATGGGTTCAGGAGCAGATTAAATGAGATATTACCAAATCAAAGAGATTAGCCAATTAACCTCATTAACAGTTAGGTCCTTACAGTATTATGATGAAATTGGCTTATTAAAACCTACAAAGCGGTTAGAAAATGGATATCGTCTTTATTCTGAAATGGATTTAATGCGATTGCAGCAGATTACCACACTAAAATTTTTGGGGTTTTCTTTGTCAACCATTAAAAAAATTATGGAAAATCCCAATTTTGATGTGATGACGTCGATAGGCATACAAGCGCGTGAACTGACTGAAAAAGCAGCTCGAATCAATGAAGCGGCATCTCTTCTTACTTATATTTCCAGTCAAATGGAAATGAATCAACCTGTGAATTGGAAAAGTACCGCAAAAATAATAGAAATCCTGGAGTTAAATACAATGAATGATGAAGTTTTGCAACAATATCAATCTGACGCGGAACAATCTGAATTAGGTAAAAAATCTGCTTACGATGAAACCTATAATCCAAATCGGTTATATCCTATTCCCAGGGCAGGAAAACGACAGGAAATTGGAGTGGATCCGACTCGATTACCTTTTTATGGTTTTGATTGCTGGAATCACTACGAAGTTTCCTGGCTTAATGCCAAAGGCAAACCTATGGTAGGGATTGCTGAATTGTTTTATGAGTGCAGCTCCCCAAATTTAATCGAATCAAAATCTTTAAAACTGTATTTTAATTCATTTAACAACACGCGGATTCCAAGTGTTAGTGAATTAGAAAATACGATTAAAAAGGATTTACAGGAGCGTGTTGGCGCAGAGGTTTGGGTCAAAATTCATCATGTGGATTCTTTCGATCAATGTTCCATCCAACAGTCATTAGTGGGTGATTCGCTTGATCAGCTTGATATCGAATGTTCGGTTTATCTGGTTGAACCCGCATTTCTTTCTGTAGGCAATGAGATCGTTGAAGAAACTTTGTATTCAAATCTCTTAAAATCAAACTGTCTGGTTACCAATCAACCTGATTGGGGCAGCGTACAAATTGCTTACAAAGGTAAACAAATTAATCGCGAGGGGTTATTAAAATATCTGGTTTCATATCGAAATCATAATGAGTTTCATGAGCAGTGTATAGAACGAATTTTTGTGGATATTATGAATTATTGCAAACCAGAACAGTTGACGGTATATGGACGGTATACAAGACGGGGTGGTTTGGATATCAATCCCTATCGTTCTACTGAAAAGACCTCATTTATAGGTAAAAATTTGCGCTTGATTCGTCAGTAACTGTAGAGAGAATTAACTTGTGTAGCCCCGATTAGACGCAATGGTAATCAGGGAGTAAGTCTTCATCTCGTATTACGCTGCGCTAATACGGGCTACAAGTAAACGTTTACGTTGATGCTATTATCTGTTCGCTTAAGGGCGGCTATTTAATCTACCAGTTGATGCTGTTCTTGACTCCAGGCAGGACGACAAGAAATAAACAATTGCATGGTGCCTTCCCAATAATATTGGTCACCGGCCTCAATGATTACGGCATCGCCCGCAGATAATCTATATTCCGTATGATTCACAACGAGTTTCCCTTCTCCTTGGAAGACATACGCTAATTCATTACATGCTAAATTGACGACGCGTCGTGTTTCAGGGTATCGACCTGATATTTTTGCTATAGCACAATCAAGCATGGGATCATTAAGATGATACTCAGTAACGGTACAGGATGCTGCATTACTGTGCTCTGTGGCTTGATGTTTCAAAGAAATTTTCATTTATAGCTCCATTATTTGTGATTTCCGTGATAAATGATTTTTTCTGCACTGCCCTCAAGATAACGCTCTCTATCGACACGCAAATAAATAACCTGCTCCTTTTCTGCGAATGCCACTTCAATTACTCCTTTAGCATTCAATAGTTGACTGATAATTTGTTCATTTTTTTGGAGCCAGGGAGATGGTAAAATAAGCGTTGAAAAAGATACGTTTGATTTCATTGGAAGAGAAATAAGTAACCATATAATACCTACGATGGCATTAGTAATAAAAATACCCTGGCTGCTATTCCATTGATACAAAATACCTGCCAATGCCCCACCAAGAAACAGTCCTAAAAATTGGCTGGTTGAATAAATACCCATAGCAGTTCCTTTATTATTAGGATTTGCCTGCTTGGATACTAAAGAGGGCAATGCGGCCTCGAGGATATTAAAAGCAATAAAGTAAATGAGTATGAGCGTACAGAGACTCATCCAATTTTGAAAGGTATAGGCCAATAATGATTGAGTCAAAGCCATTATGAATACGGATGAAAGAAAAACGCTTTTCATGCGCTTTTTCTTTTCCGCAAGAATAATAAACGGGATCATGAGTATAAATGAAATGATCATAATGGGCAGATAAAAATGCCATTGTTGGGATAAATGGCCTTGTTCTACTTGCTTTCTTAGGATGAAGGGGATAGCAAAAAATGTGGCGGTAAGAATAAAATGTTGGCAGAAAATGCCAACATTCAGTCGTTGCAGTTGCATGTTAGAAATAACTTGCTTGAATAAAGCGGGATTTGTTTCACTATCAACGTGAAAACGTTCATTTACAGGTTTGGGGATGACCAAATAAAGCAAGATGATCCCTGCTATTGCTAATAGAGTCGTTAAGTTAAAAATACCCGATAGACCAAAATGGTGGGTAAGAGCTGGACTCAAAACCATAGCGAGACTAAAAGAGGTTCCAATAGTCATACCAATGACTGCCATTGCTTTAGTGCGTTGCTCATCAGGGGTTAAATCGGCAAGTAAGGCGATTAAAACACTACCAATAGCACCCGTACCTTGTAAGGCTCTGGCAATTATCATCCCATAAATAGAATTGGTTATGGCACCAAGTAGACTACCCAAAGCAAAAAGGACTAAGCCTATGGCTATTACAGGTTTTCTTCCAACTTTATCTGAGAGCATACCAAAAGGCATTTGCAGAAGCCCTTGAGCAAGACCATAAATTCCTAGAGCAAACCCTACTAATGTCGGCGTTGCGCCTTGTAAATTTTCTGCATAAATACTAAATACAGGGATGAGTAAAAACAAACCCATCATGCGGAAAGAAAAAATCGCGGCTATAGGAAATACAGTTTTAAACCAGGAATGCTTCATTCATTTATATATAATTAGCTTTATCGTGTGCCGATAGTACAAAGTTAGCCTTCTAGAAACAAGATATTTAAAAATTTAATACACGAAACATTGCTTTATTGCTCAATACAAATGAAAATGTAGTTTTTTGTAATTGTTGGTCAATTTACGCGCTAAACGGACTATGATTTATGGGCTGTCACGATGGTATTGCATCAACACTACTTTTTCTAATCAAGTGAAGTTAATGAGGAATATTCCATGAGTTTGGTTTTTGCAGGTAAAGTCGGATTAATTACTGGCGGGGCACGAGGCATCGGTAAGGCAACTGCATTAAAGTTAGCTCAAGCAGGAAGTGATATAGCCATAGTTTATTACAACAGTTCTGATGAAGCTCAATCTTTAGTCGAAGAAATCCAGGCTATGGGGCGCAAAGCGGTTGCTCTGCAGGCGAATGTTGCCGATCATCAATCGGTAAAAGAAATGTTTGCTCAATTCCGTGCACATTTTGATCGCCTTGATTTTTTAATCAGTAATGCTGCAAGCGGTGTTTTAAAGTCAGCACTTAAGATGTCTACCAAACATTGGCGCTGGTGCCTGGAAACTAATGCTCTGGCGTTAAATCATTTGGCAACCGAAGCACGTTCATTGATGCCTAAGGGGAGTCGAATTATTGCTTTATCAAGTCTTGGTGCGTCTCGGGCTATTCCTAATTATGCATTTATTGGGGCATCTAAAGCAGCTCTTGAAGCTTTAGTGCGTTCTTTGAGCCTTGAGTTGGCTGTTGATGGTATTACTGTGAATACTGTTTCTGCTGGAGTAGTTGATACCGACGCATTGAAGCATTTTCCAAATAGAGAACAGTTGCTTGATGAATATCAGGCGCATTCATTGAGTGATAGACCATTGACAACTCAAGATGTAGCCAATGCCATTTATCTCTTATGTTTGCCTGAAGCAGCCATGATTAATGCGCATACTTTATTTGTTGATGCAGGGTATAGTCAAGTTGGTTAATACCTTATCATTCTTAACTTTATGCCTTTAAAAAAATGTATGGTATAATTTTCGGCTTTGTAAATTAGCTATCTCTGAGGAAAAAATATGAATGTAGCAGACGTTTATCCTAAAGTTAGGGAAATTGTTGCTGATGTGCTAGTGATTGATGTAGAAGAAGTATCTCTTAACAGTCGGTTGATAGCAGATCTAGGCGCAGAATCCATTGATTTTCTTGATTTGGTATTCCAGTTAGAGAAAGAATTCAAAATTAAAATCCCTCGTGGTCAATTAGAAAAAAATGCACGTGGTGACTTAGCAGAAGATGAATTCGAGAAAGGTGGTATTATTACCGAAAAGGGTTTGAAGGTATTGCAAAATTATTTAAGTGAAGTTCCTGCTGAGCAATTTAAACCCAATATGAAAGTCAATGAAATACCTATGCTATTTACCATTGAAACATTTTGTAAATTAGTTGTTGCTGCAATCAAAGAACAACAAACTGCTGGATCTGAAGCTTAATTCGGGTGTTTTTTTTAATTCAAGGTTAATAGGGCTTAATAAATACTGATGAGATTCTTATTCGTTGATCGTATAGTGGAGTCATCTCCTGGTCAGGTGATCCGGGGAATCAAACATGTTACCCCCAATGATACATGCCTCACAGTTGATGCGCAGGGACGACCCTGTTTTATCCCCTCATTAATCGGAGAAACCCTAGGGCAATTGGCTGCATGGAATGTGATGGCGCTCCAAGAATTTACCTGCAGACCTGTGGCAGGTATTGTTGCTAAATCTTCCATGCATCGGCCCGCCTATGTAGGTGAAACTTTATTGCTTGAGTCGTTTATTGAGCACTTAGATAGTTCAGTAATGCAATATCATAGTGAAGCGAGAGTAGGTAATGAGCGTGTTTTCAGTATCGAAGGCGCCTTAGGACCTTTACTCCCTATGGATGATTTTATCGATTTAGATGAAGTGAAGCAGCAATATTCCGAAATTAATCGACCAGGTGATTGGTTAGCTATCAGTAAGGAGAGCGCACCAATATTGAATGACGATCTGATTATGGATTTGAACTTGCCTGTAGTGTCCATGACGTTTGACCGAATTCGTTCCAGTCAACCAGGGGTTAGTTTAACCGCAGAAAAACGAATATCCCGAGCGGCCCTTTATTTCGCAGACCACTTTCCCAAAAAACCGGTATTACCTATGACGGTATTATTGGAATGTAAATTAAATTTGGCGCGCGAATTTATTCGGCGCGCAGGGTATGCAGTAGACTATCAAGTGAGCGAGTGTCGCAAAATAAAAATGAATGAGTTTGTCTATCCAGGTGATGTTCTTGAATGTTTTGTAACGGTCAAAAAGCAAACAGAAGATGAATTAATTCTTGCTTATCGTAGCGAGGTTGCAGGTAAACGGGTTTGTGTGGTCGATGTAGTGCTTATTCCCAGAGGTAAATAAAAGTGAAAAAAAGACGAGTTGCGATTACAGGTATGGGAGCTGTTTCTCCTTTGGGGCTTGACGTTCAGTCTACATGGTCCAATTTATTGGAGGGACGCTCAGGTATTTCTAAAATCAAACAATTTGATGCCAGTGCTTTTCCAACCTATATTGCGGCTGAGGTGAAGAATTTTTCGCTTGCTCCTAAATTAACTACCAAACGTAGTCGCTTTTCAGTGTATTTTACCCGCTATGCGCTTGAAGCTGCTCAGCAAGCTTTTGATGACGCTGGGATTTTGCCAACAGCACAAACCGCAGCACAGTGGGGGGTTGTTACCGGCAGTGGGATGATGACTGCTGAATTTGATTACTTATCTCGATTTCAAGAAATTTGTGCCCCAAATGGTGACGCAGATTGGACGCGTTTGCTGGCGAATACGCAAGAATTTTATAAATTATCTGATTTCGGTAAAACAACGCCAAATTCAGGCCTTTCTTTGTTGATCCAACAATTTGGCATCAGAGGTTATGCTTCCTCGGTTCATACAGCTTGTGCATCAGGTGGACAAGCACTAGGGTTAGCAATGCAAGTCATCCGTCGGGGTGAAGCTGATTTTATGCTGGCTGGAGGATTTGATTCAATGATTAATCCTTTGGGATTATCCAGTTTTTGCTTATTAGGTGCCTTATCTACTTATAACAGCACGCCTGAAACAGCAAGTAGACCTTTTGATGGGACACGTAATGGTTTTGTTTTAGGAGAAGGGGCTGCTTTTTTAATTCTGGAAGAATGGAATAAGGCAAAAGCGCGAGGCGCTCATATTTACGCAGAACTAGCCGGCGAAGGAAATTCATTAAGTTCTTATCGAATTACTGATTCGCATCCAAATGGCGATGGGGCAATACAAGCAATAGAGCGTGCTCTTCAGGATGCTGGAGTCCAAGCTTCCGATGTGGATTACATTAATGCACATGGTACCTCAACCAAAATGAATGACTTAAGTGAAACGAATGCCATTAAAGCAGTTTTTGGAGAATCTGTCGCAAACTTGCCTGTGAGTTCGACCAAAAGTCAAACCGGACATTTGATTGCTGCGGCCGGTGCGCTAGAGGCTGTTTTATCAGTTAAATCCATAGAGCAAGCAACGATACCCAAGACAGCCAATTTAACTACTCCCGATCCAGAGTGTGATTTGGATTATGTGGTTGATGGACCGCGTGAACGCTCTTTGGGAGTGGTTCTCTCCAATTCATTTGGATTTGGTGGCTCCAATAGTTGCTTGTTATTTAAGCATCCTGAATTTGAAGGAGCAGGTATATGAGTCAGAGTAACAGAGTATTTATTACAGGACGAAGTGCACTAACTGCTTCAGGCGCTACTGCGGATGCAACCTGGGATGCAATTCTCTCGGGTAAAAATGGAATTGCTGAAATAACTCACTGGGATTTATCGCAATGGCCTCATCGTTTGGGTGGGGAGTTAAAAGAATTTAATCCAGCAAAAATGCTACCCGATCGCAAGTTGATGAAAGTGATTTCACGGCAGGATGTCATGGGAATTCATGCTGCAGTACAAGCTATCGAGCACAGTCAAATGATTGCTTATCGTGATGCTCTTGAAGACCCTAATTCATTTAATGAACAAACGGCTGTTTTCGTGGGTTCACCAGGCAATAAATATTTTCAACAATATGATTTTTTACCTTTGCTCGCAAAAACTCAAAAGGATATGCACCAATTTGCACAACATCTATTTGAAACAGTTCATCCGATGTGGTTATTACGCATATTGCCTAATAATGTTCTTGCATACACAGGGATAACCTATGAGTTTAAGGGCCCCAATCATAATGTAACAAACCATGCGGTTGGTGGAACACAAGCTTTATTGGAAGCATATCATGCTATTCGCAGTGGTCAGGCAGAGCGAGCAGTAGTGGTTGCTTATGATATGGCTACTGAACCTCAAGCTTTATTTTACTATGAGCAATTAGGGGTATTAAGCAATCAACACTTAAAACCTTTTGATGAGTCGCATGATGGTACGATTATGGCCGAAGGTGCTGCTGCTTTAGTATTAGAAAGTGAGGCCAGTATGCGTGCGCGCTCAGCCACGTGCTATGGTGAAGTTATGGGGGGATTATCAACCACAGAAGCTGAAGGGTTGTTTTCTCTAGATACAAGTGGGGAGCAACTTGCTGAGTTGATACGTCGTACTTTAGAATGTGTCCAATTAAATCCTAATGACTTAGGCTTTATTGTTGCGCATGGTAATGGGAACAGTAAATCGGATTATAGTGAATCTCAGGCGATACAAAGTGTTTTTGCCGAACAAGAAATTCCTGTAACAGCATTCAAATGGTCTATGGGGCATACTATATGTGCTTCTGGTTTGATTGACACAGTAATGGCTACTTATGCACTCTCTTCCAAGTGTGTACCTGGTATAGCGAATTTGCAAAAGGTTGCACCCAGTTGCCAAGGATTATCCGTAAGTACGGAGCATCAAGCGTTAAAACGCGGTCCTTATGCACTGACGATCAATCGAGGATTTGCCAGTATGAATGCCTGTTTGGTGATCAAAGCTTGTGACTGAATTAGAACAAAAAATTAATGAATTGCCCATAAGTTTACTTGGCCGATTCGTCTATAAGTTTCTGCCTTATAAGCGAAAAGTCGTGATGGCAAATATTGATCGTGTTTTTGGCGAGCAATTGAATAGCACGCAAAAAAAACGACTGGCTACATCGTACTACACACATTTGCTTAAATCCTTTAAAGAAGCAATTCAATTGCGTTTTATGTCAGAAGGGGATTTACGCAATCTGGTAGAGGTGCGTGGCCATGAACATATGTTGGCAGTTGTAGCACAACAAAAAGGAGTTTTAGTTCTAACAGGACATTTTGGCAATTGGGAGGTTGCACCCATTGGTGGTGTTTTAAACTTTAAAGAATTTCAAGGTCAGTTTCATTTTATTCGTCGGACCTTGTCAATTAAATTTATCGAACGAAGTTTATTTAAACAGTACTACCAAGTTGGCTTAAATGTGATTCCTAAAAAAAATTCTCTAGATAAGGTTTGTGCTGCTTTGGAAAAAAATCATGCAGTGATTTTCGTCCTTGATCAACATGCCTCACTGGCCAACCGAGATGGTATCGCTGTTGAGTTTTTTGGCGTGAAAGCAGGAACTTACCGTAGCCTTGCAACCCTATCTCGTTATACCGGAGTTCCTGTAATTCCAGCTGCTGGATATAGATTACCCAATGGGAAGCATGTCCTGGAGTTTTATGATCCTATTCCATGGAAAGATTATGATACGGCTCAAGAGTCTCTTTATTATAATACCTTAGCTTATAATCAAGCATTAGAACGTATTATTTTGGCTCATCCTGAACAATGGAATTGGATGCATAAGCGTTGGAAACTCAAGTTGTAATCGTTCCTTTACTGTTTATTATCGTTTTAAACGATTCAATATGTTCCACTTCAAAGGTATCTTCTTCTACGAGTTCAGGTTTTTTCATTTTGGCAAAAAAGCCCTCAGCCCAACTCAAGGCACTTTGTGCATATACAGTTGCGTCGCAGGTATATTTTGAGAGTATTTTACCCGCACTTGCTACAAAATCACTTGTTTCCGAGCTTGGTGCCGGTTTTTTACTGGGAACAACTACTAGTTCTGGCATGAGCTCATCCAACTCATCAGAAATATATTGCAGCTGATCAGAGTCTTCGTTGACCTGTGCAAGTAATGAATCAATTTCTCCACGTGATTTTTCTTTTAACATCAGTTCTAAAAGACGAAATTGATTGACGATGAATGGATTCTGGTTGTCTTTTAACCAATGATAAATGCTTTCATTCTCTTCCCTATGTTTCATTACATAATGATATAACTTATGCAATTTTTGTCGTGTAATTAACTCACTCTTAGGCATTGTTTGTAGCGAAAATCTATCGAGTGCTTTAATGATTTCTTCAAATTTTTCTTGTGTTAAAGGAAGGGCAATTTTGTTCAACAAATCCAGAAGCGTTGTTTCTGATTCTTGGGATGATTCGGCACTTTTTGTCCGCCTTAAGGATGATGAGTTCTTGTTTTCTTCTAAATAGTATGATGTTGGTGCAACAAAATTGGGAGAATTTGGTTTAAAAAACCCGGTCCATCCATATATCCAACATCGTTTAATCCAGTTAATGAAAGCAGAAATAAATCCATACTCATTAGAAAAATTTAATTCTACTTGTGCTTCAGAGAGGGCTTTTTGAGCGATTTGAATGGTTTCCAGATTTTTTTCAGCGTTAAGATTTTTTAGGGCTAAGGTACATAAGTCAATGACTCGTTGATAATTTTCTTTTCCACCACGGAGACCAAAATAACGAATAACTCTCTTGGCATCAAATAAAAATAAGTGATAAATGATTGGTTCATCAAAAAAAACAGGGTGGTTTAAAAATGCGGAAAAAATGGTTTCTTTTACCGTTTGGTCTATTTCGGGACGTTTCAACATGAACCCTATGTGGTGGATTGCTTTGTTGCGGGTGTTGATGTCCACAGACCGCTCATAAAACTCCATGTAATCATGAAGCAACTTAAGAATGGGCTCCGAACTGCCTTTATAGTGTATTAAAAAATACTCAAAACAATTCATTGACTTGCCACGTTGAACCACCTCTTTTATAAATGGACTTTCATCAGGGGTTACAGAGGGTTTTTGTTCTTTCGGAATTCCGGGGATGGGCGGATTTAAATAAATATTTTGCAACATCCTTGGCATATTGATTCGCTTATTTTGATAAAATAATGCCGCATTGCCTTTTAATGCATTTGTTCGTAAATAGCGATTGGTTAAGTAGGCGGTTCTAGTTGCTAATTCCTTAAATGCAAGCTTATCATTTAAGAAAAAAAGGAGTTCTACTGCTTCTAATGAGAAAGGGTAATTTTTATCTAACAGTTTTTTCGTTAATTGATTAATATAAAATGCATAGCTTTTATTATAATGACCATTAAGATAGAGACGTATAGCCAGTAGCAAATGAGATTCTCGGTGTGCATGGTCGAAAAACTTATTAGGAATGTTTTGAAATAATCCTAAATTCTCAATGATATTAACCACCACTGCTTCTTTTTGGCTCGGTTCCATTTTGCCTAATTCATCAATAACATTTGGACCTGCGATGTTCATAAAATGAGCTAAGACATAATGAGCATTAGGCATTAAAGCAAAATGATTAATCCAATAAGTAAGAACCTGGTGTCTTTCATAGAGAGGGTATCGTTCAAGAAGGGCCTCTACTTGGAGTTTAGTCAATTGATGAAAATGAGGAACAGAACAAAGAATACTAATTGCTGACTCAGGTTCTAGTTTCTCAATTAATTGGGGTGAGAGAGTTTTTAAGTCTAATTGATGCACTAGAGCATTAAGACGTGAAGGGATATGATGATCTTGATGGGTTAACCTGTTTAATAATGAGTCACCCTTTAAACAAGCTAAATATTCTCTTTGACTTAATAAGTAAATAATTAAGAGCGATTTTATCTGTGGATTTTTAACAATTTGAATGCACTCGAGAATATTTGGGATGGTCAATTCCCCTTCCTCAATCGTCGTTAAAAAGTGGGCTTGGCTTTTTGTATCCTTATTAATTTCCGTTAAATATTCCAGGTTTCCCATAGCCGCTTTGAATAAGTCAAAACTTTGTATTTTGCTTCCTGTCATGACACTCTCCTTTTAACCAAGCCCCCTATTTCCAAATAGAGTTTTTTCGATACTCTATCGTAGCGACAAACTAATTCATCGAGCAGGTGCCTGAGTCCTCATGTACTTGGGTGTACACTGCGGTTCTGCGCTTCTCTTCGCACTTTGAAGTGAATTTCGAAAGAAGTCTAGTGTAAATTTGGAACAGTGCGAGTGTGAGGCGTTCTTTCAGAATAACTCTTTGTAAAGAAAATTCAATACTTGTGTTAATTTTGCATAGGAAATGTATTTAAGCTAAAACAAGATACCTTCATAAACAAAAACGGCTGGTCCGGTTAGAATTATCGGCTCATTAAATGATGGCCAGTCAATTAATAAATCGCCACCAGGTAAGGTTACTTTTATTTGTTGGTCCAATTGATGATATAAGCGACCAATAGCAGCTGCTGCAACAGCACCGCTTCCACATGCTTGTGTTTCGCCACAACCACGTTCATAGACTCGTAATTTGATATGGTTTTGATTCACAATTTGCATAAATCCAACATTGGCTTGGACGGGAAAACGGGGATGTAAACTGATTTCTCTTCCTAAGGCATGGACAGGGGCTTTGTCTGTATCTTCTACCACCAATACTGCATGTGGATTGCCCACACTTAAGGCATGAAAGTGAACTGTTTTGTTCGGTTGAAGTTCTAGAAAATATTCAGCAGATTGTTGCTCGGTAATGAAGGGTATATCAGATGGCGATAAGCGAGGGATTCCCATATCGACGCTAACGCTAGAGTCTGTATTGATATGCAAATTCATCTGTGTGGTGCGCGTTGCCACAGTTAAGTGATTTTTATCAGTTAATCCGTAATATTTAGCAAATAGGGCAAGACAACGTGCTCCATTGCCGCATTGCCCGACTTCTTGGCCATCGGCATTAAAAATTCGATAATTAAAGTCAATACCCTCCTGCATGCTTGCTTCAATAAGCAAGCATTGATCAAAGCCAATCCCAGTATGGCGTTGGGCCATAGTAATTATGTGTTGAGGATTTAGATTGATCTGCTGATTAATACCATCAATCACCATGAAATCATTACCTAAGCCATGCATTTTGGTAAATTTAATTTTCATAATTTGCCTGTTGAACTGGATTATTTTGAGTTCTCGTTACTCACTTGCGTTTTCGTTGTTGGTTCTGGCAAATAGAGTGGTCCTTTTTGTCCACAACCTACTAAGAGTATGGCAATGCAAACCATAAATAAAAAGTGAATTTGTTTCATTAGAGTATTTAAAAGTTTTTAGAACGGTAACTATCCATTTATTTAGATAAAAATTCAAGTACTAGGAAATGTTTCTGATTGTAGCTGGGTTAGGCGCAGCCGTAACCCGGGGTTGAGATAAAAAATCCTATTCCATTAACCCGGACATGCTGCACCGCACCCAAGCTACATGATTACATAAGCTCAGATGGTCGCGGTCTGCTCTCTTCCTCTTCATCTTTATCTACAATAGCAATTGGTATATCAGCAGCTGCTCTGTATTGGTTAAATGAACTCACTGCATTTTGTCCAGATGATCGCCAAAAATAACATGATTTTACGGATGAATGACCTACATTAGCATAAATTGCCAGTGCGATTAAACCAGGGACGATGAGGGTCAAAAGCACTCCTGCAGCAATGACCAAGTTTCTGCGAAACGTGACCCAATCCGAATCATGATGGGCTATGAATTGATTTTCATACCTATCCAGCTTGGTGTAAAAGGAGTGCAAACGGTCTTTGGGATGAGGTATTTTGTTTGTGTCGGTCAAAATCTCATACAACTTCGTTACTTTGCTAATTTTAGAGTTTACTTTATCATCTTTTTCTTTTATCTCATCATTTTTTTCCAGCCCCCGAGGTCTGTGAGACAACTGGGTGTCGAGAAAGGCCAAATACTCTTTTGTTAAGGGAACAAGTTTCTTATTAATGAGCAATAGATATTCAGCTTCTTTATCATTATTCATTGCTGAATGGTATTCAATTTTTTTTGCTCTTTCTAACTCCAGTGAGGCGTTTGTTTCTTTTGCTATTCGTTCCTTTTCGTCTATTTGTTGCTCCATTAGTTTGATACGGGCACTTAGTTGTTCCTTTTCTTCTTCCAAATGCGCTTTTTTTTGTTTGAGCCGGTCAACTACGCCATAAGTATTTATGGCATGACGTTCGACTAACTCTTTAAAGGAGCCTTTTTCTGCAGGTTCAGGTAATGAAGTTGGCCTATCTCGATAAAATTTTTGTGCCGCCACATCGATTAATGCTTCAGCTTTTTTTCGCAAAGAGAGTTCATGCTTGTTAAACACAGCTGCTTCAGTTTCGAACTGTCGACCTAATGCGGCAGCATCATTAATAAAAACTCCAATTTGATGATACAGTTTTTCAAATTCATCAAATGAACTGCCATAATTTTCTTCAAACCGTGTAACAAGTTGGTCGACCAAGTTCTCTTGGCTCTCACTTCGAGGCAGTTTTTCTTTTAATTTTTGGCAAATAAATTCTATCTTTATTTTTATGGGATGATCCGCTAATTGAGCAAACTCAAAACTGGTAAAGATTTCATTAATTTCCTGTTGAATTTCTAATTCAGAAGAAGCTTCATCTTTATTGAGCTGAGTTAATAAGGTATGAAAAAAGGACCTCAAGTTTGTATCAGTTGGTGTGCGAAGACGATTAAATACTTCTTCCAGATTTGCATGTTGTTGTCCGACGGTCTGACTAATCCCGTTTAGGGTCAAATCGATGAGTGAGGCCACAAATTCTTGTATGGTTTGATTGTCAGTTTTTGCTAGTTCTTTAAACTCTGCAAATAGGCCAATGATAGCAACAAAAAGTTCTTCTTTTTCGTGTTGCTTTTTCTCTGAACTCCAGTCATCCATTAAATATTGTTGGCTTACTCTTTGAATCAAAGTACCAAAAGATATCAAGACATCTTTACGTGCACTTTCACTGTCAAGTATTGCTGTCGGAGCAATTTTTTGATGTTCACTAATAGTAGAAGAGGAAAGATTCGTAATGACTTTGATGTTTTTAGACAATACAGCTTGTGCTGATTTAATGAGCTCTAAAATGGTTTGATCTTTTTGTGACGGTTCGTGGAATATTTTGAAGAAAAACTCTTTCATTAATACACTGTGCTCTTCGTTAACATATCCTATGTTTTTAGGGAAGATCTCCGTTAAAAGTCCATATTTATGGTCAGTACGTAGCACTTTTCTTTGTGGTGCTACACCCATTCCAATGTAATGAGTCGTGTTGAATGCTTCATATGCCGCTCTATTGGCGTAAATTTTGTCGTAAAGCTTGCGAAATATGGTTGGAAAATCAAGTTTAGCTGCATCAATATTCTCATTAATTCCTACCTCTTCCAGAAAAGCGAGATATTTTCTACCGAGTCCGGTGCGTTCATGAAAAATTTCTTGAGCATCTTTAAATTCAACACCATGATTCAATAAAAAATGAAGTAATTTAAAAATCATTAATTTTTGTACGTGTGTCGATTTGGTTTTATCAGGAGAAACGACAAAGCTCTGTTGTGATGCGTTACTTCCAGAAGAACCTGTACCATGATGTCCGGGTAGGGTATTGCGAATGACTACCTGTTGTTGTGGATCGGATGCCTCCGGATAGATTGGTGTAAAGCCCCAATCTGAATGTTCATTTTCGTAATAGATAAATTCTGCATATTTAACAATAGGCGGGATGCTATAAAATCTTGGGTCATACCATGTTATAGGCCAGACATCCCCAGGAACAGGGTCAATGATAAACAGGTTCATTGACACTTCAGGGATATTGGCTTTTAGTGCCTTAAACCATTGATCTTTCTCTGCTGTTGATTGAGGTAATTGGGTTAATAGGGATTTAATAATGTCAGGGGTATTATTCGTGGGTTTGCCTTTTTGTCTTTCTGCTTGTTGTCGTGTTAACTCTTTGATTAGTTGCTCAAAATCTTCACAAAAGGTCATCGCTTCTTTTATCGCATTGATTTCATGAGCAATCAAAATGGATTCAACCCCGCCTCTGCTGTGGGCAATATCATTTAGTTCAGTTTGTCCTCGAACAAGAGCATTTAAAGCGATACCCAGACCAAGTCCAATTTTTTCGCCAACATTGGTTCCGTCATTCTTGGGGCCGTTGACAACAGCGATGTCTAAAGATTGATAAGGAACAAGTTGTTTGTGATCAATCACTGGGTTATCTGTTTTAACCAACATTGATACAAGACTGAGAGTTTCTCCTTTAGGATAATACTCTTGCAATTTATCTCCTGCTTTTACAGGTACTTTTTTCTTGTTTTTTAGAGTAGGGGTATAGACTGTGCCTGTCCCCAACATAGTAAGGGTAAATGATTTAGATTCTAATTTCTTAAACATATTTTTGCCGCTTATTGACCCACTGTAGCGCACTATAATACATCTTGCCTAATAATAAAATAGCCTGGATGGGGTTTTTGCTTTTAAATTGATCAAAATGGTGTGATTTTGTTTTTATTTTTGCTGTTCTGAGATTCTATGAAATATCGAGAAGGTATAACTTGCACTGTGTTGAGGCATTAGCGATAATTTCTCTTTTTTGTCTGTGAGGGGATTTGTTTTGAATGTATTTATCAATGAGTCACAGGCTCAAGCGCAGGCATGCGTCATTTGGATGCATGGATTAGGAGCAGATGCTTCCGATATGATGGGGTTAGTCGATCAGTTAACTGTTTCTGATGTGGCGTTACGTCATGTGTTTATTAATGCTCCCCAGCGTCCAGTGACCCTGAATGGCGGAATGGTCATGCCTGCTTGGTATGATATTGTTGGTATGAAATTAATTGATAGGGAAGATAAAGAAGGGATTGAACAATCCGAATTATTGATTCGTAAAGTCATGGATGAACAATTAAATGATGGTTTTACTTACAATCAGATTTTTTTAGCAGGCTTTTCGCAAGGTGGGGCGATGGCGTTACATACTGCGCTGCATACAACGGCTCGTTTGGCTGGAGTGGTGGCTTTATCTGCTTATTTACCTTTAGCAGCCCATACCCGACCAAAACTGGATAAGGACACACCTTTTTTTATGGGGGCAGGACAATTTGATCCTCTTGTTTTATCTCAATGGACTGAATCAAGTAAAGATTGGCTATTGAATAAAGGATACAAACATATTTCTTATTATAAGTATCCGATGGAACATTCAATTTGTTTTGAGGAAATTAAAGATCTGAGTCTTTGGTTGAGACTTAAAATTCGGGGAGAAGCATAATGCCCGTAGTGAGAAAGGCACGTACTGTTAATTACACCTGTGAACAAATGTTTGCGTTAGTGAATGAAGTAGAGCGCTATGCGGAGTTTCTACCTTATTGCGCAGAAAGTTTAGTACATCATCGGGATGAAGATGAGGTACAGGCCACATTAGTTATTGGGGCGGCCGGGATGAGTAAGTCATTTACTACCCGCAATAGATTACAAATTAATAAAATGATAGAAATTCGTCTTGTTGATGGTCCATTTAGCCATTTAGAAGGGTTCTGGCGCTTTGATGAAGTCGAAGAGGGATGTAAGGTTTCTTTTGATTTAGAGTTTGAATTTGCAGGGCGTATGTTTTCCATGTTGCTTGGCCCAGTATTTGAACAAGTAACGGATAAAATGGTTGATTCATTTTGTGAACGAGCCAAGGCTATTTATGGTTAAAGTGGAACTGGTATACGTGACTGCGGAAAAAAAGACAGTTCATATGACTCTCGATCTTCAACATGGGGCAACCGTTTTTGATGCATTGAGTGCATCAGGAATATACCAAACTTACCCAGAAACTCGAGATATGCCCGTGGGCATTTATGCAAAGCAAGTTTCTTTGGAGCAGGTTTTGCAGGAAGGTGACAGGGTGGAAATATACAGACCTTTGGTTTTAGATCCTAAAGAGAAGCGGCGTCAAAAAGCTACTCGTGCTCGCCAGCATAAGTAGCCTGAATGCTGTAGTTTTGAAGCCTGGGTTAGCGCAAACTAATCCGGAATTTTTTTGTCTTCATCTCGAGCCGCTCAAGGGCGCTCTATGCTATAACACGGTGTTGTGCTGGGCGATTCCTTGGCTTCGCTCGAGATGACGAAGTCTTGATAATATCTATTATTCCTGATTAATGTCTGGGTGATTGAGTCCGGCTCCGGGTTTAAATTGATCACGTTCTATACGTGTTAGAGTATCGTTGTGGAAATATAAACTTAATGTAGACATGGTTATAGGCCCATGACCTCTACGCCAGGTGTATGCATAGTCCCAGCGGTTATTATTAAATGTAGGGCTTAACAGACTGGTACCCATTAGTATGGCAACATCATTCTTGCTCATTCCTACTTTAAGTCGGTCTATTCGCGATTGCGGTAATAAGTTTCCCTGCTGTACTACGCGTCGAGATAAGTCAAAGGTGGTACATTGAGTTAGGGTTAAAGTAAATACAATTCCAAGTAGAAAGATTATTATTCTCATTTTTTTTGCCTATCGTGAAAAATTTCGCCATAATAACACGTCATTTACTGAAAGACACCTAAGTTCATAACAGCGAAGAGGGCATTGATGGAAGAAAGCAAGCAACTTAAGAATGCTGGATTAAAAATTACTTTACCACGTTTAAAAGTATTGCAAATATTGGAACAATCTCCAAATCATCATTTAAGTGCGGAAGGTGTTTATAAGGCCTTATTAGAAACTGGAGAAGATGTAGGCCTTGCTACGGTTTATCGTGTATTAACGCAGTTTGAGGCTGCCGGACTCGTTAATCGCCATAATTTTGAAGGAGGACATTCAGTATTTGAATTGAGTCAGGGAGCTCATCACGATCATCTCGTCTGCATTAAATGCGGCTGTGTTGAGGAATTTGTCGATGAAATCATTGAGCAGAGACAAAAAACTATAGCTGAACGCGCCAATTTTAAGATGACTGATCATGCATTAAATATTTATGGGATATGTCCACGCTGTCATTCAGACTGATAAAGACCTCTGCAGTTATTTTTCCTTTTTTCCCAAAAGGAAATAGGTTTTTATTTCACCGATCCCTTTCATTTCCACAGTTCCTCGTGGTTCCACAATGAATTCATCTTGAAGCATAAAAGCCATTTTTTCTGAAATATGGATTTTATTAGGAAGAGAAGATTCTTCTAAACGGCTGGCTAAGTTGACCACATTACCCCATATATCGTAAACAAATTTTTTATGGCCTATTATTCCAGCGATTACCGGACCATATGTAATGCCAATGCGCAATTGGAGTTTCATTTGATTTTCTTGATTAAAAGTCAGCAATCTTTCCTGGATGGCTAAAGCATAGTTCGCAATGTTGATCGCGTGTCGTGTTGTTTGTTCCGGAACACCTGATACAGCCATATAGTTATCGCCAATGGTTTTCACTTTTTCTACATAATATTTTTCTGTGAGTTTGTCGAATTCAGCAAATAAGCGGTTTAAAAGATCAACGGTCTTTTTGGCGCCTAATTGTTCTGTCATTTGGGTAAAATTAATAATATCTGCAAACATCACGCTGGCTTGCGGGAATTCGTCAGCAATATCCTGCTCTCCCATTTTCAAGCGTGAGGCAATGGATTCTGGCAAGATATTCAATAGCAATAAATCATTTTCCTCATTTACCCTCGATAATGTTTTTAATGCATGAATAATAAAAAAGAGCATCAGTATTGTTGATAAAAATGAGAGTACGAGTGCCAAAGCGATAATCTTAGACATTTTGGTTTCAATTTTTTCATTCGTTAAGAAGGTTCGGTCATTAACCAGGGTAAAAAATTCCTGTAAGGGCTGCATCACCTGTAATTTGGCCTTCATATAATCCTCATCAAAAAGCATTTGTCTGGCTAATTCGGGATTAGGCTTGTCGATTCCTGATTTATCTTGATGTGTTCCATCAACCAAATTCATCGCTTTAATTTCAGTTTCTGCAAGTTTATTGCTTTTATTTTCTGCTTCGGTCAATAAGGAAAACTCTTTGAGCGTAAAATGATGTTCTAACATCATTGATGCTAACGATTTTGCTGGACCATATGATTGGGGAACATCATTACCAATAACCAAATCCCAGTACAATTCGTCATAATTTACAGGGCGAGGCGAGGTACCGTTGCGTATTGCCAAAGTTTCATAATAGTAATCACGGTATTTTTTCTCACCTGTTATCACATAAAGACGAGACAACTCAGTTAAATCATCGGAGCTCTGACGGAGCTTATTGGCTAATTTATACAATTGATAACGATCGTTTCCATCAATAACTTCTTGAATAGCAATGTACTTTAATACAAATAAACACACGATCAAACTCACAAGCGTGATTGCTAAAAATAAGAAAAAATAGTTTAAAAGGCGCGTATTTTTAAGATGGAATTTTTTTAGCACATATGACTCATGTTCTTTGTCAACTTACTTTGAAGAATAGCTCATTTATGATCGTTGAGCTATTTCTAATAACTCATTTTAAATGCTATTCTTAGTGAAGAAGATAGTTGTTTTATTAAGGAACTTTAGGACGAGTCTTAACTAAGTTCAGGGATTATTTAATGAAATTGTTATTTCTAGGGGCTGGCAGCGGTATAGGAACGGATTTTGGAAACTTCCAATCCAATATGTTACTTATAGCCGATAGTGGTAAAAAACTATTGATAGATTGTGGCACCGATATTCGTTTTTCATTGACTCACGCTGGATATCGTTCTCAAGATATAGATGCGCTTTACGTTAGCCATTTGCATGCTGATCACATAGGTGGAATCGAGTGGCTCGCATTTCAACGTAAATTTGCTGCTCAGAATGGAACTCCTCAATTGATTATTCATGAACACTTGGTGCAGCCATTATGGGAGCATAGTTTAAGTGGGGGTTTGAGAACACTTAATGAAAAAGAAGCAACGTTGAGTGATTATTTTGTGGTTCACATAGTCAAAGATGGTGAAATTTTCAATTGGGAAGGTTTGAACTTGAGTTTAGTTCAGACAATTCACATCCATTCAAATAAGGAATTGATGCCAAGCTATGGTTTGAATATTGGCCATAAAGGAAAATCATTTTTTATCACTACTGATGCACAATTTACCCCAGATCGTTTCAAAAACTATTTTCGAGACGCCACCGTAATTTTTCATGATTGCGAAACATTAGATGTGCCTAGTGGTGTGCATACCCATTTCAATCAATTAGATACTTTGGACCCTAAGATTAAAGCAAAGCTTTGGTTATATCACTACAATGATGGCGAGTTACCTGACGCCAAATCTCATGGCTTTGCCGGTTTCGTTCGTCGTGGACAAGAGTTTGATCTTGGTTAAAGCTATCTAAGTCAATTAAAAAAACATATAATCAAAAACTATGTCATTGCAAAATTATCCTTTAAGATAAAGATCCTTAGGAATTTCTTTTTTTTCAAAGTAATAAGCGGGCACGAGTATCAAAAAAACTCGAGTTTTATTCTTAAAGACTAATTCATTTCATTGATATAATGACTTACTGTTTCAATCGGGGATATGGATATTTATGTGGATTGTATGGATTGCACTTTCGCGACCTTACACGTTTATTGTAATGGCTCTAATGCTTCTCATTATTGGGCCTTTGGCAATAATGCGTACTCCTACAGATATTTTCCCTGACATCAATATCCCCGTTGTGAGTGTGGTATGGAATTACACCGGCTTGCCTCCCGATGAAATGGGTAACCGCATTACGAGTGTGTTTGAACGTGCTGTAACTACTACAGTCAATGATATCGAGCATATTGAATCGGAATCACTGATTGGCGTCAGCGTCATCAAATTATTCTTTCAACACGGTGTTAATATTGATGTCGCTCTAAGCCAGGTCACGGCAATCTCTCAAACCATACTACGCAATTTGCCGCCAGGGACGTTACCCCCCTTAGTCTTAAGCTATAAAGCATCAACCGTTCCGGTCTTACAACTGGTGCTTTCGAGTGCGACCATCCCAGAACAAAAATTAAATGATTTGGGCAATAATTTTCTTCGTACGCAACTGGCAACCGTACAAGGAGCGGCAGTTCCATATCCTTATGGAGGTAAAATTCGGCAAATACAAGTCGATTTAGATTTACAGGCCATGCAAACCTATGGTGTCTCGGCACAAGACATTAATAGCGCAATTCTTGCCCAAAACCTAATTATACCCTCAGGAACACAGAAAATTGGTGAATATGAGTATATTGTCAAATTAAATGGCAGTCCGCTTTCAGCTGTTGAATTAAATGATGTGCCTGTTAAATCAACGCCCGGTCGAGTGTTATATATTCGTGATGTGGCTCATGTACGTGATGGATTCGCGCCGCAAACCAATATCGTAAGGGTCGATGGAAAGCGAGCGGTCATGATGTCGATACAAAAAACTGGAAATGCGTCCACTTTAGATATTGTACATCGGGTAAAGGCTTTATTGCCTAAAGTGAAGGACATGCTTCCGGAAGGACTTAATTTATCAAATTTTGCGGATCAATCCATTTTTGTCACGGCAGCCATTCGTGGGGTTATTGTTGAGGGAGTCATCGCTGCAGCATTAACGGGTCTTATGATTTTACTTTTTTTAGGAAGTCTGCGTAGCACCTTTATTATTACCTTGTCTATTCCACTATCCATCATTGCATCGATTACTGTCCTTTCAGCTTTAGGCGAGACGATTAATATTATGACCTTAGGAGGGTTAGCTCTTGCTGTGGGTATTTTAGTTGATGATGCGACCGTTGCAATCGAGAACATTAACTGGAATTTAGAGCAAGGGAAAGAAGTAGAACAGGCTATTCTTGATGGTGCGAAACAAATCGCCATACCTGCGCTGGTATCAACCTTATGTATTTGTATTGTTTTTGTACCTATGTTTTTTTTAGGGGGTGTTGCTCAATACTTATTCGTACCTTTAGCAGAGGCGGTAATTTTTGCTATGCTGATGTCTTATGTGTTATCACGCACACTTGTAGCTACGCTCGCAAAATATTGGTTACACAAACATGAACTGATGGGCGAGGAGAAAAATAAAAGCCGCATGGCTCGTTTGCATGCACAATTCGAAGACAAATTTACACTGCTCCGTTCCCGTTATTCCGAATCATTATCATGGGTATTAGACAATGCTAAAATTTTTATTCCTTGTTTTTTAGCTTTTGTTGGTGTTTCCATATTATTACTCTGGCCATGGCTTGGTTCAAATTTTTTCCCCAGCGTGGATGCAGGACAAATTAAATTACATATTAGTGCTCCAACAGGGACGCGAGTAGAAGAAACCGCACGACTTGTTGATAATATTGATACAGTGATCCGGCAGGTTATACCTCCTAAGGATTTGGGAAGTATTGTTGATAATATTGGTTTGCCTGTGAGTGGTATTAATTTATCGTACAGTAATTCAGCAACAAATGGTCCGGAAGATGCCGATATCTTAATTTCTCTGAAAGATGGACATCGCCCAAGCCCAGGTTATGTTCACCAGTTGAGATCTGTTTTAAGAGAACGTTTTCCCCAAGTGACTTTTGCATTTTTACCGGCTGATATTGTAAATCAAATCATCAATTTTGGTTTGCCATCACCAATTGATATTCAGGTTATCGGCTTAAAAAAAGAGGAAAATGCTCATCATGCGAATCAATTGATGAGTCAGTTGAAACGAGTTCCTGGCCTTACTGATGTACGAATAAGACAGGCCAATAACTATCCTGAATTTTTTGTAGACGTCGACCGCAGTTTGGCAAATGAACTTGGGTTTACTCAATTCAATGTTGCTTCTGACTTATTAATTACTTTATCTGGTAGTTTTCAGACAACCCCTACATTTTGGTTGGATCCTAAAAACGGTGTTTCTTATCCTATTGTGACGCAAGCACCACAATATGCAATGACTTCGTTAAATGATTTGCTCAATATACCAATCGGAAGTTTGACCACACCGAGCCAAGCACAAATTTTAGGTTCTTTTGCCACTTTGAAACGTACTTGGACCTCTGTGGTTGAGTCTCATTATAATGTTCAACCAGTGATTGATATTTTTGCTTCGATACAAGACAGGGATTTAGGCTCGGTGACAAAAGATATCGAGAAAATTATTCACGATACAAAAAAAGATTTGCCTAAAGGATCATCTGTAGCGATACGTGGACAAATTGATACCAAAGAAAATGCGTTCAATGGATTATATTGGGGATTAGCATTTTCAATCTTGTTAGTTTATTTATTGATTGTTATTAACTTTCAATCTTGGACTGATCCTTTTATTATTATTACTGCATTGCCTGCCGCGATTGCTGGAATTGCTTGGATGCTATTTATTACTCATACGGCATTAAGTGTACCTGCTTTAACGGGAGCAATTATGTGCATGGGGGTTGCAACAGCAAATAGTATTCTTATTATCAGTTTTGCTCGTGATCATCTTGCGGTTGAAAATGATCCAATGAAAGCAGCCCTTGAAGCAGGAAAAACGCGTTTACGACCGGTAATGATGACTGCGCTAGCGATGATAATTGGTATGTTTCCCATGGCGCTGGGGCTTGGGGATGGTGGTGAACAGAATGCTCCTTTAGGACGGGCAGTCATTGGAGGGTTATCTTTTGCGACGGTAGCAACACTCTTTTTTGTCCCTGCGGTTTTTTATGTCATTCATGAACGCAAATTGAAGAAAAAGCAAAGGAAGGATCATGCTTAAAACGATCAAGTCGCAGATACAGAACCACCAACATAAACGACTTATTTTGGCGCTTACTGTTTTTTTATTCATTCTCTTAGTGCTCATTGTTTTACGTGTTTATGCCGCGATAAGCTTGCGCAATGAGACACTTGCAGATGCAGTTCCTGTCGTTCGGGTGATGAAAGCAAAACAAGAAAAAGGATTTGATAAAATTATATTGCCCGGTAATGTTCAGGCCTGGCATGAATCACCTATTTTTGCCCGGACTAATGGCTATGTAAAAAAATGGTATGTCGATATTGGCAGTCGGGTAAAAAAAGGGGATTTGCTAGCTGTCATTGAAACCCCAGAACTTGATGCACAGGAACGCCAGGCAAGGGCAGATTTAAATACAGCAATTGCTAATAATCAACTGGCACAGATTACAGCAAAACGTTGGCTTAATTTATTAAAAACGGAATCTGTTTCCCAACAGGAAACGGATGAAAAGGTGAGCACCGCTGCAGCTCTTGAGGCCGCGATGCATTCGGCGAAGGCTAATTTGCAACGATTACAAGAGTTAGTAGGCTTTGAACAGGTTATCGCGCCTTTTGATGGGGTCATCACGGATCGTGCTACGGACATCGGTGATTTGATTGATGCAGGGAGTAGTTCAACCGCACGACCATTATTTCGTATTGCGCAAACAAGCCCTTTGCGAATTTACGTCAAAATTCCCCAGTATTATTCAGCACGTATCAAACCTGATATGACAGTCAAACTGCATTTTGCAGAGCATCCTAAACAGGTTTTTCCAGCAAAATTATATGAAACAGCACACGCTATTGACCCTAAGACGCGAACGTTACTCGCTCAATTTATTTCCCCAAATAAACAGGGGGAATTATTACCTGGTGGTTATACCGAAGTATGGTTTACTTTACCCGTTCCTCCTAAGACAGTGATTTTGCCAGTTAATACCTTGCTCTTTCGTGCACAGGGATTACAAGTAGCTGCTTTAGGTAAAGACAATAAAATAGTTTTGAAATCAGTAACAATTCGACGTGATTTTGGTGCCACAGTTGAAATTGCTACTGGGGTATCGCCAGGTGACCGAATTGTGATTAATCCTCCTGATTCTATTATCAACGGCGAAGTAGTGCGAGTTGTTTCATGAAAAAGTTGATCAGTGCCGGGGTTCTCCTTTTTGCATTGGTGGGTTGTTCTTTAGCTCCCCCCTATCATCGCCCAGCGATGCCAATCCCTGAACAGTTTAAGGAACCTGGAAAATGGTTGAAAATTAAATCAGCCCCCCAAATTGTTGCTCCTGATGCATGGTGGTTGGCCTTTCACGATCCGGTGTTAAATGATTTGGAACAACAGCTGAGTGTGGCAAACCAAGATTTGAAATTAGCCTATGCCCATTTTCAGGAGGCGATTTCATTGGTTCAAGTTGCCCGTTCGTATTTTTTTCCAACTATTCAAGGATTATTCAATGCGGATAGACAACAAAATTCACGAACCGTTGCAAATCCTCCAGCGACTCCAGTATTTAATCAATTTTTATTAGGTGGTTTTCTTAGTTATGAGCTGGATGCATGGGGTAGTGTTCGCAACACAGTCATCGCCAATGAAAGTAATGCCAAGGCAAGTGCTGCGGATATGGCTTCGATTCGATTAAGTTTACAAGCCGCTCTTGCCACCAATTATTTGGCTTTAAGGGGAAGTGATGAGGCACAACGAATTTTAGACACCACCGTTGTTGCTTATCAAAAAGCCCTTTATTTAACCAAAAAACGTTATCAAGGTGGGGCGGCACCTATATCTGATGTAGACGAAGCTGAAACTCAGCTTGAGAATGCCAAAACAATGGCTGCCGACATGCGCTTACAGCGAGCTCAGCTTGAACATGCGATTGCGGTATTAGTTGGAGAAATACCGAGTAATTTTTCATTGGCCCCTGCAAAATCACCCAGGGTTTTCTTAGCAATAGCCCCTAATTTACCTTCAACTATTTTAGATAGAAGACCTGATATCGTAGCTGCTGAATCTCGAGTTATTGCTGCAAATGCAAATATTGGCGTAGCCCGCGCTGCTTTTTTTCCTGTGATTGATTTAACCGGCAGTGGCGGTTTTCAAAGCAGGAGCTTATCCAATCTCATTTCGAAACCCAGTCTTTTTTGGTCGCTCGGCCCTTTGAGTTTATTATCCTTAACTCAACCTGTAGCTGAAGTGACTCTTTTTGATGGGGGACGATTGCGAGGTCTACTAAATCAAGCTAAAGCACAATATTTCGAAACAGTAGCTACTTACCGACAAACTGTATTAACTGCATTTCAGGAAGTGGAGGATAATCTGGTTGCAATCAATCAGCTTGATAAGGAGTATCAAAGTCAAAAAGCAGCGGCTCGTGCAGCCAAGCGAGCATGGGATCAGGAATTGTATCGATATAAAGGCGGTCTTGTTACTTTTCTGCAGGTGGTGGTGGTTGAAAATGCCGCATTACAATCAAAACTTTCATTAGTAAACATTTATACGCGCCGACAAATTGCCAGTATTCAGTTAATTAAAGCTTTAGGTGGGGGGGCTTTAGAGCTGGGAAAGAAGGGCGCGGCAATCGATAAAGGCAAGAAATAATCCAAATCCAGGCAATTCTTAGTACTTGATGCGAATCACAAGTTGGTGGTCAGACAAGGGGAGGCTGGGCCTAACAGCCCAGCCTGTATTTGCAATAACGTAGCCGTATTAATCGAGATTAATAGTATAAGAGTAGCTACCCATGCCATCATATACTGTATCAATATAACGAATTCCGTTACAGGAAGCACTAACTGTTGGGTGATTCATTAATGGACCATCTTTAATATCAAGCACACACCAATTTTCTGAGTCATAAGCAACGGTAACATGTGCATAGCCACTGCGGCATTGGTATGAATCTAAAATTTCAAAGCTACGTGGGCCAATGATGTGGAGAAACACATCAGCATCGTTAAATCCGCTTACTACATAGATGCCTGGGTGAGAAGTATCGCTTAAACGAAAATAATCTTTATAACCGCACCAAGATTTATCTGCATGAGCATTCATCATCATCAAGCTGGTTGTCGCTAATATCATCCATTTTTTCATTTCAGAACACCTTTTATTGTTATTATTATTAAAACCGAGGGGATTATAGGGAAGTATTGAACATAAAACAATCACTCTGCTGCAATGCCTCCAGATGAGCGGGCATAGGTTGGTTCAGCAAGCCAAATCATTACAAGTAAAATCATAAAAATCCAAGCGGAGAGTCTGAAAATATCGTTCGTAGCGAGCATATATGCTTGATTAATTATTTGGGTGTAAATGATACCAAAACTTTTTAGACCCGAGATTCCTAATGAATGCAATTGATCTATTGCTTGTTGGACTAAAGGATTGTATGCGGTAATTTGTTCTACCAGATGGCTTTGGTGTAGGGCTTCTCTGTGACTCCATAAAGTAACACTGATTGAAGTTCCGAAGCTCCCTCCCAAAATTCGAAAAAAGTTGCCAACGCCTAAAGCACTGGCTAACCGTTCAGGGGGTAAATCGGCCAAAATTAAGGCAATTAATGGGGTAAAGAAAAAAGCAAGAGCAATTCCCTGTATAAATCGAGGTGTAATCAGTTGGATAAACCCCACTTCAGTATAAAAGGTAGACTGCCATAAGCAGGTAAGAACGAAGATAATAAACCCTAAGCTGATAATAATGCGTAAATCAAATTTTCCCATATAGTTACCAACAATGGGGGTTAAAAAAAAGGGTAAAACGCCTACGGGTGCAACCGCAAGTCCCGCCCACGTGGGGGTATATCCCATTTGGGTCTGCAACCATAATGGAAAAATAACTACAGTAGCGAAATAGACCATAAAACCCAAAGTCAGACCTATCGTTCCAATGGTAAAATTACGGTGAGCAAATAAATATAAATCGATAATGGGGTGCTCTTGGGTCAAAAGCCAAATGATTAAAAAACTTAAAGTAATCGTTGAGATAATCGCCAAAGTTAGAATAAATTCTGATTTAAACCAATCGAGATCATTGCCTTTATCTAATAAAACCTGTAAACAACCAATGCCTATGCATAATAAAACCAAGCCTATATAATCAATAGGTAATTTAGTGGTGGGGGTTTCTCTTCCACTAAGAGTGATCATGGTGAAGATTACCGAAAAAATCCCAACAGGAACGTTAATATAAAAAATCCAGGGCCAGGTATAATTGTCAGTAATAACACCACCCATGATAGGGCCAAATATTGGACCTACAACAGCGGTCATTGCCCATATTCCGGTTGCCAATCCTCGTTTTTCGGGAGGGTAATTGGCCAGAAGAATACTCTGTGATAGAGGAATCATAGGGCCTGAAACTGCACCCTGAATAACGCGGAAAAAAACCAGCATTTCCAGATTTATGGATAGGCCACAGAGCACGGAAGCAATGGTAAATAAGGCTGTAGAAAAAAGAAATAAACGCACTTCGCCAAAACGTTTAGCAAGCCATCCGGTAAGAGGCAGCATAATGGCTTGACTTACTGCAAAAGAGGTAATAACCCAAGTTCCATTATCGGGGCTAACACCTAAATCTCCTGCGATAGTGGGGATTGCCACATTAGCAATAGAGACATCAAGGACATTCATAAAAATGGCCAGTGATAAAGAAATGGTCATTAGAGCCAATCTACTGCCAGTTAGTGGAGGACGCTCAGTCATTATACTTTTTTCCTTGGCAAGGACATATCCGGTGAGTTTGCATGTAAAATTTCATTAATAATCGACTCTACCTCCGCGAGCTGCTTCTTATAAACATTGGTTTGAAAGGTAACTTTAGGCTCTGTTATTTGAGCCAAGCGAGTCCCTTTTAAATTATGAATATCAATGGTCACCCGCATGGATAGGCCGAGTTGCAAAGGCGTCTTTTTCAATTCTTCCGGGTCCAAACTAATGCGCACAGGCAGTCGTTGTACGATTTTAATCCAGTTTCCTGTGGCATTTTGTGGCGGAAGTAGGGCAAAGGCTGAACCTGTTCCTGCATTTAAGCCAACCACATGTCCATGATATGTCATTCCAGGATAAGCATCGGCGTAAAGCGTAACGGGTTGGCCCACACGGATGTCATTTAATTCAGTTTCTTTGAAATTTGCATCGACCCAAGTATCATTTAAGGGAACAATCGCTAACATGGCGGAGTTCATAGACACTTGTTGTCCAGGATGGACATTACGTTTCGCTACATAACCCGTAGCAGGCGCAACAATAGTGGCTCTGCGAAAATTCAGGTAAGCCATTTTTAAATTTGTTTTGGCCGTTTCAACTAATGGGTGAGTGTAAAGATGAGAATTTTCAACTAACGCAAGTGCGGCATCAAGTTGATGTAAAGAAAGATCATAATTGGCCTGAGCTGCCTCTAGGGCTGTTTTATAATGTTGCATCTCTTCACGAGATACCGCTCGATTTCCAACTAGACCTTCCCGGCGTTTCAAATCCAGTTGTGCTTTAATCAGATTTGCTTTACCTACAATCACATTTTGTTGTGCTTGTGCGGCATTTTCAAAATATTGGCGGACTTGACGTACAGTTTGTGCTAAATCTGCTTTGGCTCGTTGTAGCGCCACCACATAATCAGTGGGATCCAGTTGAATTATGGTCTGGCCTTCAGTCACCAGTTGCGTGTCATCTGTTTTAATTTTAACGACGGTGCCGGGGACTTGAGGCATAAGTTGAACCATATTCCCGTTCACATAGGCATTATCGGTGGATAGTTTAAATCGTCCCGAAATAAGCCAATAGAGAAACCATATCAGCGCTATAAGTAAAAAAAGACCGCCAAGAACGAGCATCGCAGTCTTGCGTTTACGTAACGTTTCAGCTGTTGGACCACCCTGATCTTTAGATTGGGCTTCAGATTCTTTTATTTCTGCCATAATTTATAGCTCTCCACCTAAGGCTGCTAATAAGGCTACAAAAGCTTGCTTTTGACGCGTTTGTAAATTATATAAAATAGCTTTTTCTTGGACTAATAACTGTTTTAATTCAATAAGTTGGGTGTAATCAATAATTCCTTGAGTATAACGAGCTTGGAGTAATTTGTAATTGGATTCAGTATAGTTTAATGCCTGGTTTTGTGCGGTAATTTGAGCATCCAGTGTTTTCAAGGCAGATAATTGGTCACTTACTTGCTGTAATGAATTTAAAATGGTTTGATTATATTGGCTTACTGCGAGTTCATATTGCGCATAATTTGCTCCTAGATTTGCCTTGCGTGCACCCGCATCAAAAATAGGTAAATCAAAGGCAGCACTCACATTATCATTTTGCAGCCATATATTGAATGCTTTAGTAAAATAGATACTTTGCAGGCTTAACAGACCTTTCAAGTTAATATTCGGGAAGAATGCTGTTTTAGCTACATTGACTTGATGTGCGGCAGCTTCAGTTAAGGCCCGAGCTGAGGCTATATCCGGTCTTTGGGCAAGTATGTTTGCAGGAATTACTGCAGGCAACAGGAGTTGTTTCTTGTTATAAACAAAAGCTGCCGTCTCAATTTGTGTATTCAAAGGGTTTTTTCCCATTAATACGGCTAATTGATGGCGTGACTGCAGTTCAGCGCGTTTGTAATCTTCTATAGATAGTGTGGCTGCCTGAGCATTAGCTAATGCGGTTTTTACTGGAATATTGGATTCAATGCCTTGCTGTTCCCGACCTACGATGATATCAGCAAGCTGTTTTAACAAGCGTGCATTTTCTTTGGCTAACCGTTGTTGAATGATATTATTTTGAATGTCGAAATAAGTGGTAGCAACGGCAGTACTCAAAATGAGCCGAGTTTCAGCGAGATCCATCTGTGCAGCAAAGGCTTCACTGACTTTACTTGCTAAGTTTTCTCTATTTTTACCCCAAAAATCCAGCTCATAATTAAATTTTAAGCCAATGTCTGCAATGTTCGCTTGATCGACTTTGATAGAGTTGATTGGTGGGGGAACTTTGCCATGTATTGGAAAGTATGCCTTTTCCAAATAACCACTTGAGTCTATAAATGGCCAAAGTGATGAATAGGCAATTTTGGCAAGTTGTTGCGCCTGTTGAACTCGAGCTTCAGCGCTGCGCATATCAGGTGAATCAGCGAGTGCCACAGAAACGAGTTGTTTTAATTGTGGATCGATAAGCGGTTTAAGATAATGGATTGATTTTATATTTTTAGGAAGTTTATAACGATGTTTTATTGCTAAGTCAGCTGCATGAAGTGGTTCTGTATTCGTATGGACCTCACCAAAGAGGGAACAGCCCGTTAATGTGAGTGTGATTAATGCACAAATTACAAAAAACGAACGCAAAATTTAGATCCCTTTTGGTTTGATGGAATAAGTACTGTATCAATATTTTTTGAGAAAATACATTGATGAATTTATTTAAAAAATTTGGTATTAATTTTTAATTTTATAAAAATATGGTCTAGAATAATTTACATAAAGAATAAATTTAAAATAAAAAAGGGGAATAACATGCTGAAAAAAATAATCATAGTTAGCATTTGTCTCTCCACACTTGGAATGTTAAGTTCCTGTGGAACTGTTCATGGTTTTGGACAAGATGTATCGCATGTGGGTAAAGACATCCAAAGAGCTTCACGATAATCATTTTTCTCACTCCCTATAGCTAATCCTATAGGGAGTTTGTTTTGTGCTCGTGGGGCTAAATCTTCGTCAATACCAGGATCTCTATGATCACTCCCTAAGTAGGGGTATTACTCTAATTGGAATGGATTGCTCGCCACGAGTTAAAAAATGGTTTATGCCCTCCCAGATTATTTCGTTAAATTATTTCGCTTCTCCACCCATAAATTGAAGTCCACTGATTCTACCGGAGTCGTATTTTGGTCATGATGAAAATTATAGTTTAGCTTTATTGTCACGTTGAAATTTCAGTGTTTTTTCTTAAAAATTACATTGTGATGCAAAAAGAAGAGTCTGAAACTTGATGTTTGTGCGTTCTGTTTTCGGTGTTAAATAATCTCCAACGCACAGAAGTAGAGTTCACCACGAATGGATTGGTTATCCCATCCCAAGGTGTATATTGCTCCATGCTTTGAAAAAAACATAATTTAGGTGAAGATAAAAGAATTTTTTGATCGTATTTTTTACAAATTTTTAACAGCTCTCCTACTTTATTTTGAATTTCTTTAAAAACGTGCTCATCGTCAATTTCTTTATATCCATAAGCTAAAGTAATATGAAATAATCCAGGAACTTTGTTTTCCAGACCTAATTCTTTCGCGATCTGTTGAATAACTTTTTTTTGTTCTTCGGGTATGGATAAAATGAGCTGTAACCCAGAAAAATAGTCTATAGATTCAACTGAAATTGAGGGGGTAAAATTCAATTCAGACAGTTTTTTATTGATTTTTTGAAAAAATGGCAATTTTTTTGATATAAATGAAACCCAATTTTCCTGTGTTTCTTCTTTTGTATACAAATTACAGGTTGTCATATGATAACTGTGACGTGGCAAAGGAGAAAAATAGTCGCAAAGCACAGGGGTGTTTTTAAGAAAATGATAAATCTCGTCCCATAGATTATGATTTGTTTGTCCTACATCAGCAATAATAGTAACCCCGGGAAATTCCAGATAGTTTCCTTGATCATCGATTTTATTCAGGATAGGCATAAATAATAGGTATCAACATGTGGGTCGCTTAATATTTTAACTATCTTGCCAAGAGAAAACAACTTAACTCTTTCCAACCTGCATTTGCTTTTCAGTAACGACTTGATCCTCCATTAAATCATAAAATCTCTGAAGAGATATTAACTCAGGTTTGTGACCGGAGTTATAATTTTTGAGTTCTTGTAGTGTCGCTTCAATAGTTGCTTTTGTCTGTTGCCAATCGCCTTTGCTGAGTTCTGTTATTGCATTGTTGAGATTTTTATTGAGTACTACTTGTCTTTGTGCACCTTGTCTAAAGAATGAAAAATATTCTGATTGAACTCGAGCATCATTTATAGCGATTATCTGTTGTAGTTTTTCCACTAACCTAAAACAATCGGCTGCATGATGTACGTCTTTTTGGGCAACCTCTAAAAGATTCTCTTTTAAATCAGGGCTCAGTTTGGAACTGTTGATTAAGTCAGGTATTGATTCTTTATCAAAAGCTTTTTTCAGACCTTTTAATTCGTCTAGGACAGCAGTTTTTTTCAGCATTTGTTCGTTGTACGCTATTGCTTTATCCAATGCTTTATCAAAGGCATCCTGATTCGTGTTTAAAAATAATTCTTCTAAATCTAAAGTGTCAAAACCATCAATATGAGCGAATTCTTGTTGCGTCTTAGGCAGACCGATGGGGGCAACAAACTCATGTAAGCTATGTCCTCCAGAATTAAACAATAAGGCAGAAACATAGAGTTTTAAAAAAGATCCCAATTTTTCTTTAGATGCTAAAAGAGTCTCGTCAGTCGCTTTTTGGATGTGCTTTATTACTTCGGGTGATATTTTGCCTTCTTTTATAAGTTCAGCAGCTTGCTCCAGAACCTCATTGGTTACTTTACCGGAATCCATAATACTGATAATCAGATCTATTTGATTTTTTTTCGTCGCTTCATCGAGCGGCTTGCTTTGCTCTCCACCATCATTAGGTTTTGCTAGGACATCCATAGAGTCTGCTAATTTCTTAAGCTCTTTAATTTTCGCTAAAGCACGCAATTGGCAGAGCATGGTTCCTGATATTGAGTTTGAGAATGGATGAACCAGGCGAGAAAAATTATCTTGTACCCATTGAGCATTGGTATCATAGCTTGATTGATCGGAAGGTTTCAAAAACTCTTGGGTTTTGGCCATACGTGCTGGATCATCTATAGGCACTGGATCGCGATTTTGTAGAATACCAAGCGCACTTGTCGTTGTCGTATTTTGTAGTACACCTCGGGCAGTCTTTTTCGTAGTAGACTGATTTTCTTTGGCTACTTTTCCTCTGTCCAGGTAGATATCTTCATGATAAATGTCCAAAGGCAATAAATGGGGACCCTGTGAGGCAATAATCATTGCGACGAAAGCAGATGAGACTATTTCAATGATTTTTTGTCTTTGCTCATCAGAAAATTGCCCGAATATTTCCTTGTTTCGTAGTTTTGTTAAATAATCAGCATATTCATGCTCTGTATCATCAGATGGAGCATATTCTCCTCGCAAAACCTCTTCATATAATCCTGCATAAGAGCTGTATGCGGTTCCTTTAATCGCCTCTAAATGTTGGCTCATTTCATCCAATGTAAACTGTCCCAACTGGCTACTTAAAGTTTCATAAGCCAAATGTGTCTCAAAATATCGACGGGAGCTGTCATTATTTATGTCCTCAGGGGACTTAGAGATCTGAAAGCCTGCCAGTGCAGAGTCTTTGAGATACAGGTCGATTGCAGATCGAGTGTCTTCGTTTTTTGCACCGGCTAAGTACAAATGCTTTAATTCGTTAAATTTATCTTTATCATCGTGATATTTTGCGAGGAGCATTAATAATGCTTGTCCTACTGATATCTTCATAAACAGCCATTTATAAAAAAACATTCTTGACTTTAATTAAAGCACATTTTGCAATTATTTTTCATTTTTTGGCTGAATATATTGATTTATAAACTCATAATTCTGATTGGGAGAGTTCAGGTGATGCTTGGATTCTTCGGTTTTTTGCCCCCATTTCTCTCTTGATAAATGGTTGCCAGTGCCATAAAGGAATATCAAAATCATGTGCTTGAAATAACTCATTTAAATGAGAAATCAAGGCCTCTTTTTCTGGTAAATCAGGAGTGATTTGGATGGTGAAGTGATTTAAAGCCTGTTGCTGGATGGTGTAGTCATCAAATTGAAAAGGGAACGATGCCATTTTTTGACGAATCAAATCAGCAAAAATGGGAAATAATTGGTTATTTTGGGTTGCATAACAAATATCACCTACACGACCTTCAATTCCTGCCAGCCGTGTAAAAATGCCTTTTGAAGGTTCCTCAATCAACACATCATCTAAACGATAGCGAATTATCGGTTGAGTGGTGCGCAACAGATCCGTAATGATAGGAACAAACCGGCGTTCATCCAGCCATTCTTTTTCAATAATTAAATATTCTTCATTCATTAATAAATGGTTATTTTCTTTATCACTGATGGCCAAAAAGCCTTCGGTGCATTGATAAACCTGTGCTACCTGACAATTGAAAGCCGTGCTTATAATTGCCTCATCGCGTGGCTCTAACACTTCCGCAACCGCGAATATTTTTTTAGGAGTAATCGATAAGCGGTGTTTTTCCCTAGCTAAGGCCAGTAATACAGAGGTTGGTGCCGATAAAATGGTAGGTTGGATTTCATTTAATCGATCTCGATGGGCTTCGAAATGATCAAGCAAATCAAAAAAATGAAATTGGATTTTTTTGCTTTTACTGAGGGTTGTGTAAAGTTTGCTATTTGCCCTGAGGAAAAAAGCAATGCACTCATTTTTCTTAAATCCTTCGGGTAACGCTTTAGCCAGTAAAATCCCCGCCCAGGCATCGCGCTCTTTCGCATTGGCTAGAAATAAACCGCGATTTCCTGATGTTCCAGAAGAAAGCCCCACTGCAATGCCATTGATTAAGGCAGAGAAATCGCGGGTTTTTTCTGCTTTTAATGCCAATTCCAAGGCGTGGTCTTTTTTGATGTTTGCCGTGTTTATTTCATCAAAATGGTGCATCATTATTTTTTTATTGATAATTGGCCACTCACTCAGGGGCTTATCCAGATAAGGTTGATAAAAAGAAGACTTGGCATAAAGTGGACTTGACTAACTTTTTAAATCTTTTTTCCTGGTAGGCAGACAATTGGTCACGTGATTTAAACCGTTTGCGAAGATAATGGGTTTTAAAATAATAATAAAGCAGCCTCAGTATCATCGTTGATTCTCCAAAAGGCGAGCACGGATGTGTTGACAATGAGAAGGAATAATATCGATTTCTTTATTGTTTTTAAAAAGCTGCTGCAATTTTCTAATGGTTTGCTGGTACGCTTCTTTATTATCATGAATTAAATAAGTCAGATCACTTGGAAAAACGCCTTCCTTAAAAGATTCTTGATGCCAACAACTGTCTGCCACAAAGAACGTTTCTTGGGGCGCCTTAAAATACAGGCCGATTTGACCTTTAGCATGACCTGGCAGAGGAATAGCAATAAGTTGTCCGTCATGAAACAGATCAAATCCAGTGGCAAAGGGTAGCAGGTTCGTTTCGAGTCGTACTTCATGTTCTAATACGACCAGACGTTCATAAAAATCTTTTGGCAGTAGTCCGGGTAAAAATCCCTGCAACAATGCTTTGATTCCTGTTTTATGGCGTATGTCTTCTACCGCTTCGGCATGACAGAATATGCGTGCGTTAGGGAAGTCTTTTAAACCACCAATATGATCTGCATGAAAATGCGAAATCACAATACCCTTGATCTCCGCAGCTTGAATATTTTTTTCCGCTAATTGTTCTTTAAGTGATTTTTTTAATTCCACGGGTGTTAAGCGTCTGTAGATGGAATAAGGAAATTTTTGGGTTAGTGTGTAGAATCGATTGCTGTAGCCTGTATCAAAGAGGATGTATCCTTGCTCTGGGTGTTTGATTAAGGCACAAATTGCTGGATATTCGCGTTGTTTCCAACGCCCTTTTTTTAGGGTCATTCGCTCACAATGTCGGCAATAACCGGCTTCGAATAATTGATACTCTATCATGCTCTTTGATACCACGTTGCAAAACGTTCTATGCCTTGATTAATACTGATCTTGGGTTGATAGCCCAAATCCCTTTGTGCTGCTTCAATATTTAAAGTTTGCCCCATACATAAAACTGCTGCACTGTAGCGAGTCAGACGAGGCTCTTTTCCCAGTTAATGAAAGGTGATGTAGTTTTTCCATTGAGGCTGCATATATTTTTGCAAGCGAGTAAGGAATAAATTTGGGTCGAAAAGGTTTTTGTAATGCCGCTAAAAAGCTCAGTAAGAATCGTGATTAGAGCGGCGTGGCTCAGCATTGGTTATATTGTATTTCTTGCCGCAAAATCGTCGATCTGCCTGTGCTGCAAGCAGCAAACTGTCTACTACATTTTCGACATAAGTAATGTCGATTAGATTTTGTCCAGTACCAATAATGGGCAGAATGCCATTTTTTTCATTTGAAGTATGCGAGGTAAAATGGCGCGATCATAGGGGCCAAAAATCGCACGTGGACGTAAGGTGATCACATCCAAATCGCGTTCTCTATGGGCCTTATCAATGAGGGATTCAGCGAGTAGCTTGGTTTTTACATAATAATTGGCAGGTTTCAGGGGCAATAAGGAGTCTTCTTTTATATTATGTTGTTCCGTGAAATTAAAATAGATACTTGGTGATGAAACATGAACTAATCGGGCATTTGGGGGCGTCGCTGCAATGACATGTTGTGTGCCGAGTACATTGGCGTTATAAAAGTCATTATAACGTCCCCAAGGGCTAGAAAGAGCGGCACAGTGAAAAATGGTTTGGGCATCTTGTGCAATTCCTTTTAACTTTTCTTTATCGAGTAAGTCTACAGCAATGAATTGAGCACCGAATTGGCTAATCAATTTGCCAAGTTGTTCGTTGCGCCCCAAAGCGATGACTTCATAACCGTCTGCTACTAATCGCTGAGTCAAGCCTTAGTCCCAGACAACCTGTGGCACCAGTAACAACGCATACCATATTTAATACTCCATAATTATGCCACCAGCTGCTAAACCAGCACCGGTACCCATTAAGAGTACTAATTGTCCACGGTGTAATTGTTTGCTGTCAATTAAAGTGCTTAATGCAGTGGGGATAGATGCTGCAATTTGATTTCCATGATTAGAATAAATTGAAACAAATTTTTCAGTTGGAATATTCACTCTCTTTTGTATGTGGCGCATCGCCAGCAAGCTTGCTTGATGAGGGATAAACCAATCAATATCACTCAGGGTTAATTTGGCTTTGCTTAAAAGATTTTCCACCAAACTATCGACTAGTTTAGCGGCTAATTTAAATACTTTTTTACCATCCATATAAAACAGACCTTGTTCTAAGTTCTTCAGTGGGTTTTTTGCAGGCAAACGTGTACCACCTGCTTCAATTTGGCAAAAAGTGGCACCAATACTATGCGTTTCATGATGTGATGATAAAATTCGATGTGTTCCATCGCTTTTTTCAAGTACACATGCTGCAGCCCCATCACCAAAAATGGTGCATGTTTCCATGTCTTGCCAGTTTAGTCCCGCTGAAGCAATGTCACTGGACACAATAAGTACTCGTTTATATCGGCCTCCCTCAACGAGATAGGAGGCAATATCCAAGGCATTAATGAAGCTGAGACACGTACTATTGATATCAAAACAAGCAATTCCCGTGTGCCCTAGCCCTAATTGTTTCTGAATTAATGCAGAGGTACAAGGAATTGCTTGCTCACTCACTCCACAAGCACTGATGATGGCATCAAGCTCTGTGAGTTCAATATTGGCTTGCTGTACTGCAATCAATGCAGCCTGTGCTCCCATATAAGAAGTTGTTTCATCAGGGGAAGCAAAGTGGCGTGAGATTAAGCCGGATTTTTTTTGTACACTTCCGGCGGGTAAATTTAGTTGACTATCCAGTTCTGACGATAGAACTTTTTTTCGGGGTAGATAACGTCCCATTCCTGTAATTTTTACAGCAGGCATACTCAATTCCTTCATTGCTTCCATCGTGATACTCGAAATGTTACAGAAATGGAAGATAATAGAAGGGCATTATACTGTGTGGTTATTTGTTAATCAAACATGAAGTGTTGGAATGGAGGTAACAATTACACTGTCAACCCTTTCCAATCCATGATAAATTAACCAGTATTCATTGAATGATTCGCAAAGGATTGTGGTTAGTGTTTAACCTGAGACAACATGTAAGTGTATTTATTTTGGTTTTGCTGAGTACCGTTCTGCAAACCTCGTGTAAGGTTGGCCCTAATTTTCAGTCACCCACGCCACCCAAAGTCAAAAGACTTACGGAAACACCACTACCCAAAAAAACGGTAGGTACTCGCGGTGCAGGTGGTCAAGCACAAGCTTTTATCACTAATGAGGACATTCCTTTATTGTGGTGGGAATTGTATCGTTCTCCTGAAATTAATCAGCTCATTCGTAAAGGCTTAGCACATAGCCCTAATTTAGCTGCAGCATCTGCTGCTTTGCGTCAAGCTCAGGAAAACTTGAAGCAGCAAATTGGCAATTCAATGTTTCCTTCAGTCGATGTGACGAACCTTATGGAAACGCAACGTTACTCCGGTGCCCAAATTGGTATCCCAAATGAAACCGCCATATTTACCATCTATTATACCTCATTTAATTTATCTTATACTTTGGATGTTTTTGGTGGTGCGCGGCGTCAAATTGAAGCATTAGGTGCCCAGGTTGATTATCAGCAATTTCAAGTGATTGCTGCTTATCTGACCCTGACTGCTAATATCGTTACTACTTCAGTGGCCATTGCATCATATCAAGCACAAATTGATGCAACTGTTGACCTTATTAAGGCGGAGCAAGGGATTCTTGATATTTTAAATAATCAGTATCGTTTGGGGGGCGTGTCACAAGAAAATATATTGACACAACAAACCTTGCTTGAACAATCAAAAGCAACATTACCCCCATTACAAAAAAGTCTATCCCAAGCCAAACATACCTTAGCGGCACTTGTGGGCACATTTCCGGATGAACCCTTACCCGTTATTCGTTTAGACCGATTAAAATTACCTATTGAGTTACCGGTAAGCTTACCTTCGAATCTTGTTCGTCAACGCCCCGATGTGCGTGCATCGGAAGCATCGCTTCATCAGGCTTGCGCAAATATTGGCGTAGCAACAGCCAATTTATTCCCGCAATTTACTCTAAATGCCAATGAGGGATGGCTTGGTACTACCTTTTCAGGCCTTTACAGTGCAAAAAATAATGTGTGGTCTGTTGCGCCCCAGGTGATGCAACCTTTATTTCATGCAGGGGCATTACTGGCACAGCGACGTGCGGCGATCGCAGCCTATCAGCAAGCTTGGGCTCAGTACCGACAAACTGTATTGCAAGCTTTTCAAAATGTAGCCGATGTTTTAAGAGGTTTGGAAGTAGATGCGCGCACATTACAAGCGCAAATTAGGGCTGAAGATGCAGCACGCGCTTCCCTAAATCTCACCCTCAAACAATATCGGTTAGGTGGTGTAAGTTATATCAATTTATTAAACGCGCAACAGCAGTACCAACAGGCTCGAATTAATCGTATTCAGGCACAAGCTGCGCGTTACAGTGATACAGCCGCATTATTCCAGGCGTTAGGCGGGGGCTGGTGGCATAAACCTTGGTGCGTCAAAGAGTGTCTATGATGAAAGAGATATTTTTAAAAAAACAAATGATTATTATGTTGGTTGCAGTGGGCATCTTGTTTGGCTTGATTTTTGGTTGGAAGGCAATTGGTAACTATATGATGAGCCAATATTTTCTGCAGATGAAATCACCTGCAGTTACCGTGTCCACGATGAAAGTCGAAACTTCCTTGTGGCAACCTACCCTGAAATCGGTGGGGAGCATGCGTGCACGGCTGGGTGTGAATGTCACAACAGAGCTAGCGGGTATGGTGCAAACAATCTTGTTTACCCCAGGTGCCCTAGTCAAAAAGGGGGCTGTTTTGGCGCAATTAAATGCCGATGCAGAACTGGGACAATTACGGTCATTACAAGCACAGGTTGAATTAGCAAAAATTACTTATAAGCGTGATAAGGCACAATATGCGGTTCGGGCAGTGAGTAGGCAAACGGTAGATACTGATGAGTGGAATCTCAGGAATTTAGAGGCTCAAGTTGCCCAACAAGCTGCAACTGTTCAAAAAAAGACAATACGCGCACCTTTTGCAGGTCAATTAGGGATCAACAACATTAATCCAGGACAGTATCTTAACGTAGGGGACACGGTAACCACATTACAGGCGTTAGATCCGCTTTATGCTGATTTTTATTTGCCACAACAAGATTTAGCGCAGTTAAAAGTGGGACAAACTGTGAAGGTTGTTACTGATACTTTTCCCGAGAAAGTATTTTTGGGAAAAATTACCACTATAGAACCTATTGTCGATAGTGCAACTCGTAATGTGCAGGTAGAGGCGACTATCCCTAATCCTGATTATTTGTTGAAGCCAGGTATGTTTACTCGTGTTGAAGTGGAAACTGGGGCAAAAGAAAGCCATCTAACCTTACCGCAGTCAGCGATTAGTTTTAATCCCTATGGTGATATTGTTTTTTTGGTGAAACAAAGCGATCAAAAAGATAAGAATAATAAACCAATCCTTGTGGTCAAACAGGTTTTTGTTACTGTTGGAGAGACGCGGGGGGATCAAATTGCTGTGCTTAAAGGATTGCATGAGGGTGATATTGTGGTAACCAGTGGCCAATTAAAACTTAAAAATGGTAGTAATGTTCTTATTAATAATAAGATACAGCCCAGTAATGAGGCATCACCAAAAGTCGCTGAGCGGTAATAATGCAATCCCAGTTTAGCTAACGTGATCCGGGGAACTGAAGACATGAAGTAAACTTACAAGTCCTGGTTCGGGCTTGTGTCTTCACCAAGGTGCGATGAACCATGAAGTGAGCAGTTTAGATAAAGAATAATCTAAGGATTAGAGAATGCGGTTTACCGATATTTTTATTAAAAGACCTGTACTGGCTACGGTGATCAGCTTGATGCTTTTAGCAATGGGCTTACGTTCTATTGGTTCTTTACCCATTATGCAATATCCATTTACTGAAAATGCTATTGTCACTGTAACTACCACTTATACTGGTGCAGATCCTGATATTATTGCTGGTTTTATTACTACGCCACTTGAAAACTCCATTGCTCAAGCAAATGGAATTGATTACATGACTTCCATCAGCTCTCCGAGTACGAGTACGATTACAGTAAACCTTCTTCTCAATTATGATCCACTCAAAGCTTTGTCCGACATTACTACTAAAGTGAATGCGGTACTGAATCAACTTCCCAAAAACGCACAAACACCGGTGATCACCGTTTCAGTAGGGCAAACCATTGATTCTATGTATATTGGCTTTTATAGCGATGAATTACCGATTAATAAAATTACAGACTATCTAATCCGGGTAGTACAGCCTAAATTACAGGCAGTTAATGGGGTTCAAAATGCTCAAATTCTAGGGAATCAAACTTTTGCCCTGCGCGCGTGGTTGGATCCCGTTAAACTTGCAGGATATGGAATTTCCGCAGCAGAAGTTGGAACTGCGCTCGCAAATAATAATTTTATTTCTGCAGTGGGCCGTACTGATGGGCAAATGTTCATCCAAAATCTGACTTCGGGTACTAATCTATCGGATGTAAACCAATTCAAGAAAATGGTAATTAAAGCTCAAAATGGGGCGATTATTCGTTTGGAAGACGTGGCTAAAGTCAGCCTAGGGGCAGAAAATTATAATTCTGCAGTGAGTTTTGATGGGCGAACAGCAGTATATATTGGGATTGTTGTAGCACCTTCAGCCAATCTTTTGACCGTAATTAATGAGATTAAAAAAATATTTCCCAGTATCCAGGAACAATTTCCCCAAGGTCTACAGGGAAAAATTGTATATGATGCCAGTTTATTTGTTAATTCTTCGATAAATGAAGTAATCTTTTCCTTATTAGAGGCTTTTTTAATTGTCACTGCGGTCATTTTTATTTTTCTTGGCTCAATTCGCTCGGTTGTTATTCCTATAGTTGCTATTCCCTTATCTTTGATCGGAGCATTTTGGATGATGCTCATTTTGGGGTATTCAATTAACCTGCTTACTTTGTTGGCCTTGGTTTTGGCTATAGGATTGGTAGTTGATGATGCAATTATTGTTGTTGAAAACGTGCAACGCCATATAGAAGAAGGACAAACACGGTTTAAAGCCGCTTTATTAGGCGCGCGTGAGTTAGCGAATCCCATTATTGCGATTACGGTCGTTTTAATTGCTGTTTATTTACCCATTGGCTTTATGGGTGGATTAACCGGCGCTTTATTTACCGAGTTTGCTTTTACACTCGCGGGTGCGGTTACTGTTTCGGCTGTAATTGCATTAACTTTATCGCCAATGATGTGTTCCAAATTGCTTAAAATGGGAGATGGAGCGGCTAAAGGGCGTTTTATGACGTATGTCGATGATTCCTTTACAAAACTTGAACATTTTTATAAACGAATTTTATCTGCTACATTAAATCACTTGCCAGTAGTCATTGTCTTTGCAATCATCATTCTTCTCAGTAATTATTTTCTTTTTATTACTTCAGAGACTGAATTGGCCCCCCAAGAAGATATGGGTATTGTCATTGCTCAGGTGACTTCATCAGCGAACGCTTCTCTCGCTCAAACACAACTTTCTGCCAATGCAGTAAATGACATTTTTAGACAGTTTCCAGAAACCGATCACATTTTCCAAGTTGATGGTTACCAAGGATTAAATACATCCATCATCGGTATGGTTTTAAAGCCTTGGGATCAACGCACACGAACCTCCAATGATTTAGAGCCCCTGGTTCAAAATGAACTCAATAAAATTGCTGGAGCCAAGGTAGCAGCCTTTCAATTACCTTCATTACCTGGAGGTGGAAGTGGATTGCCTATCCAATTTGTTATTACAACTACAGAAACGTTTGAAAAATTAAATATTGTGTTACAGCGTGTTTTAGAGAAAGCGGATGAGGCCGGTATTTTTGCTTATATTAATCCTGATCTCAAAATCGACCAAATACAGACAAAAATTAATTTAGATCGGGATAAAATATCTCAGTTTGGTTTGACCATGCAGGATCTTGGCGATGTATTTGGAGCCGCCTTAAGTGAAGGCTATATCAATTATTTTGATCTAGCAGGCCGCTCTTATCAGGTAATTCCTCAGGTCATGCGGGCTACACGATTAAACCCGGATCAAATATTGAATTATTATATTAAAACTTCTTCGGGAGCCTCAATACCTCTTGCCACGGTTGCTAATTTGCAAAGACAAGTTGTTCCTGAATCATTAAACCATTTTCAACAACTTAATTCCGCCACAATTTCTGCGGTTGCCTTTCCTGGTATCTCTATGGGCAAAGCGTTGGGTACGCTTGCCAATATTGCCAAACAAGTTCTCCCTCAAGGTTATTACATCGATTATGCTGCTCAATCACGTCAATTCATTCAGGAAGGCTCCAGTCTGATTGTTACTTTTTTCTTTGCTTTAATCATTATCTTTTTATCATTGTCAGCCTTATTTGAAAGCTTTCGTGATCCTCTTATCGTTTTGATTAGTGTGCCTATGTCGATTTGTGGGGCCATGATTTTTATCAGTTTAGGGATAGGTGATGCCACACTGAATATTTATAGTGAGGTGGGACTGGTTACACTGATTGGGCTTATCAGCAAGCATGGCATTTTAATTGTGCAATTTGCCAATGACTTACAGGCAAGTGGGCAAAAAAAGTTAGATGCCATACAAGCCGCAGCGGCAATTCGATTGCGCCCTATTTTGATGACTACCGCGGCAATGGTTTTAGGTGTTATCCCATTGATTTTTGCTACAGGGGCTGGTGCGGAGAGCCGTTACAATATTGGTCTAGTCATTGCAACGGGAATTTCGATAGGTACCTTGTTTACGCTTTTTGTGGTGCCTTCAATGTATTTGTTATTAGCGGCAGATCATTCAGAAATAGCAGCAGCAGAGCATTTAGAGGATGAAGAATCTTTTGGGTAAATAAAATCAAGCAGAGGGAGTCGCGGCAGGCATTGCGGGTGCTTCATATCTTTTTGCATCGGCATCTTGAGCAGTTTTGGCAGCAAATAGACCAAGTCGTTGAGTTAACGCTTTGATTTCAGGTGGATTGTGCACGGCATCATTAATATTATCCAGGAGTTTTTGTCGCGTTGGTGTATATAAATTCAATGCTTCAAGCAGGGATAAAAAACACATTTTTAAGTAAGTCCAACTAAAGGTATCCACTTTCTTATGCGCTAGCATAACTCTTGAAAAATTAGGATTTTCAACCTGGTCTTTTATTTGTTTTATGCGTTCTTGTACCTTTAATGTTTTATTTCGGGCAATTTCATCTAAAAGGCGAACGCACATTGATTTTTTATCTAAAGTTTCTTTGTTTTCAAATATAGAAGTTCTATTATGGGTAGCGGCTTTTAAATCTTTGAAATAAGTTTTAAATTGAGCCAGAGCCACTTGTATCGTATCAAGATGATAATATTCAGCGTAGAATTTTTTCTCGAATTTACTTATTTCTATTTCCAACAGCTTTTCGATACTTCGGTCAATATTCTTAGAAACTTTTGCTTTCGCAATTATTTCATTTTTGAGGTTCATTAAATAGGCTTTAAGTTCAGCAATGTATTCTTGATCAGTAAATTGTAAGTCTATAGGATTACACTTTGCTTCCAGATTTTTCTCGAATGATTCAGTAGTATACTCTTCAATGAAAGCCAGTTTTTCTTGCTCTTGGATTGGCTCTAAACTCTTGAGATAAACTAAATGTTCTTCTGTAGTATTTAGCCGCATTTGATGTGTTGCTTTCAAACCCAAGTAATAATGATGACTAGCAACGATTAAACCTTCGATTTCAGTAAAATGAGGATCATACGCTTTAAGTCCAGAATTACATAGGCCATCGAGCGTATGATGTTCAGGGTATGGGCTAGGAGCAATTTCGACCTTTTTATTTCGTTTAAGTTGCGCTAGTTTGGGTAGTGCTTTTTTATAAGCAGCACATAACTCAATTTTTGCTTGAGTAGAGTCCACTTTGGGCTTGGGAGCGGAAATATCAAAAAGATCAAGTGGGGTGGTTACTTGCAGATACCAATAGTATAGATTTTCAATATCTTTGTAGTCTTTATCTATTTTTTTGAGATATTTTTGGTTTCTTTTGATCTGTTTTGTAGCCAGATTAATTCTTTTTTCCAGTGGCTCTTTATCATATATTAATCGAATACGCGTTTTCGAATCCAAACTACTCAGTGGCAGTGGATGCACTAAGCCTTTAAAAAATTCATTAGTGATTTGCCTTAAGGGGCCGGATAAAATTCCTGGGGAGAGTCCTAATCGGTTTTCCCAGTGATCTGCCTCAAGAAGCATAGGCGTAAATATGCTTGAGCGCATATTCTCCATGTTATCCATTATGGCGTCATGAGAAGTGCTGGTAAATTCATTAAGCTTTGCTGTGAGTTCCTGGTAAAGATAAATCATTTCCGCTGATTGCAGGAACAATTTAAAATAGGAATTAGAATTCTCAATCAAACCTTCTATAATTAACGTTGATTTTTTAGCACGAAAATGTAATTCACCAAGTTCTTCAGTAGTTAGATAATTTGTATTATTTAAGGCGCGAATGTGTTTAGGGCTAATATAAAAGGCATTTATAATATACCAAAGTGCGTTGTATTGAACTTTAGCTGGTCCATAGGAGACTTGTTCGGGTGCTATTTGGTATGCATCGGAATGTTCCTGGAATGTGGCATAAAGATCCTGGGCCTTATGAAGTAAATCACGAGCTATGAATCCTGTGTGCGGATCTGCAGCCAAACGCTGTGCTGACTTTATGATTTCATTGAGATGCCCGTAGGCTTGTAATAAATAGCGTACGTATTGAGTTTTAAAACTTTGATTATTTAAATTTTCTAACTCATGAACGATTCCTTCCAAATGGAACAAACTGTTAAAAATGTCTTTTAATGCACAGACTTGTCTGCTTTGACTCAATCTCTTGTTATTATCCTCCATTTCAGGGAATGGTACTGCCGATGGAGGGAATACAGTTTGCACGGCTTCATTCAACATTCCTGTTGGTGAAAGATCTATGTTTTTTGGGGGGTACATAGCGAGTTAATGCCTCCTGCATTGGATGGTTAAATAGTTTTGTTACCTCAAATAAAGATTGTCTGAATGCATGAATGCATTTGGAATAATTAGTATGTTGGATAACAAAGTGTTCTCTACCTGTTTTGGGATCGGGTTTGAGTACTGCTGCGTTATTTTCGAGAGTAAATTTATCTTGAGCCAGGTTATAAAAACGTTCCTTTCTTCGTTTCCATTCATTAGTGACACGAATAAAGGTTTCCCGGAAATGGTCTTTTAATCCTAAGAACATTAGAACAGGTGGAGCATCCCTGCGAAATATCTTTCTGTTTGATAAACTGGCAACCAAATATTTATCAAAATTTAACGCATCTTCCTTCTGTTCGGGGGGGAGGGCACAAATTAAGTAGGGTTGAAAAATACTATATAAGTTGCGGAGTTGAGCTTTTACTCCTGGCTCAAGAGAACTTAACAACGATATATTTTTTCGAATTTGAGGTTTCTCTTTTATTGCTTTATGAAGCAACTCGAGAAATTGAGAATATGCATTGGTCACAACTAGGAATTTATTATGCTTATTTTGATACCATTGGTAGATTTCAAGAGCTTGATCCGAATCTAATTGATCAGGATTTTGCAGCAATTTATCGTCTTCTACTTGTTTAAAATGCAGTTTTGCATCTTTTGCTCGTTTACTTTTCAGAGCCTCCGTTTCTTTTTCATCAAGAAATCGAGCTTTAGCGAAATCATAATAAGTTTGGCTTTTATCCTGCCATTTGGCCAAGGAGTCCTGGGTGTGTTTATCCAATTGTAAAAACAAGGATACAGGGGGGGCTTCTAATATTTCTACAGGCTTATTGGCAAGGAATGCAGCCAAATATTTTTCAAAATTTTGAGCCGCCTCTTTAAGCTCTGGTGGTATTCCCAATTTAAAATAGGGCTGGAAGACTTTAAATAACTCGAGACACTTACTTTTTGTCTCGGCATCAAAACTGGTTAACAGCAAGTTATTACCGTAGAGCTGGGGTTTTTCTTCGATCTGTTTTTTTACTATTTGAGAGAATTGTGTATAGGCGGTAAGAATTTTCTGGAACTCATCTTTATTGAACCACTCAAAATTGATGTAATCAAAAAAGCTTTGGATATTTTTATCCAGACCGAGAAAAGAACTCTTTAGGGGAATATTGGTAATCGGATTCTGTGCAAATAAATCGGCTAAATAGAGTTCAAGATTTTTTGCTGAGTCTTTAAACTCAGTGGAGGTCATAGAGCCCAAGTAAGGTTGAAACACTTTAAATAATTGTTGACACTCTGCTTTTACAGCCTCATCGAGTTTGCTTAGATCCAAATTTTTTTCATAGAACCCTGGTTTGGCGGCGATTTGTTCTTTTACTAGATGGACAAAACGCAAATAAGCAGATTGGATCAGTAGAAATCTTCTTTTACTAATCCTTGATATTTTATCTTGCTCTGACTCAACTTGTAACGGTATTGATTCATCAACCGTATACACACTCGCTTTTTCATTATAAGGAAATAAAACTAAATTGGCTTTTTTGTGCACCGAATCAATAAGGTTTTTATTCAATTTAATATGAAAAACCTTACTGTTTTCATCTTTAGTAATTAAATTCTTTAACGCCTTTTCTTTTTCCAAAACAAAACTGATATGGTCTAAGGGAAGCTGTCTTTTTAACTTGCGTATGCTCGAGCCCATGAAAGAGTACCAATCTTCTTTTTCAGGACCTGTTAATCTTGAGATTATGAGTTCATTTAAATCGATGTCGAGTTGGGCCATATAAGGCTTAATAAGCTTATAGTGTTTTATAAGCTCTTTTTTAACCTCTGGGGGAAGTTGATACAAACGAAGATTTCTATAGCGAGGATCTTGTAACAGTTCAAAAAATTCTTTACATGCGGTATTTGCTTTTTTAATTTTATATAAAGATTTATTGTCTTTATCGATCCTTTTATACGTCATTTCTAATCTTAATTCGATAAAGCGCGGATCTTCTATTTCCAGTAAATCTGCTCCTTTCTCTTTAAAATCAATGGCCTTTTGGGGCAGGTAAAGTATTTTTTCGTATAAAACTTTGATTTTTTCCATTAAAGGAACAGACAAAGTGCCAGGCTTTAGCATGGCGTTGTCTTCAATTTTATCAACAAAACCAAATAAAGTGGGTAACAAGGTGTACTTAAGCTGCGCTAATTTATCGCGAACTAGATCTTGAGATGATTCACTGAGCTCTCCAATTTGTTCTAAAGTGCTCATCGATAAAGTAATTAGATTACTAATTATGTGGATATAATTTAAAAATTTAAATGAAATAAAAAAGCGGTTTCCTTTTAAATTTTCTATATCATTCAATAGGCTTAGTGCTGCTTTTTGCAGCTCAGCCAGCTTTTCTTGGTTCAGTTTAGGTTCTGATTTTTTTATCTGCGACGAATATTGTTCTATGTAATGAGTTAATTTATCAATATAACTCGGTAAAACGGCACTGAACTGAGTCAGAAAATTATAATCCACATTACTACTAATGGGCCGCAGTTGATCGACGGTGATTCCAGCTACTTCCCCTATTTGCGATGCTAATGGCATAGGTTTGAGTGCTGTGACAAAAGCCTTTTGTTCTTTAGCATGGTTCTCTGCAAATGCTTGAATTTGACTGAATACAGGCAAAATAAGGGCTAACTCCTCATTAAACATGTCTTTCAGATCAACGTCTAAATGAGTAAGCAGATAACTTGCTTCATAAGCTGAATTAATTGTTTTACTGTAGAGTAAAGTCAGATCAGTATAACTGCGCTTAAGATCTCTGACATCAATATTTTCCAAATCTAAAAAAGTAAGACGCGCATGATAGAGTGCATTGATCAGTTTTTTAATTTGAGAAATATTATCAGGATCGAGATCATAGTTGCTAAAAGGAGCCCACTCGATATGACCATTCCTTGAAGCCGCTGATAGTACACGTGCTCTAAATTCATCGAGTGTAAAAGGAAGGGTGTGATTTCTTTTTGATGTAATTCTAAGAATTTCGGGCATAAAAGGCTCAAGGTCCTTGGGTGCAAAACCTGAGCGTAAGTTAATCTTTAATTCTTCCTTTTTTATTACCGACGTTATCAATTTTCCTTGTGGGTCAATAACGGTATATTCAAGGCCTGCATCAATTATACGGGCATAAAAAGAGCCTTTTTCAGGGACTATGCCGCTGGTCATTAAGCCAATGTTGTATTTAAAAGGGACTGGTGCGTCGAGCTCTGTCAAAACAACATCTTTAACCTCCTTTCTATCTTTAACCCCCTCTTCACCGGGCGTAATTACTGAATAGGCAATTTTTCCATTTTTTTCCCTTATGTATATTTGTTTCTCTTTTAATTCGGTTTCATCCGACATGAAACAAAGCTCGTAGCGAGGAAAATAAGGAACTATTAGAGGACTAACATGTTTGCTGTATAGAATGTCAAAAATTTTAGTGTCAATTTGCTCCAGTATTTTAGATATCTGGTTTTTCTTAAATGACTCTAATAATTTTACATATTCTTCAAATATCATTTACAGTAGCCTAATCATTAATTATTTTATTGGGCATTACTAAATCGGTACTAATAATACCTCAATTTGGCAATATTTTCGACTGTAATTGTAGATAAAACAACAATAACCTCTGTCTCTATTGTTTATGCTACAGGGATTTTGAACGTATTTTTATGGATAATTCCAAAATAAACTCTGCAGACAGCTCCGTGAAACCAGGGTAATCTGTATAGGCTTTGATCTGGATAGGTTGAGTTATTCGTTCCCCAGTTTTTTGAGACTCGTCTAGCATTGCTTCAACTTTTGCTCCTTCAGTACAAACAAAATAAACATCCGACTCGGGGCGACGTAAGAATTGGGCCTGAAATGATTTAAAAACAATAGAAGCATTTAATTTTTTTTGGCTAGCATGATAAAAACTATGTAGGCCTCCCGCTAAATCAGCACCAACACTGAGTGCGCCGAAATACATGGAATTTAAATGATTACGACTGCGCCGATTTAAAGGGAGGCAAATAATGATTTCAGTATCGGTAAGTTTTATGAGCCGGGGTTTTAAGTAGCCGATCAGGGGTACTTTAAAATGACTAAATTTCCAAAGAAAGAATTTAAAACGAGTCAACATGTTCATTGGTTTTCCTTTTTTACCATATCCATACTTTGAATGAGCAAAAGTCCATGGGGCAGTGGATTTGCTTCAATAACTATAAGGGAAAAAGCAATCGTAAGATTCAATTCAGGAATTGAGACCACTTCATTAACCCGCCAATAATGAATATTTAAAGCGATACCTTTTTCAGCGATATAGGGCTCTGTAATAAATGTGGGGTGAAGTGTGAGTTGTTGGTTTTTGATCACCTCAAGATAATTGCCCAGAAAGTCAGTTAAGGCATTCCAGGCATTTCCCGTATAGTTTTTATGTAATTCTGAATCATTACTTGAGTCATAATTGTAATCTACGGATAAAGTATTCAATAGAATTTTTTTCACCCATTGGCATACTGCTGCATCATTTTGTGTATATTCATTTTGTGCATAAAGAGCATATGAAGATATGAAAAGTACGAGCCATAGCAATATCCTTTGCAAGAGCGTATTCATATTTGAAATCCTTTTTAAGTTATTAAAAAGAAAAGGTTAAGTCTTTTATTGTAGTACAATCTGTAATTTAGAAATAGGAATCGAACAATTTCATTTTTTCTGTGCAAAAATATGCTAAAATAAAAAATTATTTTTGATCCGTTTCCAAAGTAAAAATGTTTATTTGATCTATACGCTCTATTTTTTTGACGTATAATTAAATTTTTTGAAGCCGCAAATAATTAAACCATAACTAATCTGTCTTAAACCAAAATAATCGAATTTTATGCATACTATCACCATACGTGGTGCACGAACCCACAACCTTAAAAATCTTGACCTGGATTTACCACGCGATCAACTCATTGTAATTACGGGTTTATCCGGTTCAGGGAAATCCTCGTTAGCCTTTGATACATTGTATGCGGAGGGGCAGCGTCGTTATGTCGAATCGCTCTCTGCTTATGCGCGGCAATTTTTATCGATGATGGAAAAGCCTGATGTGGATTCAATCGAAGGATTATCACCGGCAATTTCCATTGAGCAAAAAGCAACTTCACACAATCCTCGCTCGACGGTCGGGACCATTACTGAAATCTATGATTATTTACGGTTACTCTACGCACGAGTGGGGTGAACCTCGGTGTCCTACGCATCACGTCAGTTTGCATGCGCAAACGATTAGTCAAATGGTGGATCAGGTACTTGCTTTGCCTACGGACAGTAAAGTGATGATTTTGGCTCCGGTTGTGCGTGAACGCAAAGGAGAGCAGGTCCAGCTTTTACAGCAGTTACAAGCGCAAGGCTATGTACGTGCTCGAATTGATGGAGAACTCTATGAGTTGGATTCGCCTCCTAAGCTGGGTCTGCGTACTAAGCATACGATTGAAGTCGTGGTGGATCGTTTTAAAGTCAGGCCTGACATTGCGCAGCGCTTAAGCGAGTCCTTTGAAAATGCGTTAAATTTGGCTGAGGGCCTTGCAATTGTTGCTTCTATGGAAAATCAATTTGATGACCTGGTTTTTTCTTCCAAATTTGCTTGCCCAGAATGTGGATACAGCCTAAGTGAGTTAGAGCCCAGACTTTTTTCATTTAATAACCCAGTTGGTGCTTGTCCTTCTTGTGATGGGTTGGGTGTTGATCAGTTTTTTGATCCGGATCGTGTTGTTCATGATCAAACAGCCAGTTTGGCCGAAGGGGCTATTCGTGGTTGGGATAAAAAAACGACTTATTATTTTTCAATGCTCGAATCGCTTGCACAACATTATGGTTTTGATATTCATACCGCATTTTGTGATTTGCCTGAGGAAGTCCGCCAAATTGTTTTATATGGGGGAAATGAGGTTATCGATTTTCATTATCATAGGCCCAATGGTGGGTATATGGTGAAGCGACATCCTTTTGAAGGCATTATTCCGAACATGCAACGACGTTATCGGGAGTCTGATTCGGGAATGATACGTGAAGAACTTGCTAAATATTTATCATCTCGTCCATGTCAGAGTTGCCAAGGAACACGATTGCGTGAATCTGCGCGGAATGTGTTTATTGATAACAAAAATTTACCTGAAGTTACCGCTTATTCGATCGAAAAAGCCTATCTGTTTTTTAAAAATTTGCATATGACCGGCTATAAAGGTGAAATTGCAGCAAAGATTAACAAAGAAATTGTTGAGCGATTAGGGTTTTTGGTCAATGTAGGCCTGGATTATCTCTCCTTAACACGTAGTGCTGAAACATTGTCAGGAGGGGAAGCCCAACGTATTCGATTAGCCAGTCAAATTGGCTCGGGATTAGTGGGGGTGATGTATATTTTGGACGAACCCTCCATTGGTTTGCATCAAAGAGATAACGATCGCTTATTAAAAACATTAATGCACTTAAGGAATCTGGGAAATACAGTCATTGTGGTGGAACATGATGAAGACGCGATTCGCAGTGCTGATTTTGTTCTGGATATAGGCCCTGGCGCTGGGGTTCATGGTGGGGAAATTGTTGCTCGTGGGACCCCTCAGGAAATCATGCAATCTCCAGCTTCATTGACGGGTCAATATTTATCTGGGAAACAATCCATCGCAATTCCTGAAAACCGCCGGCCAATTAATCCCGAAAAAATGATACATTTAAAAGGGGTGGTCTGTAATAATTTACTCGATGTCAATGTCAGTATTCCTTTGGGTTTGCTAACTTGCATTACGGGGGTTTCGGGTTCCGGGAAATCCAGTTTAATTAATGATACTTTATATCCGAGTGCCGCAAATCTATTAAATAGAGCAAGTTTATATACTCCTGGTTCCGTTAAAGAAATCACCGGTTTAGATCTATGCGATAAGGTGATTGATATTGATCAGAGTCCAATAGGGAGGACTCCGCGTTCTAATCCGGCTACCTATACTGGAATATTTACTCATATTCGCGAATTATTTGCCGCAACTCCTGAGTCTCGAGCACGGGGTTATCAGCCTGGGCGGTTTAGCTTTAATGTGCGTGGGGGGCGCTGTGAAGCGTGTCAGGGTGATGGACTTATTAAAGTCGAGATGCATTTTTTGCCTGATATTTATGTGTCATGCGATGTATGTAAAGGCAAACGTTACAATCGAGAAACTCTTGATATTCAATATAAGGGCAAAAACATTCATGAAGTTTTAGAAATGACGGTTGAAGATGCAAGCCATTTTTTCGCAGCGATTCCGGTATTAGCCAGAAAATGTCAGACCCTGATGGATGTGGGCTTGTCTTATATCAAATTAGGGCAAAGTGCGACTACCCTATCTGGTGGGGAGGCTCAGCGCATCAAATTGTCGCGTGAGCTGTCAAAGCGAGATACAGGAAGCACTTTATATATTCTTGATGAACCAACAACCGGATTGCATTTTCATGATACCAAACAGTTGTTATCCGTATTATTTCGTTTGCGAGAACAAGGCAATACCATCGTGATTATTGAACATAATTTGGATGTGATTAAAACGGCGGATTGGATTATTGATTTGGGGCCAGAGGGAGGAAGTAAAGGTGGGCGTATCGTGGCAACGGGGACGCCAGAACAGGTTGCCGAATGCGAGCATTCCTATACAGGGCAATTTTTAAAGCCTATTTTGGCTACACGGTGATTTTTACTACCCATCCTCATCTCAAACAGAGCGAGTGGTTTCCCATACCCACAAGGTGCCGCATTGTGGAGACCCCTTGCTTGCGTTCGGGATGACCCGCAACCCAATTATGCATTAATGCGATTCGTTTTTTTTAAATAATTATAGGCATAAAAGCTGATTGGTAGGAGTAATGCCCAGGTAATACCCACAGAAAGATAAAAGGGATAGCTTTTTTCAATGACTACGATATTGCACGATGCCCCAATTTTATAAGCAAAAGGCATCAAAAAAAGAATCAGTAGAAACCAAATGAAATAGTAGCGTGTGAATTTTTCATTAAGAATAATCAGATTTAATCCGAAACTTAACCAAATACAAATCATCCATGGGGCTGTAAAATAAGAACTAAAGGGATTTGCTTTAAAATAAATATAGTTTTGATGAAGCCAAATTGTGTCGGTAAGCGAACCAATAAATGCAATAAGAAATGCAAAAAAAAGGGCATTTAAATAAGGCAATCGATTAATTAATTGCCATACGATTTGCACGGCAATAATTAGAAAGCCAATAATTGGCCCAAGATATACATTGTTTTGTGCTGCAAAATAGAAACAAGCTATCCAACACAAATAATAAGATGAAAAATGGATACACCATCCGATCCTACTTTTATTCATCAGTTCTACTCTTATGTTTTGGGTGTAAAAAATCCTCTCCCATTCCAATAGGCACATCATCCCAAGTGCAGCGAGGGCTCTCCTATGTTAGCGAATACCGTGCCACAGCATGGAGCCGATAACTCGGAATGACCTAGTATTTGCCTATCCCGCTTCGGTGCTCAAAAATCATACGCTTTTGTTCCACCTCGCAATATTTAGAAAGCGCGTACTGTTCTTTTTTACATTTTCGATCTATAACTAAATTGTAGGAAATTTTGCATAGGAAGAAAAATGGGTACTTTTTTTATTGTTCTTATCATTATTGTAGTACTTTTATTCATATGGGCTATTAGTGTTTACAATACCCTAATTCACTTAATCGAAGCGATTAATAACGACAAAAAACAAATCGATATCCAATTAGATCGTCGTTTTAAAGTATTTGAATCTTTGATTGAAGCTGTAAAAAAATATATGGATTACGAGCAAACTACACTAAAAGACGTGGTTGCTTTGCGGAATCAGGCTCAAGCCGCTAAAGCTGCGGGGGATGAACAAGGGCGCATTGCTGCAGAGAATCAAATTTCCCAGATTGCTTCTGGACTTAATGTAGTATTTGAACAATATCCTGATTTAAAAGCAAGTCAGAATGTAATGCAATTACAGGAAGAAATTGTCAATACTGAAAATAAGTTAGCTTATTCTAAGCAAGCTTATAACGATGGTATAGAGCGTTATAATGCCAAAAAGAAATCGTTCTTTGAATCCATGGTGGTCTCTTTTTTTGCTTCCTCTTTAGATAAAGATTTTGTTTATTGGGGACTTCCTGAAGAGCAGATCAAGGAAAAAGAAGACTATACCGTAAAATTTTGAGTATAGGATATGGGGCTTGAAGAGTATCACGGCGGCGTAGGCAATTGGCGCGAGCAAATACGGTTAAATAAACGCAAGACACGAACAGTGATTGCTATTTTTATTGCGATTTATTTTGCTGTAGGCTTGCTTGCCGATCTATTTATTTTGCATACAGCTTACCCGCAAGTCACTCTTGAGCGATGTTTTCTCGCATTGATTCAGCTGAAAGTTATTCCTTATGCGACCATTCTGATGGTTGGTTTTGCGGTGGTGTCATTAATGATAACGTATGCATTTTACGATCGCATCATGCTATTAGGAACGGAATATCGTGAAATAACCCCCAAAACAGCCCAAAATTTACTCGAGCAACAATTATATAATGTGGTCGAGGAAATGAAAGTTGCTGCGGGCTTGCAGTACATGCCCAAGGTTTTTATTATCGAAGCTGATTATATGAATGCTTTTGCAAGTGGCTACAGTGAAAAATCGGCAATGGTAGCAATTACTCGTGGATTAATAGGGAAATTAGACAGGGCAGAATTGCAAGCGGTGATGGCTCATGAATTAAGCCACATTCGTCATTACGATATTAAATTAACTCTGATGGTGGCAGTTTTAAGTAATATTCTTTTGATTGTAGTCGATATTTTGTTTTATTCAGCATTATTCAGGCGCAACGACAGACGTGAAGATAACCGCCTGTTAATGGTTATAGTGGTTCTGCGTTATGTTTTACCTTTAATTACTATCCTGTTGACTTTATTCTTAAGTCGAACACGGGAATACATGGCTGATGCGGGTTGCGTGGAATTAATGCGTGACAATGAGCCTTTAGCGCGGGCGCTCCTCAAAATTAGCGCTGATCATGCGCAACATGTGGAACAGTATACCCAAGAATACGGTAATACCCCCCACGAGCAGGTAAGACAGGCATCATATCTCTTTGATCCTTCTGATATGCAACCGGTTAAATCTTTAAGCAGTGCTTTTGCAACACATCCTTCAATTGATGCTCGTTTACGCGCTTTGGGATTTAAGCCTAAGTAAAAAACGTTCCAAAGAAATATAATGTCCTTTATCTCTCTATGTCTCAGTTCTTGTGCAATTTTATGTTTAAGCATATGATTATACACGAAACCTACACTGGACTATGTCAACCCGAACTTAGTGAGAGTTCTCTAGTTATCTAGTATCAGCATTATGATATGATGCTAAAATCCGGAGATCATTTATCGTAGAACTCAGGATGACAAGAGTCGTGAAAGATTACTTATAGTCTAAAAGTTTATACCTTCTCTAAAAAGGAATTTGGATGTGATGAAAATTCAGTCATTAGTTTTATCTGTTTTTTTGGTATTAAGCGGATTTTGTCTCAATGCAAGTACGCTGTCAAAGGATGGTACAAGCAATCAATTAAATAGTTCAGAATTTCTTAGAAAAATAACGCCAGAATTTCTGTATGGATATACCGATTTTAATTTTGATTCGACTTCAGGGACCAATTTTAACCGATACAATGGACATTCAAATCTCTATTCGGCAGGAGCAGACCATGTTTCTCTAGGCCAGACTATGATGGTGGGTGTTTATTATTTTGGAATTGATACAGAACTTTCTTCTCAATTTTTACTCACTCCTGGATCTGTAACTACCTCAGAACAGACCATACATAATAATACGATTTTTGGCCATTTGTTTAAAATTTTCACTCCCGAGATTTATGCTGATTTGGGTGGGGGATATGGTTTTAATAAGTTTATTACCTTTACAGAGATAGCCACAGAGCCTGTGCCATTAATCGCTCAAGCAACTAATAATAACAACAACTGGTTTATTAGCTTTAATGGAATTTATAGAAAAATCTGGAAAAAATTTTTGATGAGAGCTAATGCCGGAGTGTTGTACAGCCAAATTGATACGGGAAGATATAATTATTTTTTCCCGGCTACTGATACCTTTCAAGTAATTGAACCACTAACGAATAAAGCAACCTTAATTTTGGAAAATATTGAATTAGGTTATTATATTAAGCCTACGGTAATGCCTTTTCTGAGTGGTGGATTAATTCAGGTAGCACAATTTTCCAATAGTCGCGCATTGATAAATCCTGCAAGCGTCATTAATGGTTCACTCCCCCAATTGAATATGGATAAAAGTGGCTTTCGCGTAGGGGGAGGGATCGCCATAACCTATAAAAATGCAACCATCCGAGTTGAAGAAAAATATTATAATGCAAGTGGCGTGTTTCAGAGCTATCAAACTCTAGCCGCATTAGAATATCAATTTGGTTAGGACGAGTCTCATCGTTATTCTCTTGACCAAAGCATTTTGACTTTTTGAAACCAGGCCCTAGGTATAGAACTTGATAGCGTCAACTATTATGATTAAGACAAGGCGCAAAAGAATGAGGCGAAGATGTTATAGGGCTCTATATCTTTGCATACATTCAGTGTTGTGGCGAAGCGTATTAAGGACGATATCTCGTGAAGAAGAAACATTATTTTTCGCCTAAAGCTATGAAATCTAAATGGATACAAATCCTTTTAGGTCTCTTCTGGGTGGCTCTAATTTATTGCACGGATGTCATTCAAATCCCACTTCTAAGTTCATTTATTACTCAATTAGACTATCGAACCTATGATCAAGTGGTTCAATTAAACTGGCGTCCTCATCAAACAATTCCTCGAGTTGTTATCATTGATATTGATAATAAATCAGTACAACAAGAAGGCCGATGGCCTTGGTCTCGAGACAAGATGGCTGATTTAATTAATCAATTAAAGAAAAATGGGGTCGTCACGATTGCAACAGATATTGTTATGGCAGAGGCAGAGGTAAATTATGCAATTGGTTTAAAAAATGAATTAAATAAATTAATGCCTCAATTGTCCCTGGAACAAAAGCAATTACCTAATTTGCTCGAGCAGATTGCCCCCAAAGTAGACAATGATCGTATTTTGGCTCAGGCATTGATGGATCATAATGTGGTATTAGGCTTTTTGTTTCATAATGACACGCAAATTAGGAAAGGGGTGTTACCTCCTCCTTTAACTAATCCAGAGAATCAATATTTATGCAGAGATCATCTTCCTCTTCATCAATTCTCTGGATATAACGGGTGTTTACCCTTATTTCTGAATGCATCCACGCACGCGGGTACGGTGACCAACGTACCTGATCTGGATGGGACAATACGACATGGGCTTATGTTAGCCAGTTATGATAACAGGCTCTATCCAACTTTAGCTCTTGCAACGGCCATGAATTATTTAATGGCGCATCACATAGAACTTAAAATTCATGATCATCGATTATATGGAATACAAATGGGGAATGTATTTATCCCTACAAACTCGCGCGGACAAATTCTTATTCCATTTTGGGGACAAATTGGGACACTTAATTATTATTCTGCGACGGATGTTATCCAAGGTAAAATTAACCCAGACGAATTGCAAGGAGCCATTGCTATCATTGGTTCAACAATCATCCTTTTGGCCGATCTGCACCAATCTCCGGTTGCCCAATCGTTTCCTGGTGTTGAGATGGTAGGGAATATGGTTCAAGGTATTGTTGGACAGCAATTGGTATCAGAATTTGATTGGAGGACTACTCAAGGAAGAGTGTATTTAGTATTGATTGGATTATTTTTTACCTTTTTAATCTCTTCCTTGAGTGTTTCCGGAATGTTGATTCTTGCAGTAATTAGTATTATCGGTATTCGGGGTTTATCAATCTATCTCTTTGTATCCCAAAGTTTCTATCTCCCAATAGCACTTATGTTAACCTTAGTCGTACTGATTACCATAACGAATTATGCTTATTTATTTATCATTGAAAGAAAACAAAAAAGAAAAATAAATCAGTTGTTTGGTCAATATGTCCCAGAAGCATATGTTAAAGAACTAATCGAATCTCCTGATCAATACAGTATGGAAGGACAAGAACGTAACATGACGGTTCTATTTAGTGACATACGTAATTTTACAGGAGTGAGTGAAACGTTAGATGCATCTCATGTGAAGCGGCTATTAAATGCTTTTTTTACGCCAATCACTGAAATCATTTTTAGCTTTAGAGGAACGATTGATAAATATGTAGGTGATATGATTGTCGCGTTTTGGGGGGCTCCTATACATGATGAAGAACATGCATTTCATGCCATAAGTTGCGCGTTAACCATAGCCAAGCGTTTACCAGAAATTAATGTAACAATGCTAGAAAAAGACTTACCGACGGTGAATATCGGTATTGGCTTAGCAACAGGAATGATGAATGTCGGTGACATGGGTTCAGAGTTTCGCCGTGCTTATACAGTCATTGGAGATACAGTGAATCTTGCTTCTCGATTACAAGATTTAACGAAATTTTATCAGGTGACTATTCTAGTGAGTGATGGAACACGTACGGGACAAAATCAATTTGTCTGGAGAATCATCGATAAAATTACAGTTAAGGGAAGAAAAAGTGGGTTGGTTATCTACCAACCTCTGGGCAGGGTGAATGAAGTTTCTGAGGAAGTTTTAACGGAGCTCAAAGAGTACCATCAAGCTTTGGGTGAGTATTCCGCACAGAACTGGACTTCTGCAGAAAAAAAATTTGCCTTGCTAAAAACCAAATTTCCCGATGTTTATTTATATCAGATGTATCATGAACGCAGTAAAGCGTTCATGAAAACTCCGCCTCCTGATAACTGGGATGGGGTTTATACGCACCTGCATAAATAATTTTTCATTATCTTATGACAAGATTAATGAATAAGGATAGGCTTATGCTCAGTACCCATAACTATTTTTAATGGAAAAATTGTACAGGAATCTATATGAAAAAAATAATAATTACAGGGTTATTCATGTTAGCCAGTCAAGTATTTGCTCAATCTGCTGCTACTGTTTTGTTCACCCAGAAAAAAGTGATCGCCAATCATAATGGTGTTGAGCGTGTGCTGTCTCGTGGCTCGGCTTTGGATCCTGGTGATGAAGTGATTACAGGTGATGGTGCGGCCGCGAGCCTCCAATATACAAATGGCGCATTAGTTAACATCGGCAACAATTCAAATTATAAAATTCTGGCGTATTCGCCCAAGGAGTCAGTGCAAATTAAGGCGGAATTGAGTAAGGGTAAGGCAGAAATAAAAACTCCGGAAAAAATTAAGGAGTCACTTAAAACGCCAATTTTATCACTTGCAATACTTGGAACCGATGTGCGTATCTACGTCCCTTCGCACAGCATGACCTATATCGAGGTGATTGAAGGACTTGTTTTGGCCAGAAATGAATACCTTCGACCAGGAGCAAGTGTTCGTGTTACTGCAGATAAGATTGTTAATGCTCCTTTCCCTAAAGAGGGGGAAGTCACAACGACCGCGGATGTGGTATCAGTCACCACTGGGGCCGGGAAGACAGTCACTAATGATGCTGGGAGTGGTGTTGATAGTGTATCCTATCTTTCTACAGCGCAAGTAACCGCGACGTCAACTTCTACGGCAACACAAGCTGCGCAAGCTGCTGCAATAGCAGATATTTCCATAATTTGCCTGACTCCGGGATCTCTCGGGTGAAGCCTGATTGGTTGCAAACGGAGGTGTGATTTAAAGTCTCATCCCGGTTGCACGGTTGGGCCTTGGCCCGACCATTCTTTGATGGGTTACTCTCGAGCAAAATGCTGTTGGGCGAAGGCCCAACCTAGGTCTTCTTATTGGAGATGAACGCTTGTAGCACATGCCTTTTGATGCCACTCTGCGCACTCCGGCCAGTGTATCACGTCTTCTCCTGATTCTGCGGACAACTCCGGGAACAGATGGAGACGATTATTCGCGAAAGCCTACCCCTTTTTTTAATAAAATCATGTTGAGGAGCGTGAGTAATGCCAACATAAGGACAATAATTGCCATGGCTAAAGATGTATTGACTTCACTTTGACCAATCATCGCATTTCTAAGCGCATTGACCATATAGAGAATAGGATTAAGCCAAGAAATTTTTTGCCAGAATTCAGGAAGCATGTTGATACTGTAAAATACTCCGCCTAAATAGGTGAGGGGGGTGAGCACAAAGGTTGGAATAATCATAATATCATCAAAGTTTCGGGCCACCATGGCATTGGTAAAACCTGCCAGAGAAAATACGGCAGATACCAGCAATACAACCAGCAGCGTCATCGGCAAATGGCCTAGCTCAATAGTTAAGAAAAGACTCGCAATAATATAGACCAATGCAGCAACGATTAATCCTCTAAATACTCCTCCCAAAACATATCCAAGCAGCAGGAGACTGTTATGCATTGGACTTACGAGCATTTCATCAATACTTTTTTGAAAGCGGACGCTATAAAGTGAGGAGGATACATTTCCATAGGAATTGACAATGACTGACATCATAATCAATCCAGGAGCAATGAACATTGGATAACTGACCCCTTGAATCGAGCCGATACGAGGACCAATTAAACTACCAAAGATGAGAAAATAAAGTGTCGTCGTAATCACTGGCGGTAAAAAAACTTGAGTTGAAATGCGAAACATACGAACTAATTCGCGTCTAACCAAAGTATATAATGCGATAATTTGTTTTTTAATGGCCATTTTTTATCAGATCCAAAAAGAGTTCTTCTAAGCGATTCGTTTTATTACGCATACTATGAATTTTTATGCCGTTTTGTGTGAACAGGGCGAATGCATCATTTAAATTCAAATGGTTATCGACTCGGAGTTCTATTGTAGTGCTATCGATCAAAGTCGGTTTAAAGGGATGTAAATCGGGTAAAAGATCGATACGGTTTTCTGTGTTGAAAATAAACGTTTGATGGCGTAGGGTTTGTAACAACGCCTTCATCGACGTATTTTTTATTATTTCCCCTTGATCAATGATGGCAATGTTTTTACACAGTTGTTCTGCTTCTTCCAGATAATGAGTGGTGAGAATAATGGTTGTCCCTTCTGCATTGGTTCGGGTTAGGAATTCCCACATACTGTGACGGATTTCTATATCGACACCAGCCGTAGGCTCATCAAGAATCAATACCTTAGGTTGGTGAACTAAGGCTCTGGCGATCATGAGTCGACGTTTCATTCCTCCCGATAAATGGCGTGCTATTGAATTTCTTTTTTCCCAGAGGCCTAATTGCTGTAGTAGGGACTCAACTCGGGGTTGTGCGCATTTTCGTGAAATTCCATAGTAGCCGGCTTGATTTAGGAGAGTTTGTTCACAGGTTTCAAAAATATTGAGATTGATTTCTTGGGGTACAAGTCCTAAACACGATTTGGCTTTCTCCGCTTCCTTTTCTAAATCATAACCATGAATACTGATGCTACCCGATGTCTTATTAAGTAATGTCGTAATTAAACCAATGGTAGTTGATTTTCCCGCGCCGTTAGCACCCAATAAAGCAAAAAAATCACCCTGGTTTATGGTTAAATCAATGCCCTTTACGGCTTGTACCCCATTTGCATAGGTTTTATATAACTGTTTGATGTCTAAGGCGTGCATAGCGATTTAGTGAAAATAAAAAGATTATTATACACAATAATCCTATTATTTCGCGAGTCATTACTCCCTCCCCCAAATGCAGGGGGAGCTCCCTTCGTAACACGATGCCGCCGTTTTGAGATTCTACCCTTGGAATGAGGTGAGTGAATTGGAGAACTCGCTCCGATTCAATAAACAAGACGATTGAGTTTTCATCCAACCCGTAATGCTGTAGCGAGGTTGATGCGTAACGCAAACCTCGTGAGGTAATTCGCTATTAAAACAGATGAAGCGATTTTCGGAGGGTAAAACCTTTTTAAGCAATTGATCTTCTGTATTGTAGAGTTTTAACTCCCCACCAAATTCAGGTTCCCAATTATGATTTAAATAATAGACACAGGAGATTTTTCGTGTTTTTTGGGTAGCAAACTGATCGACATGTTTTTTATAAAAGGTGCCAGGCTGATAGGCAGCAAAATGGGTTTCAAATTCATGCAAACCTAAAAAGAGTGACTGATTCAATATTTGAGCTAAATACTGCATTTGCTTTAAGAAAATTTGTATTGTCGGATGGCTCTCATATTCATCCAACCAAAAAATTTCATCAGAGCGAATGATCTCATTATGGTGCGAATCCAATCTACGGCCAATTTTAGCTCCTCGAAATTGCCCTTGCTCATACAATTCTTGTGCTACTACTCGTAATGAGCGGCATTGGTTGGGTTCTAAAAAACCATCGATAATATAAAACCCCTGAGTACAAAGGTTCTGAATAAGTTGTTCTGAATCAATCAAAGCATTCGTCCTTCAAGTTGGTATTCATACTCACGCCATTGTGGCATGAATTGGCTCATTAGTTCATAAAAGCGTTTATTATGGCTTGGTTCTAGCAAATGAATTAATTCATGAACAAGAACATACTCCAGACAAATCGTAGGTTTTTTGATGAGGTTGAGATTTAACCAGATACGTGCTGCTTTAGTATTACATGAACCCCAACGGGTTTTCATTTTTCTTATTCCCCATTCGCTGACTTTGACACCAATAATCGTTTCCCAATGTTGAATGAGATCAGGCAATAATATCTGCATTTGATGTTTATACCAACGTTCCAGAATGGTTTGTATTTGTGGAGGAGAACTATTGGGCTGAGTAAAACAGTACATCAGTTCATCATTGATTTTAATCTGTGTAGGGCCATGATGTTCTTCAATGATGAGTAAATACTTTTTCCCTTTGAATGGTACAGTGGCTCCCGTTGCAAAGGTACATTCTTCAGCAATGGCCCGATTACGGATGCGTTCTCTTTGCTGATGTATCCATGCAGTTTTAGATTCAAGATTTTGTCTTATCAGCTGTTCACTGAACCGCAAAGGGGCACTCACCTTAACTAATCCATCAGGGGGATAAATACGTAAGTGCATGTTTTTAATTTTTTTTCTTGATATTTCTATAGGAATACCATCGAGTTCAATGATCATCTCATTAATCTACTTATTCGGAAAACTAAATATAGAAAAACCTGGGTTCCGCTGCGCTCTACCCAGGCTACGATATTTCCCAAATATATAATCGGGATAAGAAAGAGAGCTATTGTACTATCTTTGCGCGCCGATACAAGGACTGTCTATATATTCACCATTAATATTTAAAACCATATTCACATTGGCGCGTTGATAGCGAGCCAATATGTCATACTCCTGTTTGGTGAGATAGCCATAAGAGTTACCACAATACACCAGTGATGTGGCTCCAGGCTTTGGTTTAACCTGCACCGGCAAATCACACTCCCAACGAAATTGTGTTAAATCACAATTTGCGGAATTGGCAAGTGCTAAACTCAAGGGTAAAAGAGATACAGCAATAGTTACATACCACTTCCTTTTCATAGTGTGCACCATTTGCATGTTTATGTTTTTTAAGTATAGGATAAGATTCGAAAAAAGCAGTCAAGGGACCATTATGCTTTTATCTAGTTCTGAATACATTAAAGCGCTACATGAAGGAAAGTACCTCCTTTTTTTGGAGTGGGTCGATTTTATTACTCAGAAATATGAGCTGATGGGTGCAGAAGACACCGTAAATTTTTTGATTCTTGAATGGCTAAGCAATGATTATTCAGAAGAGGATGCAAAAAAAGTAGCTGTCTTACAGGCGGTATATGATTTGGAGTCTAAAACGTTACAAGGTAAATTGGACTATTCGCTTAAAATAATTATTACTGCATTATTTATGTGCATGGTTTTTAGGCTCTCAGATATCAATGTGTCCTTAACGCCGCAAAAAAAAATAAAGCCCCGTGAAGCAGAGTTGCTGATTACACAAAATCTTGCTCAGTTAAACCCATTTACCTATAAAAAGCGATTAGAAGATATGCAAACACAGTTTTATCAGTACGTAGAAGATGCTGATGAAAAAGAGGTAGTTGATGCTTTTAAAAATATCCGTGCTATTACTGAGCCTAGATACATCCTTGAAGATTATATTTTGCATTTAGAACGCATAAAAATAAAAGACGATGAACTTTATGCCACACGATTAAGCATGGCAAAACGCTTTCTTGGTTATTTATATGAACAAACGGAGTTGACGCCCAAAGTAGCCGAGGTAATTGCTACTTATGTGAACTCGCTTCGTGAATTGCGTCCGGGGAAAGGAGAATTGGCGTGTTTGGATAACATTTGCCCTCCTTCAGCCTTGGAAAATACCTGGCGTTGGGTTACCGGGATAGGAATTGGTTTTTTCAGCTTGGTCTTACATGAAAAATCAATTAGCGAGTTAATTTCGGGAAAGGATAGAGGCCTTAACCCTTAGTTTTGTTAAATTTTAGTAATTTTTTTGCTTATTAGCCTATATTTAATACCAAATTTTTAGTATCTGCTACACTTTTAAAATCATGGTTTTCTGCCTGCAACATAGACAGATGCTGGGTTAATGTTAGTGGGAGAGTTGTATTTTCATATGATGAAAAAAAAACAACAAGCTTATATATAAAATGAAGATGCTTGATTCAGAGAAGATATAAAAACTTTCACTTATTTCATTTTCATTTGTTTTTTGTAGATGGTAAAAATGAAACTCAAGTCTTTAGTTCTCTCTATATATGGGTGGTTAGATACCGAATTAAAAGAAAATAATTTAGAACAAGACACGATACATTGGGCTCGTGTTTTCATCTTTGTATTACTTCATTTGTGTTGTTTGGGGGTGTTTTGGGTTGGATGGAGTTTTACATCAGTTTTTACTGCTGCTGTGCTCTATTTCCTTAGGATGTTTGCAATAACTGGTTTTTATCATCGCTATTTTTCACATAAGACTTTTAAAACAAATCGTTTTTGGCAATTTATTTTTGCAGTATTGGGTAATGCCTCCGTACAAAGAGGACCACTCTGGTGGGCAAGCCATCACCGTATTCATCATCGACATACAGAGCAAATACAAGATCCTCATTCTCCCATAAAACATGGTTTATTGTGGAGCCATGTTGGATGGATTTTTTATTCAAACAATTTTAAAACAGACTACACTGCAATACGGGATTTTGCAAAATATCCAGAATTACGCTGGTTGAATCGCTATGATAATGTGGTACCAATTTGTACACTGTTCTTACTCTATTTTATGGGTAATTTTTTAGAAAATCATTATCCTAACCTGCATACTAACGGTCTACAGTTAGCTGTTTGGGGCATCATTTCAACAATTATTCTCTTCCATGTTACTTTTTCTATCAATTCTCTCTGTCATGTATGGGGCACAAAACCGTTTGATACAGGAGATGAGAGTCGCAATAATTTCCTACTGGCTTTAATTACTCTAGGTGAAGGTTGGCACAATAATCATCACTACTATCAGAGGTCAACAAGCCAGGGATTTCGCTGGTGGCAAATAGATATAACTTATTATTTATTATGCTTTTTAGAGAAAATTAAAGTTGTTCATGATCTTAATAGAGTTCCACTGGAGTTAAGGAAAACGAATGGGGTAATCAAATCTTTGGATGAAAAAAACTTTAATAAGTTAAATGCGGAATAGAGTTTTTTAATGTATGGGCGATGACTCTATTTGATTTATCTAAGTTGTAGGGATGTGAGGTAGTAATGAAAATTCAAAATCAAAGAATTTTATCTAAAGATGTTTTATTAGTATCCTTTTTTCTGATTATTTATTTGTTTTCTTGTCTGATTTTCAACAATGAAATTCTTATTTACGGGTTAGTGAATCTGGGATGGAAAGGAAAAGTCATATTTTGTCTTATTATTTACCACATAACGATTGTTGTATTCAGTATTTATTTACATCGAAGCGAAACTCATAGGTCAATTGAGCTCGCACCTTCAATAAGATATTTTAGCCGTTTTTGGCTTTGGTTTGCTACGGGACTAAGCAGAGCAGAGTGGGTTGCAATCCATAGATTACACCATCAAAACCCAGATTCGCCCAATGATCCGCACAGCCCGTTATATAAAGGGACATTAAATCTATTTGTGAGCGGGTTTGAAATTTGTGCTGAATGTAACCCTTCATCACTTATAGAAAAATATGGAAGTATTTCTGATAACGATGCACTTGAAAAATTGCTCTTTAGTAAATTTCAATCGTTAGGATTAATCATCTTTTTATCTTTATACATTCTACTCTTTGGCTTGTGGGGTATGGTTATGTGGGATATCAATATTATTGCGATTACTATGGTCTTATTCGGAGCATTTGCTGCTTTGACTCATGTATATGGTTATCGAAACTTCAATACAAAGGATAATTCGCATAATCTAATGCGTATTGGTATTTTGTTGAATGGGGAAGAATTACATAACAACCATCATAACAATCCTACCTCTGCAAAACTATCCTTGTTGGATAATGAATTTGATCTCGGTTGGTTTTATATCAAGATGTTAATGAAATTAAATTTAGCGAAGCTTCGTACCACTGCAACTGTGGAAAGAAAAGGAGTGGGATACGAACTCCAGAAACACTAGGCTCTGTTTACAAGCATTTCGGCCAAGAAAGTAGAATTGTAAACAGGGCCTAGCTATTATTCCACCAGCCTCCGCCGAGTGATTGAAAGAGCGCGGCAGTATCATTATAACGAGCTGCTTCAGCTTGGATTACTTTTAAGTGTATTTTTAAATAGGATTCTTTTGCCCTTAAAACGGCTAAATAGTTCGCTTTACCGAGTTGGTATTGCATTCTCACTATTTTAAATTGTTCCCGCGTGTTTGTTTCCGAATTCGCTTGTTCACGCAATAACTCAGCACCGAACTCAAGAGCATGTAAGGCATCTGCAACTTGTTGAAAGGAATCAAGTACCACTTTCTTATATCGTGCAAGTTCATAATCATACACCGCAATAGCGAGTTGGCGTTTTGCACGTAATTCACCTCCTTTCAGCAGTGTTTGGAATATTTGACCACCATAATTCCACACATTATTTGCAGGATTGAACAAGGTACTTAGCGCAGTTGAGTACCAGGCATAGGTAGCACCTATATTTAATTGAGGGTAGAGATTAGCGGTTGCCACGCCAATATCTGCGCTCGCTTTATGCAGTAATGATTCAGAGGATTTTATATCGGGTCGTTGTTTGACAAGAAGTGAAGGCAGAGTAACGGGAAGATCTGTGGGTAAACGGATATTTTGCAGTGTAAAATCAAAAAATTCTGTTTCGCTCGGCAATGATCCTATAAGTATTGCAAGAGCATTATATTTTTTAGCTAAATCATTTTTGAGGGTAGGGAGTTGTGCTTGAGTTTCCTTAAGTCGATTGTCACTATCAAGTAGAGTAAGCTTGGAAGTATGTCCTTGAACATAGTTGCTATTTTCTAATTTTACCAATTCTTTTTGACACGCTATAAGTTCTTTTGTGGTTTTAATCTGTTCTTGCAATGATGCAATCGTGATGCCTGTTGTCACTATATTCGCTGTTAGCGTTAAATAAGTCGCTTCCAATTCAAAACGTTCATAATCAATTGCGGCTCTTAGGGACTCTAATTGACGACGAGTGCCGCCAAATAAGTCTAAATTATATCGAACGCTGATAGAGGTATTGTACAGGTCGAATGTATTGACTGAAGAAAATGGAAGTTTAGTTCCCGGAATAGGTGTAATATTAATTCCCGTGGCAAGTAAACTATTTCTCTCACGACTCGCCAGAAATTGAGTATCCACGGTAGGAAATAAATTGTGTCCTGCCTCAGCAAGTAAATTGGCCTGTGCTTTACGCAAATTAGCCTTACTCATTTCTATTGATGGATTATTTTTTAATCCTTTTTCTATGAATGAATTTAATTCTTTGGAATGAAATATCTCCCACCATGATGCAGATATCTTCTTTTTAAAATTAAAGTGTTGTGGTTGACCCGCTCGGCTCTTTGCGCCAACTGTTCTATTTTTCACCGACCCAGTATTATAGTGGGTTGCTTTTGGGGCATCTGGTGAATGAAAATTAGGCCCAACTTTACAACTTGTAAGGATTAATGTGCATAAAAATAAATAAATTCTTTGCATTTGATCTTCTTATATAAATAGATGTATCAACAATGAGAACAAAACAAATTCGTTTAAACGATCAAAAAATCAAGTTGATGCTGACCGGCTGCCCTGGATGTAAATTATTGAATGCTGTTTTGATTGGTTTTGCCTCGACTCGATAAACGAATTTTGATCTTGAGCTCTCACTAAAAATATAAGGAGGCGTATATTCTGTTTTTGAAGAAATATAGTTTATCGTCGCAGGGTAATTTTCTTTGCATCCATCACAGCTGATGGTGACTTGGTTGTTTAATTTTAACTGAGCTAATAAGGGCTCAGGAACATAAAAAACAACCTTTAGATTTTCAGGTGCAACGATAGATAATACTGGGCGTCCAGATAATACTAATTCACCAACAGTGAAATAGGTGTTGTAAACATAGCCTGAAATTGAAGAATATACTTCTTTATTTGATTTGTTCCATTTTGCTTCGGTTAAGTCTGCCCTGGACGATTCGACCAATGCCTGTTGGGAGATTAATGATGCTTTAGCATTAAGGTAATTATTTTTTACTTCTTCAAGTTCTTCAAGGCTAACCCCGCCTGACTTTACCAGTCTTTGATAACGAGTTAATAATTGACTCTGGTAATCAAGTTCGGCTTGTTTTACTTCGACTTGTGCCATAGCTTGGGTAAGATTGGCTTGAGCTCTGTTGAGCTGGGATTTTTGTGGCTGTACATCCAGGGTGAATAGCTTATCTCCTTTATGAACTATAGTTCCTTTAGAGGCATCAAGACTGATAAGATTACCTGCAAAATTGCTTGAGATATAAGTATAATCAGCATCGATATATCCCTGCAATGAATTGTTCTCTTTTTTGCAACTCACTGTAAGTGTGCAAATTATCAATAGAAACAACCCTCGCTGAGTGAGTTTTCGCATATTATTTTGATCTCAAACGAATCAATCAAATGAATTGAAACAAATAAAAAACTTACCACCAAATGACAGCACCTGACAATACACTGACATAAGTATATCTAAGAAAATGAAAAATTTTTTTGTAATTAATTTTAGACTTGCGTCAAAAAGTAATGCCAGGAACCGTAACATGTTGCTTTATGTCTGCTTGCTGACTGTCGATTTCGTGACTGTTTCATTAATGAAAGAAATCACATTGAAAAATAGACTGTCAGTGATGATCATATTACGATACCATAGACCATAATGCCCCGTATCAACAAAATCATCTTTATGGATATTTGGACATTTTCTGGGAAAATTCAGACATTGTTTTGAGAAAAATTGAGTATTTCTAATTCTCATTCAAGGATGATAAATGATAAAAAATGAATTTCTTCGTATCTGGTCGATTGCAAAAAAAGAAATTATTCAAATCAAACGAGATTTTTTGATTTTCTCATGGTTGATTATCATCCCAGTGACGCAAATACTATTGTTTGGGGCGATTATAAACACCAATCCCAAAAACCTTCCAACCGTAGTGATTACCTCTGAGGATACTCCTTTAACCCGAACTTTATTAGAGGGTCTAAAAAACACGAATTATTTTTCAATTGAAACCATAACTGCGGATGAAAAAAAAGCCGCGCGCTTATTACTGAGTGGAAAGGTGCTTTTTGTGATTAATATTCCTCCCAATTTTACCCGGGATTTAATTCGTGGAAAGCACCCGCATGTATTGATCGAGGCTGATGCCTCAGACCCTGTAGCGGTTTCAAATGCGTTTCGTGCTGCATCTGAATTACCTTCTAAAGTTTTTGAACATGATTTACAGGGCCCACTGAGTTATTTAGCTTCCACGGATGCTCCATTCATTTTTGATATTCAAGCTAAATACAATCCTGAAAGTATTCCACAATACAATACCATACCTGGATTAATTGCTTTATTGATCTTTTCCACATTAACTGTTTTAACAGCGGTATCTATAAACTCAGAATTTGAACGAGGAACATTCGAGACCTTATTAATAACGCCTTTAACTCCAGTTAATATTATTTTTGGTAAGGTGATACCCTATTTTATTTTAGGGTATTTACTTTTATTTATATTGTTGGCAATCGCTTATTTTATTTTTTCCATTCCTTTTCATGGCAGCTTTTTCCTGTATTTATTACTTTTAGCCCCTTACTCTATTTCCAGCTTAGGAACAGGACTCGCCATCTCGGCTGTTACTCGAACACAATTTGCGGCTGTAGGTTTAACGAACGCCTATGGTCTGGTCGCAATTATGGTCTCGGGTTTTTTATTTCCATTTACTGGCGTACCACATTGGGCACAATCAATCAGTCAAACGATACCGCTGACGCATTTTTTAAGGATCACGCGAAACAGCATGTTAAAAGGTGCCGGTTGGGATATTTTATGGCCTGATACGTGGCCTATAATTTTATTTTCCATAGTTATTATTTTTTTTGGAATCGTACTTTTTAGAAGAACCTTAGACTAATTGATTATGATAATAATGTCGTGCTGATGAGAGAACAGATAGTTTATGAAACAGAACGCTGAAAATTATGAGGAGCTTATTTTACAGCATCCTCTTTTCTGTCTTCTCAATCGTTCAAATGCGCATCAATTAATTGGATATGCGAAACCTGAGCATGTTGAAGCGGATCAAGTTATTGTTGTTGAGGGTGAACCGATTGATTGTATTTTTTTAATTATTTCAGGAAGAGCAGAAGTAACAAGAGCTGTGCATGCGCAGGGAACAAGACAGTCTATGCGTATATCTGAATTAACAAAAGGCGATATTATAGGTTTATCCTCAGAGGGTTTTGTTTCTCAGACAGGTCTTCGAACGGCTACAGTGAAAGCACTTACCCCTATGCAATTACTAAAAATTAGTCTTTATGATTTTCTCAGTTTTTTGGAGCAGCCGGAGATAAAATATCCTAATTTGAAAAAGTTAAGTGAAGAATTTCTTTTAATTCAGTTTATTCGTGCTCATCATCTGTTTAGTAATTTTTCCCATGAGAAAATACAGACAATGGTGAAAACAGCAATAAATATTCAGGTTACTGCAGGTACCTATTTGTATAAAGAGGGGGATGCTGCTGATGCTTGTTATTATCTCCTCAAAGGTGAGGTTGTTCTTCTCAATAAAAAAGAGAGCAGTCTTAAGGTAATTAAAATAAATCAAATGTTTGGGGATGCAGAATTTATGAAGGATATCAAAAGAAATGAAGACGCGTTTGCAAAAATCGATAGTGAGTTATTAGTTATAGAAACAGAGCTTGTTAAAAAATTTATAACCATGCATCAACCATCTTTATTTCAAAAGCTTTTTTTGAAATTTTCGGGGAAGAAATAGGGTTTTTTATGGATAAAAGCAATTATATTATCGATGTAAGAAATTTAACTAAAAAATTCGAAAAATATCAGGCAGTTAGCAATCTTAATCTTAAAGTTGAATATGGTGATATATATGGCTTTCTTGGTCCCAATGGAGCTGGAAAAACAACTTCTATAAGAATGCTATGCGGTCTGATCATTCCTGATTCAGGTACTGGTGAGTGTGTTGGCTTTGACATCTTGACAGAATCTCGTCGGATCAAAGCACTTGTTGGATATATGTCGCAGAGTTTTGGTCTGTATAAAGATCTGACTGTCTATGAAAATATGCTCTTTTTCTCTGAGGTTTATGGTGTAGTTGATCGAAAGAATCAAATAGAAAAGTACTTGCACAAATTTGATTTAGAAAAATACAAAGATCAAATTTCAGGAACTTTATCTGGGGGGTGGAAACAACGCTTATCATTGGCTGTTTCTTTATTGCATGATCCCTTATTGTTATTATTAGATGAACCAACCGCTAATATTGATCCCAAGGCAAGACGAGAGTTTTGGGATTTGATGCATCAATTATCAAGAGAAGGAATTACCATTTTATTGAGTTCTCATAATTTAGATGAAGTAGATAAATGTAACAAAATTGCATACATGTGTTATGGACGAACCCTTATGTCGGGAACGATTGAAGAAATTTTAAACTCTGTAAATTTGACCACATGGGAAATAAAAGGCAAAAATATTGCGATGCTATCCCATCAATTAGAGTCTACCGAGGGAGTCGATCAAGTTTTACGATTTCATAATTCACTCCATGTAAGCAGTAAAAATAAGGAGGAATTGTCGAGAGCAATCCAGCCCTATATCGAAAGCGAGTGTTTTTATGGGAAAATAATTGATTCGACTTTAGATGATGTTTTTGTTTGGCTCTCTACGTATGGCGATCAGAGATTATAAATGATAAAAACAGATTTTTGTCGTGTCATATCGGTTGCTAAAAAGGAATTTATCCAGATCAAACGCAACATTTCTACGTTTATGTTCCTATTCTTAGTTCCTGTTCTGCAAATATTATTATTTGGTTTTATGATTAATACGAATCCCAAATTTTTACCAACGACCGTTATATCCTCTGAAATTAATTCATTTACCCGCACTTTATTGGAAGGTCTTAAACATACAGAATACTTTTCCTTAGATTCTATTGCCCGATCTGAAAAAGAGGCCGATAATTTATTGCTTAGCGGAAGAGGCCTTTTTGTTATTAATATACCGCCCAATTTTTCAAGGGATTTATTGAGAGGAAGAAAACCGCATGTGCTCATTGAAGCGGATGCCTCCGACCCAGTTGCAATTTCAAATGCATTTCGAGCAGCCGCCGCTCTCCCGGCTCAATTATTTGAACATGATCCGCGTGGTTCTCTTGCTTATCTTTCTTCACAACAGACCCCTTTTGAATTTGATATACATGCCAAGTTTAATCCTGAAGGGTTCTCACAATATAATATTGTTCCTGGATTAATTGCCGTATTGATGCTTACAACACTGACCCTTCTAACTGCGATGTCAATTACAGCTGAATATGAGGTAGGTACTTTCGAAACACTATTAATCACGCCACTGAGCGCAGCAAATATTATTTTGGGTAAAGTTATTCCACATTTTATAGTGGGTTATCTGATCTTATTTATGCTCTTATTTATTTCTTATTTTGTTTTCTCTGTGCCTTTTCATGGAAGTTTACTGCTGTATCTGGTCATCATGGCACCTTACTCTATTGGAAGTTTGGCAATGGGGTTAGCTATGTCCGCCTTCGCAAAAACCCAATTTCAAGCGGTTGCTTCAACTAATGCCTATATGTTAATTGTAATAATGATTTCGGGTTTTTTGTTTCCATTCAGCGGAATGCCAATGTGGGCGCAATACATAGGTCAATTGATCCCCTTAACGCACTTTTTAAGAATTACCCGCAATATAATGTTGAAGGGGGCGGATTTTAGCATTCTCTGGCCTGATATTTGGCCTATTCTACTCTTTATGGTTGTTATGGTTTTTTCAGCAATTTTACTTTTTAGAAAAACTTTGGATTAGGAATATTTTACTTTCAAAGCAAAATTTTTTCGTATAAAAAGTCTAGGGGGCAGTTTGAATCTTGGGGCTTAATTTTAACACAAGACTTTTAGTGAATAGGGCGTGAATACTTACTATAAATAAGAAATCCCCGTATGCACGGGGATCATTGATGTTCAGGAATTAGGTATTAATCTGCTTTTTTACCGGTTAACTTTTCTTTGATGCGTGCTGCACGACCAGCTAAGTTACGGAGGTAATAAAGTTTAGCACGACGCACATCACCACGTCTTTTTACGGTAATGCTATCAACAATAGGACTGTAAGTTTGGAACACACGCTCTACACCAACACCGTGAGAGATTTTACGAACAGTGAATGCAGAATTCAAACCGCGATTACGTTTTGCGATAACAACACCTTCAAATGCTTGTAAACGCTCACGGTTACCTTCAATTACTTTCACTTGAACCAAAACAGTATCACCTGGGTTGAAAACAGGGATCTCTTTACCTTGCATTTGCTCAGCATTCAGTTGGTCAATAATATTAGTCATGGACTACTCCTCAAATTGGTTCATCCTTTAGGAATCACCGTGTTCATACATAAACTCAGCAAGCAATTGCTTATCTGTTTCACTTAACTGTATTTTTTCAAGTAAATCTGGACGTTTAAGCCAAGTTTTACCCAGAGATTGCTTTCTTCGCCACAGTTCTATATCTCTGTGATTACCACCTATCAAAACGGGTGGCACCTCTAACCCGTCAACGGTTGCTGGTCGAGTATAATGAGGGCAATCCAGTAAACCATTCATAAAAGAATCTTGTTCTGCTGAACCAAGATGCCCTAGACTCCCTGGTATTAAACGAATTATTGCATCGATAAATACCGTAGCAGCCAGCTCACCGCCACTTAAAACAAAATCCCCGAGAGACCATTCTTCATCAACATATTGTTGAAGAATACGCTCATCAATTCCTTCATATCGCCCGGCAATAAACAGCAAGGGTTGTTTGTCACGTGCCACTTGATTTAAGTCATTTTGTCGAATTACCTTACCTTGAGGACTCAAGTAAACCGTTTTACAATGACTCGGCATTTGACTGCGCGCCTGCATAATTGCCCCTTTTAAGGGCTCATACATCATAACCATTCCCGGACCGCCACCATAAGGCTTATCATCGACTTGCCTATAGGGCCTGGAAGACCAATCTCTTGGGTTCCAGTAATCAATTTTGACTAATTTCTGTTCAATTGCTCTACCCGTAATGCCATAGTTTAACGCATTCAGTATTTCGGGTATTAAGCTGATTACTCCGAGATGAAGTACCACTTAAAAATCCATATCCCAATCAACAGTAATTAATTGCTGGTTGGTATCAATATCTAATATAAATTGGTCGAGTAAGTAAGGTATTAAGTGTCTTTTATTACCTTCTACAACCAAAACATCATTTGCACCTGTAGGAATTATTTCGGTGACAGTCCCAAAAGATTGACCTTTTTGGTTTATCACGTTCATTCCTATAAGTTGATGCCAATAATATTCACCAGGTTTTAGTGTTTCCAGTTGTTCCTGTTGAACTGCAATTTCTATATTAGTGAGGTGAGCTACTGACTCGCGTTCAGGATAACCTTCAATTTGGGCTATGATGGATTTAGTTTGCACTTCAGCACGCAATAATTTTATTGGCTGCCATTTATTGTTGATAAAGGCATGCCAATTTGTATACTTCAGCACATTATCTCGAGGCTCTGTAAAGGAGTGAACCGTAACAAAACCTTTAACACCATGTGGCCGCCCAAAACGGGCTATTACTATCCAGTTGTCCTGATTATTCACGTTATTAAGCAGCTTGGCCTTTTTTATTAAACTCTTTGACTAAAGCGCTTACGCGATCAGACAATTGTGCGCCTACTTTTTGCCATTGGCTTAATTTTTCTGCATCAATGTGCAAACGTACTTCTTGCCCACGTGCTACAGGGTTAAAATAACCGATACGCTCAATATAACTGCCATCGCGGCGTTTGCGACTGTCAGTAACGACCATATGATAAAACGGACGCTTTTTGGCGCCACCTCTTGATAAACGTATAACGACCATTGTTTTCCTCTACTTTAGAGTGGTTACGTAAAAATGCCGTGTATTGTACGAAAATTAATTCAGCATGTGAAGTAATTCTTGCGAATTATTTAAAATCATCGGGTAATATGCCTTTTAAACCGGCCATTCCACCAAGTCCACGCATCATTTTTTGCATTCCACCAGGTTTGGTAAATTTTTTCATCATTTTTTGCATTTGTTCAAATTGCTTCAATAACTTGTTCACATCCTGTATTTGTGTTCCCGATCCCAAAGCAATGCGTTTTTTGCGTGAACCCACAATAAGCTTGGGTATACGACGTTCTTTGGGTGTCATGGAGTTAATAATGGCAATGGTTTGCGCCATGGCTTTATCGCTAACTTGTTTCATTGCCTGTTGTGGCATCATTTGACTGACACCTGGTAGTTTGCTCATCATTCCAGAAATACCACCCATATTGTTCATTTGCAGAAGCTGTTGTTTAAAGTCTTCCAAATCAAAGCTTTTGCCCTTTTTCAGTTTTTTAGCAAGTTTTTCACTGGCTTGTTTGTCCGCTTTACGCTCAACTTCTTCAATCAGCGTGAGAATATCTCCCATGCCAAGAATTCTTGAGGCTATCCGCTCAGGATGAAACGGCTCCAACGCCTCTACTTTTTCACCACTTCCAATAAATTTAATCGGTTGGCCGGTAATTTGTTTTACAGAAAGAGCAGCTCCCCCTCGTGCATCACCATCGGTTTTGGTCAGAATGACCCCGGTTAGCGGCAGGGCTTCATGAAAAGCTTTTGCGGTATTTGCAGCATCTTGCCCGGTCATGCTGTCGACAACAAACAGGGTTTCAATTGGATTAATTTCTTTGTGCAGGCCTTTAATTTCAGCCATCATATCCGCATCAATATGCAAGCGGCCTGCTGTATCAATCAGCAAAACATCCATATATTGTTTTTTTGCGGCATCAAGCGATTTTTTTGCAATGGCAAGTGGCTGTTCATTGGCCTCTGCTGGAAAGAAGGTAACACCTATTTGATCGGCCAATACTTTAAGCTGTTGTATTGCTGCAGGTCGATAGACGTCGACGCTGGTTACCATTACTTTTTTATTCTCAGACTCTTTTAAATAACGAGCTAATTTCGCAGTACTGGTTGTTTTACCAGAGCCTTGCAATCCTGCCATTAAAAAAACTGCAGGTGGTTGGGTTTTAAAATTAAGCTCGGCACGCTCATCGCCCATGATATGGATTAATTCATCATGAACGATTTTAATAAAGGCTTGATCAGGATTTAATTCCGTTAAGACTTCTTGCCCTAATGCTTTTTGTTTTACTTGTTCAATAAATTCTTTAATAACAGGCAATGCAACATCTGCTTCAAGCAGTGAAAGCCTGACTTCGCGCAGGGCGTGTTGTACATTCTCTTCAGTTAATCGACCCTGTCCCCGTAAATTTTTAAAGGTGCGAGTCAAACGTTCGGTTAAGGTTTCAAACATAATGTAGTGCCCGAAAAAAATAGAAACTATAGCACAGAGAAGCCATGATATGAAACTGTTGGGAATATCGTCTCAACTTAAGGGGATGCAGCTCGGGTTGGAGCATGCCGTAATCCGCGATTAAGGCCACACTCCCCAAGCCGGCTAATATGGGCTCTATCTAAATATCAGTAGTGTCCACTTCTCTTGCGGGGACGAGTGATTTTGTGCATAAAGACAGGAAAAAAGGCAGAGATTTTCTGATTAAATCATGTTATTTTACAGTGCGTATTAAAAATTCGCGGGTTACCAAACAAAATTAAGGAACATTTTGTTTAATTATTACCCTATTATTAAGGGTTTCTTAAGCTAATTTCTATATAATTAAGCTTCTGCATGCCCAAAACTGCACTGAAGGAATGCGATGATCGATAAAAAACATTCACTGACAATTTTCAGTCTGACTATGATAACCGTTGGCTCTGTTGACAGCATACGCAATTTGCCTGCTACAGCCTTATTTGGTAGTCAATTAATCTTTTATTTTGTTTTGGGTGCTTTATTTTTTCTAATTCCCACCGCCTTGGTTTCAGCAGAGTTGGCTTCAGGATGGGCTCGTCAGGGGGGATTTATATCTGGGTAAAACAGGCTTTTGGTAAAAAAATGGGGTTCTTGGCCATTTGGTTGCAATGGATCGAAAATGTCATTTGGTATCCCACAATTTTATCTTTTGTCGCCGGAACTATTGGCTATTTAATCAATCCTGAGTTAACCAGCAATCCTGTTTTTCTATGGGCAATCATCGTCAGTTGTTTTTGGGGTGCTACGATTTTGAACCTGCGCGGAATGAAATCTTCTGCCGCATTCAGTAATTTGTGTTCTCTTGCGGGTTTATTGTTACCTATGTCATTAATTATTGGTCTTGGGGTTGTATGGATGACCCAAGGGAATCCCTTACAGATTCAATTTGATATTCCCAGTATCGTGCCTCATTTGTCTGATAAATCGATGTGGGTATCCTTAACCGCGATTATTATGTCCTTTTGTGGTATCGAGATTGCGACAGTCCATGCGAATGATGTCAACAACCCACAACATGCTTTTCCCAAGGTTTTAATCTATTCGGTAGGGATTATTTTAAGTACTTTAATTCTTGGATCCTTAGCCATTGCGATTGTTTTACCTGGAAAAGATATCAATTTAGTAGCGGGTATTATGCAAGCATTCGAGGCATTCTTTTCCAGCTATCAAATGTACTGGATGATGCCTGTAGTTGCTTTAATGCTGGTGCTGGGCGGTCTCGGTGGTGTGAGTAACTGGATCATTGCCCCCACAAAAGGATTATTGGTTGCTGCTGAGGATGGTAATTTGCCAGATTACTTCCAACGTACGAATGCAAAAGGTGCCCCAGTGGTGATGCTTTATACTCAGGCGAGCATTGTCACCGTCTTATCCGCCTTATTCTTATTTATGCCGAGTGTGAATGGCTCTTATTGGTTATTAACTGCTTTAGCAGCACAATTGTATATGTTGATGTATTTCATCATGTTTGCTGCAGCAATTAAATTGCGTTTTTCGGAGCCGCACCATCATCGACCTTTTGCAATCCCAGGCGGAATAGCAGGAATGTTATTTGTCGCAGGTATTGGCATCGTTGGGGTATGTGCTACCTTAGCGGTGAGTTTTATTCCGCCAGAAGGGATCAACGTTGGCGGTATTGTCCGTTATGAAATGACCTTAATTGGTGGCTTAATTTTAATGTGTTTACCCCCATTTATCAGTTCTTGGTCGCAAGAAAAAGCAGCAGTATTGGAGGCTGTTCCAGATTAACGATCCTTGCATACGTTTCTTGTCCTCAGTAAGAAGGGGCATTTATGGACCAAAGCATGATGGCCAAAGCAAATGGATAGACCAGCAGAATCTAATGAATTACTAAGCCAGTTAATGGCAAGGTTACCCGAATTGGAATGGAAAATTAGCGAGCTTGGTCCATTTTTTTCAGGTAAACGCTTGCCTAAAGGCCTATTCCGTCTTGATGCAGAAATCAGTGGTGCTGCATGTATTGCGGAAATTAAAGCAGACATCCACGCTTTAGGTAAGCAACAAAATAAACGCAGCGCGTTTTATTTGGCAGAACGAATCCGACAAAAAATTAATGTTTTGGTTGTCTTATGTCAAATGCATCAGGGTAAGAATAAACCAGAGGAAAAACCTTCATTTGGCATTAAGATGCTAAGTACTCGGCGGCAATGGATCAGTGATCTGGAGACGGAAGTCAAAACCTTGGAAGAACAACAGCAAGCAATGACTAAGGCTTTGGAACATCTGAGGCATAATCCCAATGCCAATGCGATTTTGCATTTAAAAGCAGAGTTAGGGGAAGTCGAGCGTCGCCTGACTTTAGCTAAAGAAACCCTCAATCGAGCGGTTTCTTAATCAATGAGAAATTGCCTGATATCAAGATTTAGGGCATAGACGCATGGATCCTGGCAAGCGTTGTCCAATTTCGTGCAGTGCCTTGTAGGCCAAGTTTTTTCTCTATCAATTGATGGGTTAATTTGGAACGGCCTATCCCATCAGGATAAGCCAAATAGAGACATTGATGACCACCAATGATTTGTTCTCGTCCCTGGATGCATTTGATGAGCGCTTCCAGGGCTGGAGATGAAGGATTCTTATCCACAACCATGACCAGCAAATGGCTTGGGTCGGAAATCGCCAGCGCAGAAAATGGGTTGTTGCGGATTATTTCAACGAGCGATTCTTTGCGGCGCACCAATACGGCAATGTCTAATTGCAATTGTTGATCAATAGCAGAGGCAATCTGCTGCTCAAGTTGTGTCTCCGACACGTGAGGCGTTGCCTCAAACACTATATTCCCGCTTTGCAGAATGGATTTTACTTGCTTGAAGCCCAGAGTCTCAAACAAAAGACACAAATCACGCATCGCAATTTTTTTGTGCCCACCCACATTGATCCCACGCAGCAATGCGACATATTTCATATTTTATCCCCTAAATCTTCAGCAAAGCGCAACATATAACCATCGGGATCTAAAATAATGAATTGGCGTTGGCCGATTTTAAGATCACCCGCTTGATACCATCGGTCTTCGATAGGCATAAAGAGGTTGATTTTATAGCGTTGAATGTGGCTGTATAATTGATCGACCGCAGTCGTTTTTATTTGTAAATTTATCCCCCGACCAAAAGGGACCTCGAGTGGGGCAGTTAACCATATTCGCCCCACTTGCTTTATTTCCTCCAACATCAAACGCGCTCCTTGACGCTCGAGCATCGCAAATTGTTCTTCGCTACGTTGATATTGAATATTAAATCCTAATATTTCGGTATAAAAAGACAAGCTAAGGTCTATATTAGAACAATATAACTCAGGTATAAGTGCTGTAGTCAATCGTGCGTTATTCATGGACTCAGATTGTATCGTGAAGGAATTTAAGCTAATAATTTACATTAAACGTCGATAAATAACAGCAGGCCAAGGTAGGTTTAGTCTTGATGCGTCAGGATTACTTTCCATGCCGATCAGCAGTCGAAATGTACCAAACAAAACATTGGGAGAAAATCATGCGATTTAAGGGAAAGACGGTGGTGGTTACTGGTGGAAGCAGTGGTATTGGTTTTGCTGTTGCAAAACGAATTACTGATGAAGGTGGGCGCGTGATCATCACCGGCCGCAATCAAACGAAACTGGAAGCTGCTGTAAAAACCCTTGGAAAAAAAGCGCACACCCTTGTTTCTGATGCCAGTCGCATCAGTGATATTGACGCCTTGTTTTCTTCAATTAAAAAAGAGGTGGGTCTTATTGATGGACTCTTTGCCAATGCAGGCACGGTACTCTTTGAACCGGTAGAAGCAGTGACGGAAGAGCATTTCGATTATCTCATGAATACCAATGTTAAAAGCGTCTTTTTTACCCTGCAAAAAGCAATTCCACATTTGGCGGAGGGTGCATCCATTGTGGTGAATTCTTCTGTTGCTGGAAGTACAGGTCGCGCAACCGCCTCAGTGTACAGTGCGACTAAAGCGGCAGTACGCTCCATGGCACGTACTTTTGCAGCCAGTCTTTTGGAGCGAAAAATTCGGGTCAATGCCGTCAGCCCAGGACCAATTGATACACCACTGTGGTTCGTCGAAGGGGGGCTTCCCGCAGATCAGGTGAATAAGGTTTTAGAAGATATCAAGGCTGCCAATCCGATGAAACGCTTTGGATCTGCAGAAGAAGTTGCTGCGGCTGTTGCTTTCTTGCTTGCCTCGGAGTCTTCTTATATTACAGGAAGTGAGCTTTTCGTTGATGGGGGAGTGACTCAACTTTAGAGGGTGTGCATCGTCATTGTCTTGAAAGGTATTGCTTTAGAAACCAGCCTTCCTTGGCTTATGTCCGATTTATAGAGTGGGGGTGTAGTGGGTTGACTCCTCCGGCATAAATCCGAATTTATTTTCTATGACATTCGTTCTATCTATAAATTGTTGCAACGTTGAGGCTATGTTAAACAACTCATCTTGATCTTGAGTTTTTGTTGTAGGGCTAGCTAAATTGCTGAAATCTTTATTTGCAAATAAAGATTCGTTAGAACGTTGTGTTTTTGCATTGATATCAGTAGCACCACCAAAAAATCTGTCCTGGAATCCAAGAGAGATCATGGAGTGAGTCAGAAGATTTAAATCAACATCGTCTAGTTTTTTCTTTTCATCAAGTGTTACTTGCTTGGATAGGCTGAGTTGTTTCTTAATATCCTCAAGAAACTCTTCGATTGGTTCTAATAATTCGTCTGGGTCCTGAATAATCTTTTTTGCTAACGCGTGGCTAAGTTTATTACGACTTTTTGCAACCTGCAGATTTGCTCCTTCAGCGAGTTGTAATGTACCATTAGTTTGCTCTAAGAGCATATCGGCAAAAAATTCATTGAGATCTGCTAATTTTGCTCTAATCTGTTTTAATTGTGGAAAATTAAGCGCGAACTTCTCTAAACACGCCAGAAAAGATTTTGTAGTTTGATAACAATTTTGAACTTTAACAAGAGGGTTTGATTTTATTGCATCAAAAGTTGGGTCGAACGCCGCAAAAGTACTTATATAATCAGTCAGATTTACTTTCAAAATGTACTCCAATTGGTTTTGTTTTAAATTGAAAAGCATTCCTTGCTGTATGTCCTTCAGAAGCTACCTAAATTTTTTAAATTGGCAAAAATCGCGCGATTGTAGCTTTTGAGTTAAAAAGAGTCAAAGCGAGGGTAATGACTATGTTTTTGATTTTTCTATTCTGGGAGGTTGCTGGAGTGGGTAAAGTAACCGCGCCATGCAAATAAAATTTCTGTTGGTTTATTTCAGCATAGTTTATAGAGAGCGGGATTTATTTTTCACGCTCAAGTTTTTGTATCGGGACGCAATTTCCAAAGTGCTAAGCCAGTGAGCAACCAGGTGGTCTATACTAACAGAAATAACATCCATTAAAGACTGAAGGAGATAGGACTATGGACAAAAAGGTGATTCAGGTACCTGAACTTCTTTCTTATGATAAGTATGGTTTTACACAATGTGTTCAATTCAATGATTTAATTTTTGTGACAGGACAAGCGGGAGAAGATAGGGACGGAAGATTGGTGGGTAAGGATATAGAGTCTCAAACCCGGCAATTATTCAAAAACATAGAATTTGCTTTACATGCTGCGAACTCCGATTTATCACAGATTCTGGCCATGACCTCCTATGTAGTTGATATAGAAAAAAATGGTTTAGCTTATTTTACTACCAGAAAAGAATGCATGCCCGTTTCTTCTTACACGAGCACATCAGTTGGAGTAGCGGCATTGGCTAATCCCGGACTTTTGGTTGAAGTCACCTGCATTGCAGCTGTGCATAACCATAAGACCTAGGGCATCAAAGTAAACGAGTTGGATAAACCATGGAAAAAAGACCTATTTTGATTCGTAATGGTTTGCTACTAGACAGAACGAACCCTTGGTTCATGCATCAAGTAGACATTTTAATTATCAACGACAAGATTAATGATATAGGGCCAAACATCGAAAAAAATGATGCAGAAATTATAGAAGCTCATGACATGATTATCATGCCAGGGTTGGTGAATGCACACATTCATGTATGGCAAGCAGGATTACACGGAGTGGCCGGAAATTGGAGCTTATCCGATTATTTTGAAAAAATGCTCGATACTCTTGGTTGTGAATTTACACCAGAAGATATGTATCTTGCCAACTTGTGTGGTGCTTTGGAACAACTGGATGCTGGAGTAACTTGCCTACTTGATTGGTGTAATAACATTAATGGACTTGATTATGCAGAGAGTGCTCTGAAAGGCTTGGAGGATTCTGGCATTCGAGCTGTATTTACTTATGGCACGCCTGGAATCGATGCTGCAAAGTGGTGGTTTAACAGTTCTGAAAGGCATTCCCATGATGCGGTTGAGTTTTTAAAGAAACACCATTCTCAAGCTGAGGGGCGAATACAAATGGGACTTGCTTTGCGAGGACCAGATTTCACAACGAATGAAGTATTTGTTAGCGATATTCAATTAGCCCGAGACTTGAATGTTTTAGCGAGCATGCATATCGGTGTAGGCTTGGCAAAATTAGGCGTGAAAAAGATACATGAGGCGGGCTTGTTAGATAGCCGAATTAACTTTGTGCATGGTAATAATCTGACATTGGAAGAATATCAAATGATCGCTGATCATGGTGCATCACTTAGCATAACACCTGAAGTTGAAATGCAAATGGGACATGGTTTTCCAGCAACTGGGAAATTGTTGCAAGCTGGTGGAGAGCCGGCTTTGGGAACAGATATTCCATCAAATATTTCTGGAAATTTATTCGCACAACTACGCTTTGCCCTGCAAACACAGCGCGCGCTTGATAATCAGACCCTATTAGACTCAGGTTCTGGAGTCAACGGTATTGGTCTCTCTTGTGATCAAGCTTTAGAGTGGATCACGATTAATAGTGCAAAGGCTCTCCATTTGGATAAATTAATCGGTAAGATAGCTAAAGACATGAAGGCTGATTTGATACTTATTAATCTTAAAGATATAAATCTTTGGCCAGTGCACAATCCTCTTCAGTCAATTCTTTTTTATGCTGAGAGGCACAATGTTGATACAGTGATCGTTGATGGCAAGATTGCAAAGCGTCAAGGAAAATTAGTTTATCCTGGTCTAAACAAGCTGAAAGAAAAACTAGTTGAATCAAGTACCCGCATAGTCAGGAATGCCAAATTACTTGGGAATAATTGAACAGCATGAAAGATAATACTCTTCAAATCTCCGCATTCAAAGATATTGTATTTTTTATCTTAGAGCCTGTTAAAAATAATCTGGGAATCCATGTAAATTACGTTAAAAATGCTGAGGAAGCGCATCATGATTTGAGGGATCACAGGTCAGACATCGTATTCATGTCTTATGACGATACTTTATCTATGGCACTTCAAGACAAATACACGGATATTGCGGCAATAATGCCTGTTCATGGAGGAATTTTAGATTTATGCGGAACTATAGATTTAAAAAAAGATGTGATTATCACCGGTATTGACACTCCTACAGGATATGCACGGCTTTTAAAATCATATTTAAAGCATATTTATCCTCAAGATTTTGATAAATTTGATTGGGTTTTAGCTGGTGCTACGAACATTCGCTTTGAAAAACTAAAAGAATGTTCATTAGATATTACCTTACTTAATCCTCCATTCTCATATGATCCAATCATAACTAAGATAATGAATATGTACGATTTTATTTCTGAATATCAAGGGGTTGTCATGAATGTGAATCAATCCAACCTCCAGGATCCATCTCAGCGGGTAAAAATAAAAAATTTTATTCATAATTTCCATCTGAGAATTACAGGACTGAAAAACGATTCAGAAAAATCAATCTCAGAACTTGCTTCATTCTATAGAATCTCCCTAAGCGAAGCGAAGTTAATCTATGCACGATTATGGCAACCCGATGGACTCAGCCAAACGAGTCGTTTTGAGGAAATGAGGCTAGTCCATACAGAAAATATTTTTAGTCAGGATACTGGAATTAAAATTCCGGCTAAACGAACGTGGCTTTATTGAAATCTCGAGCTACGTTTGAGATTAAGTGAACAACACATATGCACATATGGGGTCAGGCCTTGAATTGTGAATTTTCAATTATAAGTTCATTCATAATTCAAGGCCTGACGTTCAAACTCTAGACATTCCCTCGCGGATGGTGATTTCCGGCTCGTAACGCAGTACTGTCTTAGCGCGACTTATGTCCAGCGAAAATGGGTAGCCAATCAGCCGGACCAACTCTCGCGTCAGCGGCGGATCTCCAGGCAACCAACCGGTAGCCCAAAGCTTTTCTATTCCTCTACCCATCCACCAGGCAACCGGAGCAGGTACCGACATCCGTGGTGCCTCCAGCCCACTCGCATGCAGGCGTTGCGTTAGGAATTCGCGGAATGTGATTTCTTCGTCATCTGTCAAGAAGAACGCTCCGCTCACCTCGGAGCGCAATGCGAGCGCTATAGCGTGGCACAGGTTTTGAACATGACAGGTGGCATAGGGGTACTCCCCTCGATTGATCCACGCAAACTGTCGTTTACGGACTCGGTCGCCCAAGTCACCATCGACCGTATCGCCGGGCCCCCAAATGAGAGGCGGACGCAAAGCCACCGTACTGAAACCATCGGAATGTGCGGCTAAAACATGCGACTCGGAGATTGCCTTAGTTGTTGAGTAAGGCAGATGGCGCAACTCGGTCAATGGCCAAGACTCATCGGCATGGGCAATCGGCTTCGCCTCCTGCATAACCACGGAAGCGGCACTAACGTGTACAAAGCGCTTGATGCTGCATGCTTTCGCTGCATTAAGCACTTGATCCGTCAAGGTCACGTTGTTGACTTCGAAGTCCTCCCACGACCCCCACATCTTCAGGTGCGCAGCAATATGAACGGCAGCATCACACCCAGCCATTGCTTGCTTAAGTGCGGCCGGATCTGCATATTCGAGGACAGTCGACGATGCTCCAAGTGCGCGCAGCCGTTTACAGGCCACCTCAAGCCTAGCGGGCGCGACCACCGAATGCCCATCTGCCAGTAACCGCTTGATGCTATGCCCACCCACAAACCCAGTGCCGCCTGTGACAAAGACTTTCATACACTACTCCTGTAAAGGATTGCAATAAACACCTATGGGGTCAGGCCTTGAATAATGAATCAACTTATAATTGAAAATTCATAATTCAAGGCCTGACCCTCTAACTCCGATTAGCTGGATAAATCATGATAATTTTTGAACTATAATTTGGTGTAATATTAGATAAAGGATGACTAATGAATCAATATAAGTTATGCATTACTGATCCAGAATTAATGGCTTTAGTAAAAAAATACAAAGAATAAACACATATGGAGTCAGGATCAGGCCTTGAATTATGAATCAACTTCTATTTGAAAATTCACAATTCAAGGCCTGACCCTCTAACTCCTTTAATAAATAGATGTTAAAATTTTGTTCTTTACTGGCTAACAATAGACCACCATGAAATCTAAAGATGAAAATATTTCTCTCAAAAGAAAAGCAAGCGCAATAGAACAAGTCCAATTAGATGGGCCGAGAAGCCTAGAGGTAGATGGGATAATGGAAATAGGGAAAGAAGAATTCTATCAGCAAAAAGCGCCTAAAAGGCAAAAAGAGATCACTGATAACAGCTCTAATGAATTGCTACCCCCTACAATCATGGAAGAGCTACTGAAATTGATGTTTTCTCAACCGGAAGTTTTAACACCCCAACCACTGAATCCTAATTTATATTCATCCATATTTTCCCCACTTAATGAGCCACAACAAAAAGAGGTTATGACTCAAACAGTGGAGGGGAATAATGAAGGGGTACAGATCCTTACTATTGATGATGAAGACAAGGGAAGAGAGAAAGAGTTGGTGACAGACGACAACCGTTTTTCTACAACTACTCCTGCACAAAGTCACAGACCAATATTCTATCTTGATGATATTAATTCCATTCAAGAGCTAGAGAATTCAATTCACTTATCAGTCAATGGTTCCCAGGTTAACTTTCAATACAAAAGTGGCAAAAAAGACCAACCCGATCTGGTTTACATTGCTCCTCTGAATCTCATTTCATCACAGCAAATTCACTATGGTGTTTACGCCAGGCGTTTCATCAAAAAGGGAACTGTTTTATTCGAGTACACTGGTGAAAAAGTTTCCGATGAGGAAAATCAGGATGAAAAGAAAGACAGAGATTATTTTATGTTTTTGAAAAACAGAAACAAAATACTTGATGCAAAATACCAGGGAAATGTTTCTCGTTTTATTAATGCTTCAACCATTCAGGAAAATGTCGAATTTATAGAAAAGAAAAAGAGAATGTTGGTCGTTGCCGCCAGAGATATTTATGAAGATGAGCAATTATTAGTTGATTATGGTAAAGATTATTATTTTTGCTTTAAACCTCTCTTTTTACACCCTTCGGATAATTTTAGATGTGCTCAGGAAATTTTTGAAGAGTATCAGGATAACTATCATCCTGTTCCTTACAATTTTGCAAACTGTACATATGATCTTAGCCCCTTAGGTATTACCAAAGAAGATACTGCTTTTCTACCTAAACCTGTTTACGAAATGCTACAAAATAGAAATATCAGAAAATATGATTCTATTTCTCATTTGCCGTTACCAATTTTAAAAGTAAAAGATGGGCAATTCATGCCGCTGTGGCAGCAGGAGCGTATCACTTTACTTTTGATGGCCGCTTTTCTGGGTAACGTAACTGTATTGAAGAAATTACTCCAGAATCCTAAAATGGATACAACGATTCAGCAAGCAATGTCGGGCCGTACCGCATTACATCTTGCTTGCTTGGGTACCTCCCTAGATAGAACACCTCGAGACATAAAAAATCGATTAGCTGCTATAGATCTGCTTTTAGAAAAACCGGGCTTAGATTTCAAAGATAGGAATCATAGAACGCCTATTTTTACATTGATTGATAATGGTTCCCCCAATTATTTAAAGCATCTACTGCAGAAAATTAAACCTTCTGTTACTAATTTCCAACGTCATAAAAAAAATCAGCTTGACCCATTTTTCTATGCATTAAAAAAGAATAAAAAAGATCATGCTTCAGTTATTATTGATTATATGGATAGCATTGGAAAATTATCTAAATATGCTGAGCACATAAAAGAGTTTGTGCGTAAAGCGCTAATATTTAATAATGGTCGCTGTGATCTCAAATTAATCGCAGCGTGTAATGAAGTGCTTGAAAAAAAAGGCATCCCTGGGATAGTTGTTAAAATGCCAAACCTTTTCAAACCTCTAGTATCAATACCTAATGACCAGAATATGATTTGTCGAGGAAATTCTCAATCTAATTTGCCGCTATAGGATACCTAATCCAGATAGGAAGTGGTTTGACAGACACAACACGGGGACGGTCCGCACATATGGGGTCAGGCCTTGAATTATGAATCAACTTATAATTGAAAATTCACAATTCAAGGCCTGACCCTCTAACTCTTCATTGTGGATTTAGCTCCAGAGAAGAAAGCATAGGCAATCCTTGGTACAAATTATTCAAATCCACCTCTATTAAACCCTCTGTAGAAAATAACAATGAGGTCATGAAAAAACAGCAATATAAAATAGTAGAGGAACATGCCAACCTTAATGATGACAAGCCACTTCATACTCTTTCTATTAAAATGCCATGGTATAGCAATGAGAACGAAGTAATTGGATTATTTGGCTGTACGATTGTTTTAGGCAATCAACCTCTAGCTGATTCATTATTACAGCTCACCAAACTAAATCTTTTGAGCAGTAGTTCTTTTCCACATTTACCTAAAGGTGCACACATATGGGGTCAGGCCTTGAATTGTGAATCAACTTATAATTAAAAATTCACAATTCAAGGCCTGACCCTCTAACTCGCGAGAGAAAAAGCTTTAACAAAACAGTGTATTCAATCCCTATTTTTAAATGATGTTAAAAGCGATGGGTAAGAAAATTTGATATAAAAATAACTATAATTGTATAAATTTTACAAAAATAAAATTATAAATATGCTATATATTTAAAATAAATACATATTGAATTGGTTTTTTGCTCATGAGGTCAAAGAGTGATAATAATGTAGCATTTGTATCCGGTGGCGGGGACACTTATACTTCTGTCACTTTAAGTCATTACAAAGAAAACAAGAAAAATATAGAGTTTTGTCAACAATTTGTTGATACCCGAGGAAAGGAATTTGATTCAACTTATGAATATACTTTAGATTCGAAAGCGATGGACGAAACTGTTGCTAAATTTATAAGTAACCCGCCGGTTAAAAAAGCAAACGAGCCTTTAAAAGAAGCTGAAGATTTAAAAAAATCCTCCTTTATCATTGGCGAAGCCCATCAGCATATTAGTTCTAAACGATTTTTAATTGAAAACATGAAGATGTTAAAAAAAGAAGGCTTTGAAATTTTATTTATGGAACATTTTTTTTATGATACCGATCAAAATGATTTAGATAAATTTTTTCAAACAAAAGATGCTCCTTTATCAGGTACACTTCAAGCAAGATTAAGGGAAATGGAAAGACATCAGCTGATCATAGGTGAAGAAGTGGTAAAGTATAGTTTCACCGATGTTTTATATGCAGCGCGTGAGGCCGGTATAAGAGTTGTTGGAATTGATGTTAGCACGACTTATAAAGCACAAAAGATTGGCTATAACAATGAACAATTAGATGATAAAAGACAGAGATACATGAACTATACTGCTCATGAAATTATAAAAAAGGAAGCTGGCTCAGGGGAAAAGTGGTGTGCACTGATGGGCAACACACATGTTCATTCTTTTAAAGATGTTCCTGGTGTCGCAGAATTGACAGGTGCTAGAAGCGTGCAAATATTTGATACAGGAACTCATAATAAAAAAAGTGAAGTGACTTTAAATTCAAGTTATAAAGTAGGCGACGTTGAATTAAAAGGTGATTTAGTCATTACACAAAATCCTAAAGAGAGCACATTTAAAATTTTATTTCAAAAAGAATATGAAGAATCTATTAAAATTCAAAACTATTTAACTGGTTTAAAAAATAGTTTTAAAAAACAACATTGGAAAGATTTATTTAATGGAAATCCAGAAGACCCCAAACGTAAAAAAAAGGATGATCCTAAATACAAAGCAATCAGAGATTTAAAAGAAAAGATAGAAGATGCCAAGGATATGAAAACACTAGAGGAAGTTCAAAAATATTTAAGTCAACCGATTGCTAATGTGATAAAAACATCCAAGGATCAACAAGTTCATGATTTTATTCTTTTTAAGAAGGCGTTTAGAACTAGTCAAGTAGCTGACGATTTAGAAGAATTTTTAAAAAATACGCCTAAGCCTTAATTATCTTATAAATCCAATCCTAGCACACACATATGGGGTCAGGCCTTGAATTGTGAATCAACTTATAATTAAAAATTCACAATTCAAGGCCTGACCCTCTAATTCTGCGAGTCTTTGGAAACGAAAAAATTGCTTTCAACGCAGTTAGCTCTGAGCCAATTGGTACCACTGTGTTTCGTATGGGTATCAAGTACATAAGGTTCTAGAGGATCTCGAGATATCCAATCGACTATTTAAATAATAAATCTTGAAAGAAAAATCGGTTTAATAATCTTTATCTTAAACTTGAGTAATCAATATGATATGCTTGAGTTAAGTTTAAACTTGAAGGGAGTTAAGCCATGAGCATCGTAAAACTTCTAGAACAATTAGCTAGTACAGTGCATCATAAAGTCAATCTTGATATATTATTAAAAGATGAACCTTCTACAATTCAAAAAGCATTCTTTTATAATGATGCTGCATATTTTAAAAAAAATTTAAATGAGGATATAGCATTAGCTGATCGAACTACAATTTTTGAAATTTAAATTAATGTATGATATGTCTCATAAAGCTTCATTGATCGTTGTTGGTTGCGGTATTAAATTTTTTGCTCATCTTACGAATGAAGTAATAGCATATATCAAACAATCTGATATTGTACTTTACTTGGTGAATGATCCTATTCTAAAATTGTGGATTCAACAGCAAAATCAATATACAGAGTCATTAGATCAATTATATTTTTCATGCCCAAATCGCGCCGATTCTTATTGCCTGATAACAGATTATGTTTTAGAGCATTTATATCAAAATAAGCATATATGCTTTGTTCTTTATGGACATCCCAGTGTTTATGCTAAACCTGGTTTAGATGCTGTAAAAAAAGCAAAGAAAGAAGGATATTATGCAAAAATCCTACCTGCAATTTCAGCTGAAGCTTGTCTTTTTGCAGATTTATTAATCGATCCTGGCTCATCAGGTTCTCAATCATTTGAAGCTAGTGATTTTTTGATTCATCAACGGCAAGTTGATATAAGTTCTCATTTAATTCTCTGGCAAATTAACGCTATAGGAATTCTAAATCATGAAACAACAAACAATAAGAAAATAGGAATTTTGTTACTATTAGATTATTTAATAAAATATTATAAAGTTACAGATGAGATTATTATTTATGAAGCAGCGCAATATCCTGGATTTGAACCTACCATCAAACAAACTCAGTTAAAATATTTGCCTGATATTCAATTATCAAATCTTTCAACTCTATATATACCACCTACTAAAATTGCTGCTTGTGATCAAGCCACTTTAAAAGCTCTTGAACTCGCATAAAAATGTACAACTATTTTATCACTTTCATCAAAGATTATTCTGAAAACTATTTAGGACTACCCAAGTTTTGTTGGCAGAAAATAAGCTTAATTTGTATCAATGCATCTACTATTGGCATTTGTTTTTTTCTATCTTTGTATTTTGTGAATGAACAACAATTGGGCATTCCAACAGCTGGACTACTAATTTCTTCTTATGGTTTAGGTACTGTGATTGGTGGTTTCGTGGGGGGGAAACTCTCAGACAAAATTACACCGTATTTTGTTTCAATCATCAGTCTTTGCATCCAATCTGCATGTTTTTTCTTTTTAATGTATCTGCATTCTTTTCCGACTTTACTGATTGATCAGTTCTTTCTTGGCTTATCTGCCTATGGCTTTAAAACATCAAATAACATGAGTTTGCTAAGTTTATGTGCTAATGACTTCGATTTACGCTATAGAACCATCAGTATCTCTCATGTAGCATCAAATTTAGGACTTGGGTTATCAGGTATTTTTATTGCTGGAGTTGGAACATATGGATTTTTTATTATTTTTGGCTTATCAAGTTTAATTTTATTTGTTTCAGCAATTTATCTTGTACTACAAGGCAATATAACAAATCTCATAGCCCAAAAAGACACTGTAGAACACCATTCAAATCAAATAAAAAAGTCAGCAAAAATTAATATATTAATTCTTTCCTGCGTTTTTCTTGTAGGGCTTATCATTGCGCAGTTGAGTTCTACTTATCCACTATATGTTCAAGACTCATTTCCCAAATTAAAGGAATTAGCTGTTAGTATTTTATTTCTTTTAGATACCACTTTAATTGTGCTATTCCAAGCGCCACTGACTGTATTAGTGAGTAAACAAAATAAGCTGCTAATTACTGGGCTAGGTGCTTTATTTATGGGCGTAGGAATGTTAATTCTGAGTTTTTCATTCATATTTGCATTTGCTATTCTATCTTGTATTGTTTGGACAATGGGCGAAATGCTCTTTATATCTACTGCTCAACTGATTTGTTATGAAAACAGTGATAGTAAGAGAAAAGGGCAAACTTTAGGGCTTTTTCAATCTACCTTTGCTGTTAGTAACGTAGTTGGCCCTTCTCTTGGAAGCTTCATTTATCAATATTGTAGTGGAAATATATTATGGTATTGCAGCACAATCATTGGCGTATTTTGCTTCCTGCTTTGTTGGTATTTTAGCCGTTTTAATGCTAACACAGCCTCGTAAAAACGAAGCATCTGCAGCAAAGATTGCTCCCTGTTGTTCTTTTGCAAATTGAGAGTTATTGAATCGGCTATCAATATTTAATATTTCAAGGGAACTTTGCATGACGTTGTGTATGTCTTGTGTGTTATGAAAGTAGCTAAACTCAACTGATTTTGCAATTTTTCCAATAATGGTATCAGAAGACAAAGCATTATTTTTTGACAACTCTTGGATAAAAACACTCATTATATGCTCTAATTCACGCACCTATGGGGTCAGGCCTTGAATTATGAATCAACTTATAATTGAAAATTCACAATTCAAGGCCTGACCCTCTGACTCTTACAACTTGGTATTTCCTGTTTTCGAATTTTCATTAATTCCATATTTTCTGTAGAGTTTTTTGTAGCCGTTTATAACGAATGGACTAATGATTTAGTGAAAATCGATAGTGTAATGGAGTTTATAAAAGCGCAATGGGGTCAGACTCGATTGATTATTTCAGAATTTATTTAGATACCGCACAAGTTGGCAAGCCAAGCCTGGCTTTTGCGGCTAATTGATATAGAGCATTTTATGAATTTATTTTATTGCATCATCAATTTTATTGAGTAGGGCGTCATTATCTAATTCTTCGCCATAATTTTTTCCGGGACGTGTAAGTACATTTGATGATATAAAAGAAACAAGCAATTTTATTTAATTTCTAATTTTGGTGGAAAATAGGCTGTAGATAATGCTATTAATCCTTTTCCTCAATCAAATTAAATTCATTTATAGGGTTACATGCTTTTCTGAATCCGCGAGGTTTGTTCGCCCTCATTCACAACCTGGGGTATGTTGTAGTCGAAGATGGTGCTGCAAAAGATCGATTTAAAAACTAATAAATTGGAAATCCTTTTTCAGAAAATCCAGTTTTAGATTATGTTAGATATTTCTTAAATTCTTTTGGCTAGTTAAATTAAAACCCTCTGTATATAATAACTTATCAAAATGCTAAATTGTGGGAATTCTGTCACAAAGGAGATATAAAATGGATGACATTGATTTAATAAAAAAATATATAGGTTATGAATATCTAAGGGATGATATTCAGAACAACATTGAGATGGATAAGCTAGATAAAAAACAATATCCTCATACTAATTCTATATTTGTAATCAGTGGTAAAACAGATTGTTCACTATGGGTCGATTAATAGTAATTGGTTCTGGTATTAAATCGATAGCTCATTTAACTGAAGAGTCATTAGTCTTATTAAGAAATTCTGAGAAACTTCTTTTTTTAGTAAACGATAAGATTATGTCGGATTTCTTAAAAAGAGAGCATCAAAATAGTGAATCATTAGATGAGATATATTTCAACTATACCAATAGACAAGATTCATATAAAAATTTAACTGACAAAATTATCTCTGATTATTGTTTATACAGCAGTGTCTGTGTAGTTTTGTACGGACATCCTGCTTTTTTTGCTGATTTTGCTTTAAATGCTGTTATAAAAATAAGGCAGCAGGGAGGTACAGCTTATGTATTGCCAGCCATTTCTTCACTAGATTGTTTATTTGCTGACTTACTTATTAATCCGGGGCAAGGAGGACTTTGCGTTTATGATGCAACTGATTTGTTAATTTATAAAAAAAATATAGATGTAAATTCAAATTTAGTTTTATATCAAGTAAGTAGCTTGGGTATGAACGATATCAACATTTCCAAGTATTTAAATGTTCTTAAAGAATATTTAATGGCATATTATCCACCTGATCATGAATTGGCTGTGTACACTGCATCACAAACACCTGGCAAAATATTTTCTAATGAAGTAAAAGAATTAAAAGATCTAGCCATAGAAAATATTTCTCATATATCAACTATATTTATACCTCCTCTAAAGAGAGGAGAATTAAATTCTAATATATTGGAATTATTTAATTATATTATTTGATCTTGAAATTCTTAAACAACCTCTAAAAAACTTAGCATCATTAGATATATCTAATTTCTTATATTTGGAAATTTGAAATCTTACGTCATGCTCAGTAATTTGTTTTGCAAGTAAAATATTATCTTTTGGATCCGATGGCTTATTATGAAAAAAAGAAAGTTTTATGTTTTGACAAGCCCAATATAAATCGCTGCCGAAAGAATTGGAGTCATCTGAAGAAAATTCGTCTAAATAAGAGATAAGAATTTTCCTTAGTACAGCTAATTCTTGGTAAGTGCTGTTATTCATTCTAATTTTGAAAGTATTTATTTTTTTGCTTGGCTGCTGAAGAGAATAATATATGTGCTCTAAGTTATTATTAAAACTAGAAGGTACCATTAAGATCGGAGAATAAGTTAGCTGGTATATTTTATGGTATATTTCTTGTATAGGTTCTACAGGAAGAAGTTTAGAATTTTGTGCCGGAATATATCCAATACCTTTTCCCATTATTATATTGAAAATATATTTGGCAGTATCGATGAGAAAGGGAGTAGGTCTATGTTTATTTACACTGTTCGAAGTCATAAATAAATCATTATAAAATGAATTATACAAGTCCCGACTAATTCTTTTTCTTAAATTCTCTGAAAAAAAGAATTTTACACCTAGCCATGCTGGGTTATTTCTTATCTCATCTATCCATTGTTTCGAAAAAAATAAAATCGTGCTACGCCAGTCTTTGTAATATCCTGTTTTATATAGTATTTCTCTAAACAAAGCATAGTGCTCATTAGGATCTTTAGGGGCTTCAGATTCAATACCTAAGGCTAACTGAATTTTTTTATGGTGAACCTTGCATCCTATATTTGGTAACATAAAAATAGATTTTACACCTGAATGGAGAGATATAGTATTATTTTCAATTGTTTGTTCTTCCTGGAAAATAATTTGTTGATTAAAAATTGTACCTTCACCTTGCACTGCAAAAGGAAATATTACATTACTTTCTTCGTAAGACCATTCACAATAATTCTCCATTATTAATCCAAGGGGAGAGCTATTTTTTCCGTAATCCAAATCTTTTGCTATTTCATTTGGAATAATATTAGATCCTAGATAAGATTCATTACCAGTATGATCGGGGATAAAGAAATAACTTTTAGAGCCTATTACCTTACCATAATCATATGTAGCAAGATAAAGTGGCATAGAAGATACAGGAGATATACTTTCAATTAAATTAAAGAAATTTTTATTAATAATTTTGATTTTATCCTTGACTTCATCCCAATTAGTTTTAATTATAGTGCTCAATTTTTTATCCCTAATTTAATGTAAAAAAATCCCAGTTAAAAATTTACATAACAAAAATGATAGTTAAAATTATCATACAGAATTTAATCGGTAAAGGATTACAAAGTAATGTTTTCATTGAGAAAAAAAGGAATCAGCCTCAACTTACTTCATTTAATTAGCGGGATTGTTACATTTAGCTATGCAGTTTTGTTTTCATCGCTAGTATTATATTTAACTAGAGGATTGGGTTATACCAAAACTGAAGCCAATTCTTATATCGGGATGTTTTTGGCTTTTAATTTCGCATTACATCTTGTTGCTGGATATTTGGGAGGCCGAATTATTAGTAATAGGGTTCTATTAATCACATCCACATCTCTTCAGGTTATAGGTACATATATTTTAAGTTTGTCATCTTCAACTGGTTTAATGTATGGATTAAGTTTATTTTTGATAGGTTGCGGAATTAATTCTACTTCCTTAAAGTGCATTCTTACTCAGAAGATAGAAAATGATGCAAATGGAGAAATCTCATTTTTCATCAACTATTCAGCTATTAATGCTGGATTTTTATTGGGATTTTTTGTTGGTGGGTATTATGAGTTTTATTCTAATTATACTCGTCTCTTCGATATATGTAATATTTTTAATGTTCTCGCAGTTATCTCGATTATATTTAATTGGAGATCATATGAGTGTGGAATGGAACAAAGGATAATTAGCTTTTTTAAGGAAATAACATTGGCGTTAGGAATAATGAGCATATTGTGCTTCCTTATTATAATAGGCTTTAGTTATGCATATTTTTCAAATAGTTTAGTTGTTGTTTTAGGTGTTTTTACAGTACTATTCTTAATTCATCAAAGTAAGATAACAAAAATCATTACTGAAAAAAGGAATATATACGCGTTTATTTTATTATCTCTATCATCAATAATATTTTGGACTTTATTTTATATTGGACCAATGGGTATAACATATTTTTTAAAAGAAAATATAAAAGCCCAGATATTTAGAGTTGTTATTCCACCACAATGGTATATGAACCTAAACTCAATATTTGTGATTATATTCTCACCTATATTGGGTATTTTTTTCCAAAAACTAAAAAAATGCGGATTAGATTTAAGTCTATCCCACAAATTTATAATTGCCATAACATTTATTGGTATCTCCTTTTTTGTATTTTCATTGGGAATTATTAATTCAGATGATTCTGGTTTTGTATCTCCGTCTTGGGTTGCGCTTCATTTTATTTTGCAAGCATTTGGTGAGGTGTTTATAGCGCCAGTCGGTTATTCTATGGTAGGCGTATTAGCTCCTCAAAGGTTACAAGGTATAATGATGGGTTTTTGGATGATGGTATCTGGTATAGCGGCTTCTTTAGCTAATTTTCTCTCAAATTCGATTCACTATGAAATACCATTAGATCCATTGAGCAGCAATCCTAACTATTTAAGTTTTTTTGATAAATTAGGAGCATCCGCATTGTTTTTTGCAACTATTATGCTCTTTTTTTCAAAGAGAATTGATCACCTTATTGTAAAAAATTATGAAAACGACTGTTCCTGTCAGGGCACCTCATAAAAAATATTGAGATAGAATAGTAACATCTATCCTCGGTATCTGCTTTATTAAGAAGTATCCTCGATACTATTTTTACTCGCTAAAAAATATGTTGCTTTCTAGATTTCACCTCACCTTAACCCATCTCGGATGTTAGGGCTAAGGAAGATATTGGACCATTAGAATGGAATCATAAGATCAGTTAATTAAACTGTTTATAAAAACACCAGTAAGACTTTTATTTTCCATTAAAAATTTACATGTAAAAAAAAAATTTTTTCATTGTTTAATTACGACTAAATTGCTCATCGATAAGGAATTAATAATAAAAGGAGCAATCATGTTAGTTACAATGTTAAAAGCAAAAATTCATCGAGCAACAATAACTCAGGCAAATCTGAATTATATAGGAAGTATCACTATTGATGAAAATTTACTACAAGAAACTGGAATACAGGAAAATGAAAAAGTTCAAATTGTGGATATAAATAACGGTTCACGATTTGAAACTTATGTAATAAAAGGGCGCAAAGGAAGTGGGGAGATTTGTGTGAATGGAGCGGCGGCAAGGCTTGTTCATGAAGGTGATAAAATTATAATTATTTGTTACTGCAATCTTAATGAAAATCAGGTATCAAAACATATCCCCAAAGTTGTTTTTATGAATGAAGATAATACCATCCACAGTCGTTCAGACCAGGAACTTCCTAATACCTTATTTGTAAATTAGCTCAATATCAAAAATTCAAATAACAAGAAATTTAAACTAAATCGTTATCTCTCAAGATAATCAAATTACATCAATTGGAGAATTATTATGGACAATACTGTAAATCCCAAAATTAGCTTTATCTTTGGTGGTGTTTCTGTTGAACGCGATCTTTCTTTGAGAACTTTTCACAGCATTTATTCTGAGTTACAGCATCAAGTAAAAGATACAAACCTATATCAATATGTCTACTATGTAACTGAAGGAGGTTTTGTTATTAGAAAACCATGTGATTTTGAGAAAGATCCTGATTATTACATGACGAGCAAAAAAGCTCCAATCTCAATTATCGAAGCATTCCAACAGATTAAAAAAAATAATGAATATGTATTTTCTTTATTATATGGGCAGTTTGGTGAGGATGGACATATTCAAGGTTTAGGAAAAATATTCGATATAAAAAATTCGTTTGGATCAGTGCTTTCTTCTAGCCTAACTAAAAGTAAATTTCACTGCTCAAAATACATTGAATCCATGTATCCCGAGCTAGAGCCAATACCGATGCTCTCAATCAGAGATGCAAGCATCTCACATATCAAGTCAAAGTTATTGCTTTTTTATAATCAAGAAATAGTGATTAAACCTAATTCACTTGGCACAAGTATGTTTACTGAGCGTATGTTGCTCAATGAAAATTCAATCGATGCTGCGATAAACTTAATCATGGATATCTTAAAGATCGATAATATTGCTCTTTTACAGAAGTATATCCCAGGGGAGGAATATTCTTGTGGCTGCATTGAAAATCTGGGAACTATTGAGGTGTTACCTCTAATTTTGGTGAGAACCCGAAATAGATTTTTTGGTCGTAAAGAAAAACTATGTAAGTTTGGAGTGAGTGAGCGAATTATCCCCCAATCTTATAATAAATTTACAACTCAAATTGCTGATATCTCTAAACGAATTTTCTCTGATTTAATGTTTGAAAACATGTTTCGACTTGATTTTATTGTTTCAGAAGGGAAGATTTATTTCCTTGAAGTTAATTCATTGCCTGGATTAAGTCATGCTAGCTTTTTCCCGAAAATGCTCAAAGAAATCAATATCTCAATGTCTGATTTTATTCAGTTGACATTTAAAAACAGTCTAAACAGGAAGAATAAAACAAGTAATTATAATGAAGAAATGGACTTACGAGGTGCAGCATGAAGTGCATTGGTTTACTGGGTGGTGTTAGCTGGGCTTCTACAATGGAATACTATAAGCGACTTAATTTAACCATTAATAGAGCAAAAGGAAAAAATCACTCAGCCAAAATAGTAATGTATAGTTTTGATTTCGAAGAAATTCTTGAGCATCAAAAAAAACAAAATGAAGTGATGGAATTAAGATTACTTCAAGAAAAAGTGATTTTGTTGGATAAGGCGGGTTCAGATGTAATCGCAATTTGTTCTAATACTACGAATAAGTTGGCGAATCAATTGGATGCTAAGATCCACAAAAAATTAATTAACATCATTGATGCAACCGGTGATTATTTACATCGTTTGGGTGCACAAAAAGTGGGTTTAATTGGCACTCGTTATACAATGGAGCAAGATTTTTATAAAAATAATCTGCTTAAAAAAGGACTTCAAGTGGTAACTCCCGATGCTTATGATCGGGAGTTGCTTCATCAGATCATTTATCATGAACTATGTCACGGTATTGTCACGAGTAAATCAAAAGAGATCGTCCTAAATATTATTAATAAATTAGCCTCGAGTTACCATTTAGATGGGGTCATACTTGGTTGTACGGAGTTGCCTCTATTGGTATCAAAAGCGGATGTTAATATCCCACTGTTTGATACGATTGAAATACATGTAAATGCAATTATAACAAAAATTGAACGACTTAATTAGGGGTATAATAATGAGATTTTTTAACCCTAATTTAAAGCTGATTTGGTGTTTGCTATTTGGCATTGTTTGCGTGAACTCAGCAAAATTTATGTGCCTTCCTTTTTTAATCTTATTTCTTAATCATAATACCCACTTTTCATTATGGATAAGTGGTTTAGTCTGTGGAATTGCTCCCTTTTGTTCAATATTTGGTGGTTTTATTGGTGGACAATTATCGGATAAATATGGACGAATTCCACTATTATATATTTCGATTTTCACATCAGCCTGTATCTTTATATTATTAGGTTTAAGCTGGCAAATTAATTCTCGGTATCTTCAGTTAGCATTGATAGGCATGCTTAATGGAATGTTTGGGTTATTTTCTTCTTTCTTTCAACCGGTCGCACTCGCTTTAATCAGCGAATTAGTTGATAAAGAACATCGAGAGTTATTTTTTAACTTACGCTATGCCGCAATGAATATTGGTGCTGTTTTTGGACCTCTATTAGCAGTATATCTAGGAGTTACTTTATCTCCCATTGCTTTTTATATATCAGGCTTCATGTATTGTAGTTTTGGCTGTTTCTTGTATGTCGTTCTCTTAAAGGAACCCAAACAAATTTTTAGAAACAAACAAAGCAATGTATCTTTATCTGAAACTTTTCGTGCTATTTCTTTAGATCGTAGGTTATTAAATTTCATTCTCTTTAATATAATATTTGCCTTATGTTACTCACAAATCGATTCAACTTTAGCTCAATTCATATCCCAGCAAATCGATGAGGGAGTTCGTGTTTATTCTTTAACGATTGCATTAAATGCATTGTTTGTGCTGATTGGACAGCTTCCAATTTTTCTATTGTGTCGGGGAATACCGAAGCATCAAGCTATTTTTTATGGTTGCTTTTTATTTTTCCTTGGCTGTTTGGGTTTTTCTTGTTGTGGTAACAAAGCAAGCTACTTTTACTATTCTATTTTAATTATCACTGTGGGTGAGTTGTTCATATTTCCTTTTGCATTCTTGTTTGTTGATGATATGGCACCTTCGCATTTGAAAGGTTCTTATTTTGGAGCATTAGCTTTTAGAGAGTTGGGCCTGGCTTTAGGACCAGTTTTAGGTGGGGCTATCCTTGAATCTTTTGGAGGTCAGATCCTGTTTATCATAATTGGAATGCTGTCATTGATTTCATATTTTTTTGTTTATTTAGGTGAGTGCGGGAAACCCACTTATGAAGCAGTCTTTAGGAAGAGCGTTTAATAATATGGAGTAAATATGAGTAGAGCGATTTTATTTGTAAATGTTTCTGATAACCATAATTTGGTAAAAATAGAGGCTGCGAAAAATCTAGGGGTAAAGGTTTTTTTGATAGCTCCTCATTTGCCTGATTGGGCAAAAGCTATAGTTGATAAATTTATTCAGGCAGATACCACCAATTTTGCAGAGACTATTTCTGTTTTAAAAGAAGAGTATAAAGAGACACCTTTTGATGGTGTTATTACTATACTGGATAAGAGTGTTGAGTTGGTTGCAGCAATCGCTGAAGAATTTAAACTACCTGGTAGCTCACTTGCAGCAGCAACTACAGTGAAACATAAATACAAAATGCGAGAAGCGCTGAAGAGGAGCGAGGTTCCCCATCCAAAATTTCAATTGGTAAAAACATTCAAGGACTTGCAAAATGCAGCAAATACTATCGGATTCCCATTAATATTCAAACCCGTAGCTGCATCAACAAGTGTCGCGGTTTTTAAATTAAACAACCAAGCTGAACTCGAGGATGCATTTGCGCTGATGAGTACTTGTGATCGTGTCTCTTTTTGGTTGTATGCTGATGAGTATATTGCTGAGGAGTTTATGGCGGGGCAGGAAGTTAGTGTAGAAGGGATTATTAATCAATCTCAAGTTCATTTTGCGGGGATTACCAAAAAATTTGTAGAAAAGCCTGGTTTCACAGAATGGATGCATTGTTTCCCATATGAGCCGGAACCAGAGGTTTGTTCTTCAATTTATAAGGTGGTTGAAAAGGCCATTCATGCCGTTGGCATCAACAATTGTGCCTTTCATGTAGAAGTCATGTTGACCTCCGAAGGGCCTAAAATTGTTGAAGTGAACTCCCGAATGGCTGGTGGCTTTGTTTCAAGCCACCTTGTTCCACTAGCCTCCGGAATTAATTTAGCGCAAGCAAGTATACAAACCGCACTTGGTGAACCGATTGAGTTAAAAGCGACTAAAAATAAATTTGCATGCGAACGAAATTTATTCGCCACCGAGAAGGGTACCATTATGGATTGGAAGCATGTTGAAGAAATGAGTAATCAACCTGGGGTGAGGGATTTTAAAATTTTGCGACAGGTCGATGAGTTGGTTACGGTTCCGCCGCAAGGATATGACCATTTATTATGTGCCGTGATTACCGAGGGAGACACCTTTGAAATGGCAATCGATTTAGCCGATGCTGCTTTGAATCGGGTTCATTGTGTTTATCAGTAAATGCTTTTTAAGACCCTATTTTTTTACTTTTTGTAATTGTCCCTTCCAAACGCACAGAGGGAAATGAGGAGTGAGGAGAGGCGAGGCGAGCGTGGAAGTGGAGAGTACACGCAAGTACAGAAGCGATTTGAGCACTGCATCAATGAAGCAATTCCCCCCCTCAGTAGCGTTGGAAAAGAGGGGCAATTACAGAATGGGCGGGCCAAGGCACGACCTAGGTGTTCGTGTTTTCAAGAGGATAGGCGCTGAACTATTTATTTGCTATTTAAAAAATAAATTACGATGAAACCTCATGGGATAAAATGTTGATTAAGGTATCAGAATAAGGATTGAGCACCAGTTGCTCTTTTTGGTGTTTAGAAAGTTTTTTAATGTAGCGTTCTATGCGCATGGCGATGAGTTTGCCTCCTTTTATCTCCCAGCTTTGAGCAATGGCAAGCGGTTTAAAGCTTCGCGTATATTTACTGCCTTTACCTGAGAGGTGCTCTTGAAAACGTCTTTCGAGATTATCGGTATATCCTGTGTAATAACTTTGGTTGTTGCATTGCAAAATGTAAACCCAATAGCTTTTCTCAGACATGGTGCACGATATAATCCGATTTCAAGGTAGTTCAACTATAGTGAGATACGCATCATGAAGCAAACATTTAAAAATATCTTGGGAGAGGAAACTTCTACTAATTTAAGTGTGCTCTGAATCAAGAGGTTGCAAAAATAGTTGATTGATCTGAGCCAGTACTGTTGCAAAGGCCATGGATATCCTTAAAAATTATGGGACTAACAACTGAATACTTAAACCATAAGGTATAAAATCATATGCCTATAGACAAAATCGTTTGTGTAGGAAAAAATTATCTTGAGCATGCCAAGGAGCTTGGTGACCCAATACCAGAAAAACCGGTATTGTTTTTAAAACCACCCAGTGTTCTCAAACAAGCCTCTAGCTGGGGTGCGCATCTCCATCTTGATTTTCCCAATGAAGACAACGCAGTACAACCTGAATGTGAAATTGTTCTACGCATAGCCTGTGATGGCTATAAAATGACCCATGAAGAGGCCCGCAACGCAATTACGGACATTACCCTTGGTCTGGATATGACGTTAAGAGCACGTCAATCTGAACTGAAAAAACAAGGTCATCCCTGGACTACGGCCAAGGTATTTAAAGATGCGGCTGTTCTGGGTCCATGGATTGCCTCTCATCAGTTTCAGGATTATATGAATACTGAATTTCAACTGCTGATTGATGGCGTGCCTAAGCAACGTGCTCAAGGAGCAGACATGATGATGCGGCCTGAAGATTTATTAGTGTATATCAGCCAGTTTTTTCCCTTAAAATCAGGGGACATTATCTACACAGGAACACCAGCAGGAGTGACCTCAATATCAAAAGGCACTACTGCGGAATTACACTGGGATAATTACTCATACCGCGTAACCTGGGACTAGTGCTTGGTGTTTTGAGAATTAATTAACATTCTTTTCGGCGAAAAGATGGGTTTGCGGACTATTAGATGCTTAATTGTAATCTTTATCCCATGACGTAGCATCAGGTGTATCTGTATTTTCTGATTGAGGTTGTGTTGATGGGCTTTTGCTTTTATTGATTGTTGAAAATATTCCCAACCTTGTTTCAGAAATCCGAATAGGAGTATTGCCGCTCTCTTTGCCAGGAGCTACTTCCGGTTCGCGGCCAGAGTTTATAGGTGGCAATGATGTTAATTCTTGATATTGCGGCGATTTTAATAGCGCATACAACTTTTCAATGTTGGTGTTTAGCTCTTGGGGTAGTGAATTTTTTTGTATTGAGCCAGGAGGGGGTAATAGGGGGATTAACTCATTTAACATTAAATTTAATTGATGAGTGAATTCCGCAGACGACATATTGGTTACATTGGCCATGCTGGTAAAGCTAATGATGTTGCGCAATAGAGGATTATCAGCAACAAGATGGGCTAATGCCAGTTGGTTTTCGATTGCTATCAATAGTTCTCGTAAATGAATAAGAGTTTGGTTAAATACAATCTGATCGAGATAGGGAAGCACGGGTCTTGCTTCATCAAGATGTAATTCAGTAAATCTAAGGGTTTCTTTTACGTCGGTAACCAGATATTGGGTTTGCCCTGGTTTCAGTATTTCTTCTTCACCGGGATATGCCGACAAGCTGCTAATGTCCATTTCATTCGCGTTATTGATATAAAGCATGACGGGCAATTTTTCGTCGGTGGTAACGCCTGCAAAATTTTTAGCAGTTTCTACTGATGTAGAGGTGCTAGTCATTGCATCTTCAGTGAAGGTGCCATTGACTAAATAGCTGTTCATGATCTCGGGGACGGCTTTATTTTTCATTACCTCTGAAGAGGCTGTCATACCCCGCACGGTTTGAAAATGTAAAAGATGTAAATGTTCAGCAGGAATATGATTAATTACCTTATTAGTAATGGAATCAATTTGTTGGCGATAGGATTCAAGTGCATGAGAATCGGCTACAAAGCGGCTCAGCTTGTGTGGGTTCGTTGTGCAGCGTGATGAATTCATCAGCATATCATGTTCCGTTTGGGACAATTTTAAATCGATACTCAAATACGTTGCCTGATCATCCAGTTTTATAAAGCTTTTATTGTTAATAAAATAAGCTTTATAATCGAGCGACCCAGGGGGTGTATTGATTAGAACGATACCTGGTTTTGTAGATAATTTTTGATTTTTTAAAAAACTCGTTGAATCCATTGTTGCCTTGGCTTTATGGTCATCACGAATATCTTCTTCTATCTCTGAAATATCATTCGCTAAATAAAGGCCAATGGGTGCTTTTTTATTAGTTGCTTTTATCAAGATGGCTAATGTGGGAAGCGCCTCTTTAAATGCCTCTGCTCTTTGCCTATCGTCTTCTAATTGAATTGAACTGCTTTGATCTTTTCGTGGTAGGCTGCCAAATCTTAGTAATGCATTGAGTTCTTTATATCGATTAGTGGTATAAGTATGTATCGCTCTCTTTTCGGCATCTAATAAATCACCGGTATTTTCGACAGGATCTAATTCTTTCCTCTCTTTAATAAAACTATCTACGTCTATGGGTGTATCATTTTTCTTTTTTTCAGGTATCCCACTTTTATTAGCAGGATACATATACTGAAAATGTTTCGTGTTTGAGTAATATTTTTGCAGTATGGATTCATCAAACTCCATCACGCCAAAATCAATATATTTATATGCCTGGGTATAATTGATGACAATATCGCCTTCAATAATGGGTGGTTTACTGGGTGCTTGTGGTTTGGGTTGATTAAGACGTTCCGCTTGCTCGCATAATTTAATGTACTCTCTACGGTTTTTTGCATATTCATTAATCAGAAGGGTTTGCATCGTATCTCGAGGTATTTTTAGTATATATTCACCTCGTGCATTGATCTCAGTGTGAACATCCATCCCTAAAATAATCGCCTGAATAGCCTGTTCCATGGTTTTGGTCAGCAAAGTCTTCTGCCGTGGCCCTTGCAGTACATTCGACTCTTTTACTTTTTGTTCTTCTATAGCAGGATAACGTTCTTTATCCGTTTGCAGGAGTTGGGGTTTGAGCCAATCGATGACACTTTCTTTGGTTGCTTCTTTTAGGATAGCGATAAATGCATCCGTGGTGTTGAGGGGATTTTGCTTGCTCTTTTCTCTGCATTGTTCAATGTAGTGCAACAGATTTTGTGCATTTTCTTTATCTGATTCTTCTGCATCTTTTGAATTGACAATTAACTTGCAGCGAGTTAACAACAGTTCAATCGTTTCTTCAATAAATTTTATTTTTACTTCATTGTTATTGTTGCCATCACTGATGAGTCCCCTTAATTTTTTATAGTACTCATCCGTCGTTTGTAATCTATTCCATTTTGTCCCCTCGGTATCGAGTATTTTTAATACTAATTTCATGTATAAATAAACAGCATCTTTGTACTGTTCTGATTGGATATTTAATGCTTGAGTTTTTTTATTGATTGTTTCAGGCTTTGCATCATTAATTAATGCTTCAATTTCTAGTGCATGGCCGGGTGCTGCAGTGCCACTAACAACCGACATTGCTTTAGCAACACGTGGCCCATGTTTGCTCATTGGATAATTTTCATTTAAAAACTCTAGATTCATTGACTCAATTCTATTTATCAGTTCATTGATTTTTCTAATGGTATTGGATCTATCTGAGGCGCTCGAACTTTTACTGTTCATGTACATATCCTCTTCTTCTAATCTTATAAAAAATTATTTATTATTTAATTGATATGATTATAGACCAATTGATTAATAATTGATCCGGATGATTATTTATCGATCTTATTATAAATAAGAAACACTGAGTCACTTGTCACAAAATTGCTCTACAGAGTCCGCATTTTTGGGTGTGGAGAATTGATCCACGAATCAACGAATCTCACTTAAGCAGAGGGTGGAAAGGAGACTATTAAGGAGTTTTCGGGCCAAGGCCCGACCCAGGTTTACTTAATATTTTCTTAATATAAAGTAGTTATAATAAACATACGACATATCCTCTCCTTAGGGAAAGCTAGAGGACTGGTACTTCACTTAGTTTTAATCATTAAACGGGTTTGTCGCTGAGGCAAAGAATAAGGAAAAGCAAAAGGCTTTTTCTTGAGACTTTAATGCGGCGAAGCAAATCCTGTAAAGACCCATCCGAAGAATTTCTCACTTGCCTCTAATTACGTTTTATATTGATTTGAGCGATTGGAGCTATAACTATGGGCAATTTCTTACTATTCAAAGTGCAAGGTACTAAAGGTACCCCTCAAAAACAAACAGCAAATCTAAAAATGATACCTGATCGATGGGGTAGAAATTGGATTGATTGTCTTGTAGAGGAAGAGACGCCAATAACAAAAGAGCTTCTCAATGAAGCATTTGATTTGGTCGAGGACTTGCCGCTCAAAAAACCGGATATCATTATAACAAGTCCGGAAATGGCTGCAAAATTGGATCTGTTTCCCCCCAAATTCTCATCGATTATGTTTTTTCATTCAGTGTTTAACGCTCCTACTCCATCTGGAAAGGCGGAGCAGTCCAGGCAGGATTGCATCAAGTATCTAAGACAACTTCCTGATTTTATTACTCAGGTTCATTTTAATGTCTGCCATAAATGGAAAAATCCACAAGAAGTAATAAAGGCTATTCCAAAACAGGTCACTCATTTCACGATTAATGCAGACGTCATTGAAAATTGCACTCATCAGGAACTGAGTTCATTTTTTAGCAGTTTCCCAAATCATGTAAAAGAAATTTCTCTTTTAGGGAGTGACACAAAAAACCTCGTTATTGATGATAAGGTCTTACGTGATTTAATTATTAGATTACCTCTCTCTGTAAAAACGCTCAAGGTTCCTAGAGAGATCAGCATGTTCGATAATGGGGCAGAAAGAACAATAAACCTGGATGCATATAGAAAAAAAGAGTACTTCCCAAAGAGTTATGAAGAATTTACCTCAGAAAATTTATTTGATAGTGCGAAGGATCTTTTGAATGATTATACTAAAAATAACAATTGCCTCCCTGGTGTTGCCCGTTTTTTTACAGGTAACTGGTTTCGGCATCATGTGGATAAAGTAAATGAAATAGTGCAAAAAAGCACCGGCCTCGAGGATTTATTGAATGAGCTTGAAGAGATAAAGAGCCAAAAAGATTTCAATCACACAGGCTCTTTGGCACGCAGAATTCACTATATAAAACAGATGCAGTATCAGTCTCAAGAGGCCAATCATGAGGTGAAGCCGTTAAGTGGTGTAACCATGAATAGGTAAATTTAAAATATTCAAAAAGAAAACAAGCGATATAAGGTGAAAGGGCGTAGAAGGAAGCCATAAAACGATGCTTTTATAAAATGATACTCTTTTTAAAGTACTAAAAGGGTTTCGCTTTGCACTTGCTAACCGGGTTAGGATGGTTTTCGCCCCTGAGTTGTAAAACTTTAAGGGGCGAATAAATTAGAGAGAAAAACTCTTTTCTGAAGTTGTTTCTTCTTGGTCATTTTCAGGAACAGGATTTTGGTAAATCGTAAATCGGGTTAATAATGATGCGACTGAAACATCAGAAGGTATGGACAAGAGCTTACAAACAAAATCGGTAAGTGTCTTGATAAATCCAGCAACTTCATTTCTCATTTCGTGAATACTTTGGAATCGTTCCTTATCTTCATGTCGAAGGTAGGATAAATCCAGGTTTTGAATGGTGTCCAATACATGCTGAGGGTTTTTATGATGTTTTAATGCATCTTTCATTAAGCTTGAAATCTGCAGACTGGAGTAGCCACCATTTGCAATAAGGCGCTCAATAAAACAGGCCACTTCATGGTCATACGCTTCCTGATCAAGAGAGCCTTTTAACGATTGTAGCTTTAGAACTTTATCCAAAAAATTGGAACAAGTGCTGGTACCCGTTGGATCGATCCACATCCCCGTTGTCTTGCCTGTTGATAAATCCTTTACCTGGAGTAGATGGGTAAAACCAGAAGAATTGTTTTCGTTTTTATAATACAAAACAAATTGGTCATTTTTAAAAATTTCAAACATGATTATTCGCTACTGTGGATTAAAGAATGGGCGCATATTAGCATAAAATTATCTAAAACGCTTTTTCTATGAACAAATACCATTTTTAGTATGTACCCTTTGAAAGAGCCTCAAGATTTTATTTTTAACAAGAAAAGTCTGGAACAGTGGGTGGCCTGGCTCCTTGCAGCCAGGCTTTGCATGGATCGTTTGGAAGAAGCTCAGGTAGAGACTAATTCATTGTTAAGTCGGTCGATACCTCATCGTATGGCGTATTGATGTCTATGCCGTAGGTATCTTGCCCAAATTTTCTTAACGTTTCCCATGAATTTGGGAATTTATGCGCATCAAAATAGTGAAAGAAGCGATACAGTGTTGAACCATAGATCGTTGCTCCTTTTGCGTCGGTGCTGATATTGAAATGAAGTTGTAATGGTGCTTTAAATTGATCGACTCGTGCTAAAAAATCTGCTAATGATTCTGCCTCTTTAGCGTAGTCTACCAGGGCTTTTTTTAGCGCTTGCCAATTACCTTGGTTTTTTTGGCTTCGTGCCTCGAGTAATTGAGCTTTACTTTGTATGGGATCGAGTTTAGTTTCTACAGTCGCTGATTTGGATTGATTTGGTTTATTCAAAGCCAATTTATCCAGTTTATTTACGTCTGGTAATCCTGAATAAGGCAAAGGTTTATTCCCTGATAAAACACGTTCCAGGTTCCTGAGTTGATGAAATTTTTTGTGTAGACTGATTTGGTTTTCCTTGGTTTCATGGGAAATCACACTTAAAAAGTGATTTTCCTCTTCAAACGTTTTGATCCAATAAGCCCCATAACTTAAAGCATAGCGACGAAGCATTCGATCAACGATATTTCTAGCATACTCAGAAGCGGTAAGTTCTATGCGGGATGGGGCTGTATCCGTTCCATAATAGGGATTTTTCCGCTCAGTGAGTGTAAAAGTAGCTTTAGCATGAGGATTTGCCCCATGTGCAATTAAGGCTTGAATGACTTCAAGATGGTGATCCATAGCTTGAAACGGATCCTCCTCTGTACGAGTCATATTATCAACATAGAAATGCAATAACGACATGTTTTGTGCAGATACTTCTCTCCCTTGGTTATATAAAGCATCTTCGAAGGGATCTGCAGGAGAATGATAGTCGATGGTTTGATCAAACTCTAAACCCTTCTCTTTCAATTTGGGCAATAGTCCCAGAACATCCAATCGACTCAATCGATTCTCTTCTCTGTCCAGCAATTGAAAGAGTAAGTAATAGGGTTTCATTTGAGCCTGATGATGCAAAGTTCCTGCATCTGCCTGATCTACAAGGAGAGCAAACAGTTTTGGCAAGCCTACTTTCATGGCAAGCATCAAGGGGGTATAACCACGAGCATCGGTCACATCAAGAGAGGCACCATGATGAAGCAGTAAATTGACTGCCGCCAATGCAATGAATTCTTCGATATTGCTGCGAGTCATCCTCATAAGCAGGTGAATTAGTTGCGGTGCATCCTCTACATCGGGTGTCTGGGGACTGGAACCGTGTTCCAGTAAGTACTTTAATATCTCCAGCGTGTTCTTTTGACCATCAAGCATGGCGTTGATCGCGGTGCTAAGAACACTCATTCGACTGATATCGCCTGCTCTTTGCAGGCCTCCCGCAGCGCCTACCACCTGCTGAACCAAATCGATACGGCCCGCTTGAATGGCGACGTGTATGGGGAGCTCATTGAGCCACGCTTTTTTTAAATTTGCTTTTTTAAATGCTTCATCCAGCTTCTGATTTGTTTTTAACTTTGCCCAGGTGAATAGGGGACTTTCTTTGTCCCTTAGCACCCATTCAAATAATTCGCCTCTTTCATGGTAATGGTCTCGAGAAAAATAATGGTTTATAAAAAAGTCGATTGCCGATGGCCTATCAGGTTTGGGCTTCCAATAGGGATCAGCACCGAGTCCTACTAATAATTGAAATACGGGGATAGAGCCTGCGGCTATTGCCGCTTCAAGCGGAGTATGTACGTAATCAGAGTCCTCCTGGAACACATTGAGTGTATGGTGCTTTTTTAGAACTTTCTGTGCGAGTTCTTCAATTTTTTTTAATTGCGTTTCTATCTCTTTTTTATTTTTGATCTCTGCAATTGCTGCAAATAATTGTTTTATAGACTTACCCATGAGTCTTGTTATTCCTTAAGTTAATTAAAAAAGCCGATTAATCAGCAACTTATCCGCATGAATTCAATTTTTGATCTTAGTGTGCAATTTTACCACTAAAGGTTTTTAGGCTCAATGACAAGGGGATTTTCAGGTTAATGAGTCAGTTGCCCGATTACTCAGGCTAAAAATCTGAATTTAAGTCTATGCAACTGGGAGGGGTATTGAAATGTCATGCGTTCTAGCACGATGAGTTTCTAGTTGTTATTAATAATTTTTATGGCAAGGGTACTTGGAGGATATTCCGTTTTTTCACGCATATCTTGCAAACTCTTAAAGAAATTAAATGTCCAATTGCGATCTTGATAAGCTGCTGTACAGCATCCAGATGTTGTGCCTGCATCACGTTCAAGAAATCCTTTTTCAGTAGTAGAATCTGCAATATTAACTAGGGCATGAATGGGATTGGAAGCATCCTTTTTAACCAGACAAACTCCTTCATTTAAACCAATTGATGTAAAATCGCAATCAACAATTTGGTATTTTTCTGCACTGGTCAATGCACGAACAAGTAATTGGATGTCTGCAACTTGAGTACTTACCCTAATTTCAAAGACCTTTTTTTCCTTATTGTAGGTGATGCTGACATTATTTTGATTTAACGTATTATCGTATTGATGCATGAGACTTAAAATGGCTTTTGTTTCATGGCGGACATTAACTCGCTTTGAATTACTCGATAGGGCAATCAGATACATCACATTCTGTTTTTCTTTAGGTTCCAGCTCCGACTTAAAATCTGTCACTTCATCCTGCATCGCAACAACATGCTCTGTTGACGCCAAACAAGAAACGGGAAGTTTCGGGGCATTAGGATCGCGTGAAATCAGATAATGCTCTTTATCTATTTTTCGTTTTTTTACCATGGATGGATTGACTGCAACTTTCTTTCCCTTGAACAGATAAGCGGAATAACCTGATTCACGGGCCGTATTTGCCGGAGTGACTGAATGATGCGTTTTCATAAAGGCATCTATTTTTTGTTGCTCTTTTTTGTCGTCTATGACCACAATTTTCTTTTTCACTTCTTTGTAATAGTGCTGTTCGTGCTTATTTAATTTATATTTTCGTTTCAAGGTGCTGTTGCTCCTAATCACACAAAAAGATTAACAATTGAGCAATATTATATTGGAATAAGATTAAGAAATCATTAACGATTCATTTCGTGAAGGGGTTTGCAACTGGAGAAATTTTCCTGCGATTGAATCGGCAATAACATTTTTGGTGCGCACGAAGAACATTATGAGTGACCCTGAATCGTACTTATCCTACCATCTCCCTCTCCATCATGGGGAGAGGGTGGGGGAGAAAACCAGTCTCTTTCTTTACTCGACGGCGATGAGTAAATTCGGTATTAGCTAAGCTTTATTTTTTTTTGAAAACTCTTTTTCCAAAATTTCATCACATTTATTTTCTTCGTATTTAAATAGAGAATAGTATTTTCTTGCCTTGTTTGAAGAGGTCCAAGAAAGTTCCTTCTCTTGGCCTATCTGTAAAAATTCTTTTTTAGCCTCTATATAATTATCACTTTTTCTGGCTCGTTTTATAACCTCTAATTGTTCTGCTACAGTAGCCGGAATTTTCTTCTCTTTGCCCTCTACTTTTACTGTATGCGGCGTCCATTGAAATCCAACGTTCCAATCTTTAGTAAGCAGATACTGCTCCGCTTTATCCAAAAAGAGTTTGGCTTGGTATTCCTCGGAGGATTCAATTTTTTTGGTGTAATCGCTTACTTGTTTCAATAGGGCAGTGATTTCTTGATTATAATCAACCCCGGCTTCGTCTTTTAAATTGTGCGCCATATTTTGGTAAGGAACAATGTTGGCTAACTCGCCACATAATTTTGTCACCAGAGGTAATTGGCGATGGATTTTAAACTTATTATTTTTGTCAGGATCCATCTGTGTTATACATTTCTGGATAAAATCACAAAGAGAGAGGAAAGAAGGAACTACCTTCTCCTTATCCTTCGCACTAATATACTTATTAATAACAAGTGCCAACTGTTGCATGGCGCAAAGTTCATATTGCTCCGCTATAAATGCACTATTGAAAAGATCCATTTTTTTCAAGGTCGGATGAATCTCTTTCAGATAAACATGCGGTTCATTGGTTATCGCTTGTGTATAAAGCATTGCTCGAGTTTTATCATGATCTTTTTTAAACCGTACCTGTTCTGCTTCTACTATTAAATCATCAATATTTCCTTTAAGTATTCGATCAATCATTGACTGTAATAGCTTTGCCTCTGAACTTAAAAACGTTGGTGAAACTCCTTGTGCAAATTTCTCATCCTTTTTAATAATTTCAAGGAGAGGTTCTTTGAGCTTTCTTAACTCATCCATAAATTCTGACACTTTCAGTTTAGGGGCAGATTGGATTAGCTCTTTGAATTTTTGATTTATTCCTTTTAAAGCACGATTCGCGTCATCATAATAATGAGTCAGGAAATCATCTTGCAACTCTGTAGGTAATTGATCAAAACGCTCAATGGCAGCCTCAAAAAATTGCTCCATAAAGCGTTTTTGTACGGCTTCTTTTGTGCTTAATTCAGGTAGTTTGGCCAGGATTGTTGACATTTTTACATGCAATACCACAGGAGAATGCTGAAATTCGTGTTTGGTAAAATTGGGAATGGACTTTAGGTACGATTCTAATGTTTTGTTGATGCCCTTTGGCCCATAACCTATAGGGGCATGCTTTTTATCATCGTTTAAGTAAGCAATGACACCATTATAGCAACCCATCTCATAATTCAAATCAATCATGTATTGCAATGAGTCTTGATCATAATCACTTAATTTAATTGCCCGATAATTACTGAGTTGATGCGCTTGATCGATAAGGTCTTGCTCGGCCTTAAAAAATACGATTTCTTCTTCATGCAACATCGCGTCGCTTTCATACTTCGATTTTTGGATGGCAAGACGTTTTTGATAGAATGAGTCGATTTGAGAAATATATTGGAGGAAATATTGTCTATTTCCATTAATTTTCTCTATCGCTTCAGGCAATAGAGGGATATCAGCATATTTTTTCTGCAATACCTCGGGTCTATTGGCATCAAAAATAATATCTTTTAATACAGTTTGTAGTGAAGGCTTTGGTTTTTTAAGCGACTTAGAGTGCATTAGACTTTTGGCTAATCGAAATAAGTCAGTCCAAATTGCTCTTTTTTCTACAAAATCACTAATTCCTATATTTTTTGTTAGCTCAGGATTTTTAAAATCCTTTAAAACACCTCGTTCAACCGCTTGATAATAACGTTCTAAGTCTTTAAACCCATGAGAATGTCTGATGGCGTCTAAATTTAAAAGCGTGCCTGAGCTTAATCTAACGGGAACTGACTTCTCGTTTAAAGAATCAAGTTTCAGTTGTAACTTTTTGATAATGGCTTCTAATTTTTTCTTATCTTCTGTTGTAGGGATTTGAGCCTTTAAGCGTTCAATTTCTTGTTGCAAAGAAGAGGCTTTGTTTTGAAGATATTTAACTATGGCTTCATTTTCGTGACGCAAAGGAACAGAGTCTAAGTAAGTCACCTGATTCGAAATATCAATATTTGCTTGTTTGGCGATTACCTTTTTTAACTTGGTAATGAGTACTTGTTCCTCAGTATCTGGAGAGGGACTGTGATTTGTAGTAAGAACTACTTCTATATCTTGTTTCTCGGCATATTGTAGGACATTGATTAGTTCACGTACTCGTTTCTGTTGTCCGCTACTCATATCCACAAGAACATCATCGATATCAAACACAATGAGTTTGGGCCGATTAGGATATTGAATCGATTTAGGCATGTGCTTTTCAATGCGTGATTCAAAATAATCAATTTCATCGAGAGTGGTTTGGGAAGCGCCAGATTTAATCGCTTTAATTCTTAAAAGATTATCCAGCGAGTGGCTGTATTTTTCTGTTGCCGAGTCGAGACGAGACTGTTCTTCCTCATCGAGATCAACCCCTTTTTGGATTTGCACTTCCATTTTTGCCATCAATTGCTTTATTACCACATCCTGTGGGTTGCTGCTTAGATATTCCGATCTCAATGCATTAAAGCGTGTTTTTAATTCCTGAAACTCTGGAGTTCTCAATTGAGAATGCTTTTCCAGGCGTGAGAAATCTTTATCTAAATTTTCAAGCCGTACTCTCAGACCATCTGATGAGGTAATTAAAAAGGGAACATGTTTTGCAATTAACTGAAGAACTTGCTGTCGCGCTTGCTCACATTCCGTTTCAGTTAAAGGTTTGGGTTCATGAAGTAAATCAACTTTTTCTGGCGCGGGTTTTTTATAGCTGTCAGCTAAATCATTCATCTCGCCAAACAATCGGTGAATTTCTTTAGAATAAGCACCGTCGGCACTCTCACCGAAATACTCTTTGGGAAGCTCTTTGTAAGCGGCCTCCAATACGGCAAAACATAATTCACCTACATAATTTTCGAGGTATGCTGTTTTGATTTGCTTTTGTAAAACAGCCAATCTAAAGGGATGCGTGATGTGTTCTCTTTTTCCTTGGAATAAGTTATCCAAAGTGCGGAGTACATCGGGTTGTTCTTTATGGGGGTTAACAAAATTAAATACTGTTTTCAGAGCAGCAAACTGTTTTTTTAACTCGTCCCACTGTTGCGGACTCAGCTCGTTAGCGACATTTAATTCACCTAAACGTTGATAAATCAAATGCATTTTTGTAATGATACGTTCTTCCTCTACTTCAAAATGGTCATAACCTAAAACGAACAGCTGCTCTATGACTTCGCTGCGTTGGAGTAAGCTGTCGTCAAGCACTTTATGGTCTGCCCCATCAACCTTTTCCAAAAGCTCAATACGTTGTTTGCAGCGCTCGTACTCTTTTTGTAAATTTTCAAATGCTGCTCTGGAGAATTTGCTAGGAACGTGTCCAATAATCGCATCTGATATTCCAGTCAGTGTTGCTAAAACCTGATCATTTACTGCAATACATGCTTTTTGATCTTCTTCAGATATCTTATTCCAGTTTTTTAAACAAGCGTCTTGTAGGTGTGCTACGAATAAAGATTCATATTCTTTTGACTGTTCTTGTTTTTCTCGAGCCTGTTCAGAGAGTGCTTCACTCTGAGTTTCTTTGGTAATTTCATCAAGAAGAACCTGATAACCTCCACTGCGTGCCTGTAAATCAAAGAACACCTCCAGCTCATCAGGGTTCCATCTTTCTTTAAATGCGTGCACTAGTAAATCAGTAGCGCTTTTAATTGTAGACAATAATGTTTTTGTTCTGCTCGAAGGAATTGAGTTTTGACTAACTTTTAACACCCAATCTGCTAATTGTGGAAAAGGAGTGGCGTTTAACTCTTGATGGAGCTCCACCAAGGCAAGAAGTTCCTTATGCTCTTCTTTTACCAGTTTTTGAGATGGACTAATCTGCTTCAGGTAATGATCAATATCTTGCTTTAATAAAGTGCCATAAATGATATAAAGCTCGGGATTTTCGAATTCAAGAGAGGCGTCAGCTTCCTCTGCCGTCATCTGGGCAATTAATTGCTCCCGATTTACTTTTTGGTGTTGAGGATTTAAAGCGCGTAAAAGATCGGCGATTTGGGTGCTACTTCCTTTCCCGTCTCGGCAATGGGTATGAATATTTTGTTCAGGAAGAGTATTCTTGCCTACTTTTTCAACATAGGCTAACTCTTCTCGAGTGAACTTCAAGGGTTGTTTCTCTTGAATTGGAAAATGATGTACTTGGATGGGCTTACTGCCATTGATGCTGATTTCATAAGTTATAAATCGTCCGACTTTTTCAATGGGACGTGAAGTAATGTGGGTGTCCTTTAGTTCGGGAAGATGAGGAAGTGTCACTCGCCCGTTGGCATCAGGTATGAAATAGTCAATAAAATCTTTATCTAAACCCCCTTGCATTTGAGCATAGGGAAACACCCTGCCCATCGCAAAAACATGAGTCACATTATTGGTTAATAAGTTGTTTAAAAATCTTGCAATGTCACGTTGTGGTTCGTAAACTTCGGAACTCTTTGAAGGAATAAGTGAGCGGGCGGAATAAGGGCCTGGTGAAATTGAAACGTTGATGTCTTTCAATTTAAAATAACCCATACCCACCATTTGTTTGGCGGGAATTGCTAATTCCATGCTTAAGGGTTCTGTCAGTTTAAATTCTTTCACCGCTTCCCCAAATTCAGCAAAGCACTCTTTAGCTAATCCCTTCTTAGGCGTATGCGATCTGACATAGTCTAGTTCTTTTTTAATCGCTTCTTTTCTGCTTCGTGAGTTCGGGCTCCAATCATTTGCCAAAGACTTAAGCTCATCTTCGAGCATCATCTCTTTTTTACTGTTAGCGGTGGTGAGATCGTGAATTACCGAACTAATAACCGATTCAAAAATTATCATTTCTCGAAAGGAGAGATGTTTCAGTCCATAAGATTCCAGTCGTTTTTTAATTCGATTCTCTTCAAATTGAATCTCATATTGGGCGGCAATGCTTTTATTTACAGAACCGTCTGCATTAAATACTTTATAAGCCTCAAGTTCACGCAAGGATGCGAACTTGAATGTTCCGAATGTACTTTTTATTTTGGCAATTTCTTTGTCAAGAACGACTTTGTCTACCCTATCAGGATTAGAAAGTTGTTTCGCTAATTGAACCCAAAATTCACGTTTGTCCATTTCTGAAAACTGAAGATCTCCTCGTTCAATTTCTTCGCGTGGTACAGGTGCTAGGGGGCTGATTTCTAATGTTTTGGATAGCGCTCGACTTTTTTTGCGCAACTCATCATTTTTATTACCCTGAGTATCCAACACATTGATATAATCTTGATTGTACGCGCTACTGGGAGCGCCTAGTGCTTTCATTTTTTTATGGCTGTATGCACAGGTAAAATCACCGCAGGCATATACATCGCGTTGTGGATAAGTGGGGCCTGTGAGGGTAATGGTAATTTGATTCTCTTTTATTCCACATTTTGCTAATAAATTCAGCGTAAAGGCTTTGATTCCCTCCGCACCGCTGGGGCCAAAAGGGTCAAACAGTTCAAGCTGATATTTTCCTGCAGCCCTATCAGGTTTCGTTAAATAAATGCCTCGCCAATGACCTGGACCTACTGGAATGAAAATATGCTGAATACCTTCATTTTTTAAGGCTGCCATTAAATATTCTTGCACGTCGAGAGAGGTTGGATCGTAGCGATCTGCTGCGGCCAGTACTTCGATATTCCCATAAGATTGAGGCATTAACCGGTCCATATCATGGTCTTGCAATTGATCGTGCATACTACGTTGATCAATATATTTTTTATCGAAATGTCCTTGCGCGCGGTGCCGGCGTTGAATTTCAGCGGTTTCGCGGTCAAATTGATCGGTGATCTGAGAATAAATAGAAAGAACCACGTCTGGGAGTGCAGAGTCTTCAAAGGGGATTTCAAGGCTTTTACTAATCAGAGCAATTACTTCATTACTTTGAAAACCTAAAGGTTCATCATGAGCAGCAGCAAAAGCATTAACAGCTTTTAAAAGTTTTATCTTTTGCTCAGTTAACTTATTTGTGCAACGTTTCATTAATTGTTCTAAGCTTGATTGTTGCACTTCTAAACTTAATGCCATGCTACTCTTCCTCTAGTATGTTGCTAGTTAATTACTAAATTATAATTGACTATTTATTCTGAATTTCTCCGAGATATCAGCGTCAATCGCAATCCTATGGCCCTACAAAAAGGTCCCATGATTACTACAATATTAGTACACTCACATTACAGAACATGCACTACTCATTGTAAACCAAATGGATCATTTTGAATATTTTAAAATCAAATAGCTTAAAGGTAAACATTTTGAACAACAAATTGCAGAATTTTTACATCAGGAGCTCGATTGAATCAAAATATCTCATGTTATTTTTCCTGATCATCAAACACGCAGCACAATATGAAGGTAAAATTCGTGCATTAATAGGATAATTTGACTCTTGACCTTGCCGTTACGTAATCCCTTATCGTGTGAACTGTTCATTTAGAGGAAGATGAGATGCCTTACACAGTAAATAAATTAGCTAAGATTTCAGGAGTGAGCTCACGAACTCTCCGTTTTTATGATCAGATTGGTTTATTGAAGCCTGCTTATTATGGAGAGAATCAATATCGTTATTACGAGGAAGAGCAACTTTTGATGTTACAGCAAATTTTATTTTTCCGTGAACTGGGTTTTCCTCTCAATGACATACAGAGGATTATTAGTAGTGATGGGTTTGATAAAATTGAAACATTGACAACTCATAAATCAATCCTCTTGGAAAGTCTTGAAAGAGCGAAAGTGCTTATTAAGACCATTGATAAAACTATTTCACATATAAGAGGAAATTTAATCATGAGCGACATTGAAATGTATGAAGGATTTGATCCTAAAAAGCAACAGGAATACGAAAAGTACCTTGTTGAACGCGGTAATATAACCCAAAAAGAAATTAATGATAGCTGGAAAAATATTCGTCATTGGAAGAAAGATAACTGGGACGAACATGCCAAAGAGGGGGAAGAAATTAATCTCGGCTTGGTGAACTGCATGCTGAATCAAGATAAGCCGGGGGCTAAGAAGGTTCAGGATTTAATCCACAGACATTATAATTGGGTAAAACACTTCTGGACACCTACCCGAGAAAGTTATATTGGACTAGGGCAAATGTATCTTGAGCATCCGGATTTTAAAAACTTCTACAATAAATTCCATCCTGATTTAGTGGTATTTTTAGTTGAAGCAATGAAAATCTATGCGAAGGAACGATTGAATTAGCAGATGTAGGTCTGAGAGACTCTCAACTCGTGAGACACACGTTATTTTATCAACTAGGCAGGGCTATTTAAGCCCTGTCTATACTTTGCTTGATGTGCAGTACACCGAAAAAAACCTTTGATTACCCCCTTTATGATGCTCAATTTTTCCCTATACTGTTCTTGACAGCGCCATTATGAATCACAATAATTCGATGGATTTGTCGAAAACTCAGTTTGCTGCACGGATTGCCGGCTCTAACTAGGAAAAAATATGAAAAATAAAATAGTTATGTTGGCACTAACCTCTTTACCTTTTACATTTTGTCTCGATACTTATGCTGCTGATTACCGCTTGAATGGTTTGTCGTTAAGTACTTCGGTAGGAATTCTATCAGGTAAGGCCCACGAATATGTTTATTATCCAGATACAGAGAGTAAGTTAAGCCAGCTGGATTGGCGTATAAAAAACGCCGCAATAATCAACGGGGAATTCAATTATGATTTCCTCCCTTGGTTGAGCATCAATGGTAGAGGATGGACAACTCTGGCAAAAAATAAGGCGGCCATGGATGATTATGATTGGTTCAATCCAAATCAAGAAACCTGGACTGACTGGTCACATCATGAAAATACCCATCTTAATTATGCGAATGAATTGGATTTGAGCTTACGAGCATGGTTGATGCAAAAACCAGAGTACAAGCTCGGTTTGGCGGCGGGTTATCAATGGAACTCCTTTAGTTGGCGCGCAATGGGGGGGTGTTACCAATATAACAATGGCGCATATACCGGTTGTTTTTCTAGCGATCAGCCTGGCATTGGATACCGGCAAAAATTCAGTACGCCTTATGTGGGTCTGGCCGGAAAATATTCGATCAATAATTTTGAGTTTAATGCGCTTTTAAAATTTAGCGATTGGGTGTCAGCGCGCGATCATGATGAGCATTATGCCCGCAACTTAACGTTCAATGAGCATGGGAATAACTTCACCTATTATGCTGCAACCCTCAATTCAGGCTACTTTTTAACACAAAATGCGAAAATTTTTGTTGAAGCTTCATACAATCATTATTCGAATGGACATGCTGATACTGAAATAATTGATAACGATACAGGGGAACACGGCTATGAAAGCAATTCAGCGGGTTTATCCAACAAAAATTATACTGTCGCTCTTGGCATGCAGTATCTTTTTTAAGTACAGCTGAATCCATTTGAATGAGCCATTATGCATTGGCAAGAACATGTTGGGCCAAGGCCCAACCACACTTACGGTGGTCATTGATACTTCGTTCTGAGATGTGATTTGGCCAAAGACAGTCAGGATTTTACAATTCAATCGCGAGCGATTTCTATTTTATATTAGGGCTCAGTTGTGGTTGTTGTGGCATTTCTTGAAAAACTTGATTCACAAAATAATTCATTTTTCCTGATTCAGCTTTTTTTCTAAACAACATATTAACAAAATCTTCGGCTACAAGCGGCCAATGATCCTCAGGATTCGGCTCTTTTTTATTTTCCTCATCGATAAGTGCTTCATTTGCTTTTAAAAATGCATTTACAGCTTCTTCATCGTACGCTACAAGGGCTCCTGAACGAATACTTGCAAAACCACCCTTGGGAATGACTTTGTATTCCTTATTATCTGCTACATGCACGTATATATTTTTAGTGGGATTATAAGCATATAACTCTTCACTGGTCGCATTTGGAATCATGAAAACTTTGAGCCCCTTTTTTTTCAATAATTGAAAAACTTGAAATGATTCAAACCCAGAACCACGAATTGTCTCCAGTGGCAGATACCCCAATGCTTTTTTTGTTCCAACCTGAGCTAAATCGCTCATTTCTGGATGGGAGAAAAAGTCATAAGATGGTGGAGGTGTAAACAGTGGTTTGCTCATCGGTACATCATCGTGAGAGTTCACTTCATTAGAGGTTATTTCACTTTTTTTTTGTGAGGAGAATTTTTTAAGGAGTTCTTTGAATGCTTTCATAATTATCATGCCGATTAATATTTATTCAAATTATATGCAAAATATTCTGATGCAGCAAAAAAGTAGATTAAAATTTCTTAAAACATATAAATCATTACTAAAAGTTGTTCTGGTGACTATACTTTAAGGTATGTTCAAACGAGGAGTAAGCATAATGCCTCAAAATAAAAAGAAATTACTTCAAGATGCGTCGCTCCAGAATGGCGAGGTTCAAGGATATAAATTTCAAGAGGATAATTACGCAAATCAAATGGCTTATCTTTTTGGCGGTGATAAAGGAGAAAAAGCCGCAAAAAAAATATTAGACGATGCGAATGCGCAATTCCCAAATCCATTAGACCTTTTAAAGAAAAAGAAATTTATAGAAGATCAGGTAAAACAAAGAGCAGCTGAGGTTGATAGTGGTTTTCATGCTGGAATAAAAAACATTTTTGAGGGCTTAAAGAATATCGATCATCCAGTGAAAGGTGAAGAAGCAGGGAAGGAGGCAATGCTCAGCCTCATGAAAGGTCTTGGATTAAATGTTGATGATGATAATGTGCAGACACATTATTCACCTGGACCACCTCAGGTTTTCCAAGTCACTTGGGTCAATCGTCCCTCTGAAAATCTTGCGAAAGAAGACTCTAATGTCAATAAGCTTGCCCAATGTTACTCAGAATGTTTGTCACCGAAAACAGGCGAAAAAAAAGAGTTCGATACGGCTTGGCAAACCCATAAAGCCCATGCGCTGCAGGGTGGACCAAAAATCGAAAAATCCGAATTTCTAAGTCAGGCTGATCAATCGTTTGAAGCTCATTTAGAGTCCCTAAAAAATCCAATAAAACAAACTGCACCTCGAGAAGAACCGGTCAGCGATTCTAGATTAACCCATCATTGATCGATTAATTATTGGCTCATGAGTCAGTAGGGGGGATACATACACCTAGTCGCTGGGTTAAGAAGTGTTCACAATGCACTCCTAGCCTTCACTGCTATTAAGTTTGGAAACCCCTCTCCCATTCATGGGAAAGGGGCAGGGATGAGGGTATCCTCAACCCTCATCCGCCCTGACGGGCACCTTCTCCCGGTTGGGAAAAGGGAACTTTCTTGGTTACATATTCGCCATGGCGACAACAAAATTTGGAATATTAGGCGAACCAACTCCAACGCCATCATTCCAAAATTGATCTTCGGGCTCAAGAGTAAGCGCTGAATCCCAGCCAAACGTTTTATTCTTAATGCTAAATGCCGATGCGGGAGCAGGAATCCCCTGGATCGTTGTCGATGGTGGAGGGGTTGCGCCACTTATTATAAGCGATGGTGGAATAATCAGATTAATTGCCCTATTTGAAAGTAAAACATCATTCATCTGATACAAATAAGGTGCTGCATGGCCTATAGGTGTACCTTTATTGAGTAGGCTTCGTGCTTGATTGACTAAAATTAAAGTTGCCGAAAATAAGGGACACGCTAAGCTGGTGCCTCCATCCTGCACGGTTACGTCATCGGCAATAATCAGTAATCCTGTTTGCGGATCGCCCAGCATGGCGATATCAGGTAGTGCACGATGATTTCCATGATTACTAATGACCCCATAACCACCAGCCGTATAGTTGCTAATGGAGCTCTGCCAAGTCACTGGTCCATAAAAGCGGCTAATGCCCCCACCGGTACCCCCATCAAAGGCATAGCTCCCACTATCGTTTTTCACTGATCCCCAGACTGTTTCAAATGCATAACGGTAATTTGTATCTACAAATAAAGCAGTCGCCCCAACCGCAGTGACATAAGCCGAGCTGGAAGGATAATCAACTGTTGGTGAGGAAGGGCGGGGTGGAGTGCATTTTTTTTGCGTGACGTAAGTATTGTCACCACAATCGCCAGAAGAAAAGTTAACACTGATTCCCGCCGCCGCAGCTAATTCCAAGGTTTGTTCGAACGAAGTATCTAAAGTTTCTTCGCCACTCCAACTATTAGAAATCACATAAGCATTAGAAAAACCTGCAATGGTAAATTTATTCTGAATCAGCGTGTGAATCACATCCGTTAATATGCTCTTTTGATCCTTACCTAACACCAAAACGGTATTATCTCCAGGTGCTATAGTATGGGATGATTCAATGTCCAGGTCGATTTCATTACTAAAAGAGGATGCATTAGGGCATTTTGTAAAGGGCGTGCCATCAGGATTAATGATCGCAAAATTTTTCGCTGGTCCTGAGGTCACAAAAGGCTTGATATTATTCGCATTAAAATATTTATTGGCATCATGTAAAATTTGATGGGGCGTATTCGTGCCACATGCATCAACGACCACTAATGTTTGCCCCGTTCCATCGAGATGTTTGCCATTAATGCGAGGGATGTTTTTCAAATTATAAGTCTTTTGCAAATTGGCTCCTGTAAAGCCTTGCAATGAAATGTCTGTAGGAATTGCAAAGGGAACAAAAGAATTCCAGATAAAATTTAAATCATGAACTTCTTTAGCGTCATGTTGAAGATTCTCTATGTTTGAGTGAAATTGTGGGATGGTACTCAGGCCAGTAATTTCAGTAACATATTGAGCAATCTCCCGATTGAGTTGGGGAGGGGTTGTATTCGCATGAACGGTTTCGTTTTGATATTGATAATAGTTGATTTGTACATGAAGCGCTTGCTCAATTTGCGCCACGGTTCCTGTGACACGCACGCTGTGGTTAACCACTTTTGTTTGCATCCCTTGAGAAGAAAAAAATTGTTGTACCGTCTTTTCTGCTTCTTTGCTTGGTGCAAACTCTTGTTCATAAAGGTTTGCAGTTAAAAATTGATGATAACGGGGGCTGTTGGGATCATAAACCTCTTGAACAAGCCTATCTAATTCTGCCTTATTCCGTAATTTTAACCAGACAATAAATGAAATTTTTTTCTCAGAGGGCACTGGTTTTATCCAGGTTGCCTGATTGAGTAAATTTAACCCTGGATTGGGCAAACTCAATAAATCATTTTCTGGTTTTGCATAGGAAGTTGATGTTACAAAATTCAATGACAATAAAAGAACTACTACTTTTTTAAGTTTCAACATAATGATCTCCCTATGTTACCCGAAGAAAAATAAACTAGTGATTGGGCTGGATGTGATAAATCCCAAGTCATCGCCAGTGGTCAAGGAGAAAACATGACCGTTTTGTGTCCCGGCGTGTATCAAGCTTGCATCCGAATTAACAAACAAGGTGTACGTTATTTGGGATAAAAGGGTCCAGGTTGGATTTGGATCCGTCAAGCTGTTGGCGAAATAGGCATATTCAAAATTGATGGTTCCAGGGGGTAACGTACTGTTCGTTGAGGTTTGTCGTGTATTGACATAAAGTTGACCATTCACTGCAAAAACATTTTGGACTGGTACCGGAACACTTGATTCGGGGCCACGGATTTGATTCCAGTTCGTTCCATTATTCGTAGAATAATAGACATTGCCATCATTACTTCCTACATAAATCGAAGAAGGGGTCAAGAATATGCTGTTTATAGGACCGGTACCTGGATTTGTTGTGGTTGCAGTCCACGTCACCCCATTGTTACTTGAATAATATACTTTTCCTTCTTGTGTTCCGGTATAAATTGTGGAAGCAGTGGTAACAAAAACACTATTTACTGATGAAGTCCCTGGTGCATTAGTCGCAGTCCAGGAAGTACCATTATTGGTTGAGTAATATACTTTACCATCCGCGCTGCCTACGTATAAAGCGCTTGGTGTTGCAAAGACACTATTCACCGCATTACCTGGCGATGGCACAGAGGTCGCAGTCCAAGTTAAACCATTATCAGTAGAAAAGTAAACGAAACCTTTTGCAGTTCCTGAATATATTGTGCCGACGCGAGTAAAAGTTACTTCTACGGTGTGATTGTCATCAATATTGGCGAAGGTAAATGTCGTTCCCCCTTTTTGGGCTCTACCTCCGTCGACTATCCATTCATCCACTTGATAACCGGTGTTAGGGGTTGCTGTAAAAGTCAGACTGCTTCCTGCAATAACGGTTTGTGGGGTATTGGGATTAATAGTCCCATTTGCGCCAGCACTTGGTGTAATCATATAGGTTGTGACTGGAATGAGAGTAATGTTTAAAATGTTAGCTAAAGCAGGTTGATAGCACTCCAGTACTCTTCCTTGCTCACAGACAACAGGGCCCTCTTTAATATTATTTTGTAATGTGCTCCCATTGACGAACAAATTAAGCGTACAGGATTGATGGCCTTGCAATATAAATGGATTGGGACAATTTCCCGCTGAAGTAACCTGGGTAATCCCAGTAATGGACTTCATAGACAAGGTATGTGTTCGGCGAGATTGATTGGTAATCGTGTACTTAATGGTTGCCGATCCAATTGATGTGACCGAAACTGTTGGTGGATAATTAGGATCAGGTGTGAAAGTCCATACGGGTTTCACTGCATGACTTAGTGTAAAGAACAAAAAAGCAATTACAGCGATGAAAAGCTGGGGCAAAGTCATTTTAAATCGTTGCATCTTCAAATCCATTTTCAGGTACATTTTTAGTGAACTTTATCTTAAATTGAATACTTAATAGAGATCAATAAAAATAGAGGGATGAAAATACTTTTTTTTCAATGGGTTAAAAAATGAAAAATCATACACAGATTCTCAATTGGGCCACTGATTATCTACTCTCTAAAGGATATTTCCTACCCCGTTCACCCGAATTAGTATTAGAAACACCTTGGTCAAATGTGATTCGATTTCCAACCTCAAAAGGCGACGTCTATTTAAAACAGCCGGCACCCTTAATAGCCCAAGAGCCAAAAATCACACAACTATTGGCTACTCAATTTCGCGCCAATGTACCGATTGTGATCGCAATGAACGAGGAGTTGCATTGTTTTTTGATGAATGATGCTGGGCAATCACTGCGTGACTATCTAAAAAATGAATTTCAACTGGTCCTATTACGTCAAGCCATTCTGCAGTATACCGCGATGCAGCGATCGACAGAAAATCATATAGAATCTTTATTTGCCCTGGGAGTCCCTGATTGGCGATTAGATAAATTACCTCAACTCTATGATTACTTGATCAACCAGAGAGTTTTTTTAAAAGCTGAGGGTATGAACGACAACGAACTGCAAACCTTGCACGATTTAAGACCCCAAATCTCATCAGAAATTGAATCCTTATCCCGGTTTCAGATTCCTGAAGCTCTAGTTCAATCTGATTTTCACACGAACAATATTTTGATTCATCCGAAAACCAAAAAATTAACCTTCATTGATTTGGGAGAGATAGTGATCACCCATCCATTTTTTTCCTTACATACTTTTCTGCGTCAAGCCATCATGCACCATGGCCTAAACGAGCTCGATCAAACCTATCATCAACTTCAAGAAACGTGTTTCGAAAACTGGCTGGATTTAGCATCAAAAAAACAGCTATTTGAAGGATTTATGTTAGCCAAAAAATTATGGCCCATTTATTCCGCGCTCGTTTTTTATCGTATCCTACATAGCGTGGATCAACAGTCCTTTAAGTTGTTTTACGCCAATAGACCTAATCGACTCGCAGGTTTTTTTAGAGAGTATACGGCAGCTAGTGGTCTTTAGGTTTACCTGATCTTGGGGCTGAAGGATTAAATAAATTTTAATATGTGACGTTTGTCAAAATTATTGGTAATGTGGAAGGCTTTTAAAAGTAGGAAAAAATTTTACATATTTTCATGTTGCTAAAAAGTAATAGTACTGACGGTGAAAATTACCGAAAAGCGCAGTAACTATTTATGGCAGGAGCTAGATAGACTATAGGAGTAGTAAATGAAAAAAATCACTATAAAAGAAGCCCTAGATAACTATGATAATAATAAGGGTCATAGAAGAACCTATATCAAGGAAGAGCCCCATATTAGAGAATTGCGAAGCTTTTATGAAAACTTGCAGGAGGATGATTTATCTCCTTCGTCGTTAGTGAAATTAGCGCTGATTTTAATTGGCAAAAACACACGAACTGAGGAGAGTGCAAGCGGCAAAACATTCAAAGGCTTGGTTAATAAACTGGGAGGATATGAAGCACTTGACACCTTATACGCTGCAAAACAATTAACTGAAGATAATGTCGTATTTTTGGAAAGACACCCCAATGAAGCCAAAGCTTTAGCCCCTCTCATCATATCTATCGCCAAGAACCCAATGGGTTCCGATTTAAAGAAGACACTTTCTATAGCCGAAAAAATAAAAAATCCACACGAATTAATGGCTGTCTTTAAAGAGTTGGCATTAGTTGCACACTCTTATCACACCATTAATATTTTATTTCTGTTAAATCAACACAATTTAAATACAGATGAGGTAATGCCCCTATTAAAAGGATCTGATCAACATTTTATAATTATTAATCAAATACTTGTTACATTGGAAGAAATAAATCCATCGCTGATTACTCTACCTAATCTGACTAATATTTTAAAATTAAAACACCATTATGATTTCCATGCTCTATTAAAAATCCTGTCGCCAGATCAGGAAACCCTGGATAGCCTATTTCAATCAGGCGATAACTATACCTTGGGACAATATTATTGGATCGGAGAACTCGTTACCCAATTTAAAAACGCAAGTTGGGACTTTCACCCCTATTTAGGGATCATTCTAAGTGGGAAAATCAATGGCGTGGCCGTGAACAAAGCCATAACAGAATTGATTGAATTGAAAGTAAACCCTGAACTTTTACCCCTAATCATACCCACTATTTTGAACAACTCCCATGAGAGTGCCCAATTAATGGAGGCGTTGAAAACACTGCATAAAGAGGGTTTAGATGAAGGTTTTCTTAAAATTGCATTTGCAATACCTAAATTTTCCAACGAGCTTGCGGCAGCTCTTGTGATGCTGCAAAAAGCAAAATGTTTTAATGAGACCACAAAGGTATATATTAGTCTTAATCCGGAATATGCTTTGGGTTTGGCGCAATTTTGGATTGAATTCTCGAATGCAGGATGCGTCGATTTATCCCATCGTGCCGAGATGTTGAAACAACCCCAATGTGCTTCCTACACTGCTGAAGTGATAGAATTTTTACAACAACATAAACTTCATGATGAAAAGAATATTATTGCAGTTTGTAAAGCAAAATTAACGAGTAACGCGTTACTTAATTTGCTGAATCTTATGCTTGAAGCAAAAATTCTAAATCAGGACAGTTTAGATATTCTCTTGCCAAGATTAGCTTGGGTTAAAACTTTGCATCATGGGGCGCAGTGTCTGGCGAATGGTAATCAATTAAATGCATTGAATTTTGATTCACTGGTTTCTGATCCTATTAATGCAATTGCCTTAGCAGGAAACTTAGGGGGGAAACTTTATCCTAAAGACAAACCTTCCCTTAAAAACCCCGGAGCTCAGGATTTCGCCACCATTCGTAGAAATACCTTAATATTGTGTCAAGGTTATCGACAAGGACTTTTTTCCACCGGAATGTCTTCTGAGCAGAGAAAGGATTTCGAAAAGAAGCGTGGTAAGACTGTCGAGGAAGCACACAAGGAGGTTTTAGTAAAAATTGCTCAATATACAGGTAACCATGTGTTAGAAAGAGCAACCGAACATAACATTGCCCAAGAAACTTGTTCCTCCTCTTTAAAAAACAGATAGATAGTAGTTATCAGATGCTCCCGGTGTATTAGCCGCTCACAGAAGTGGGCGGTTTCTATCGGAAGGTTGCTTACAAAATGGAACAATTTTAGTCTTATCCCAGCGCTTAGCGTCCCCGCACACGCTGAGCAGCGTTCAATGAGTACAATTGCACCGTTCTTTTCGGATTAACCCGCTTTAAATCGACATTCAGGGTAATAATTTTCGTTTGGTTATTTTAATTCTACTATTTTTATAGTAGCATCTACTAAAAAAATAGTAGAGAGTGCTCTATTTCGTTACTGGAGAGGAAAATGTCCGTAAAAAAAGTATCGTCAGCCCATGATCGTCTGCTTACAGAAGTAGAGCTTGAATTAATGAATATTATTTGGAGTCTTAATAAAGTAACGATTAAAGAGGTTGTTGCTCATCTGTCACAAGAACGGCCTTTAGCTTACACCACAGTGGCGACGGTGGTAAAAGTGCTTGAACAAAAAGGGTTTCTTGAATGCCAAAAAAACTCCTATGCCCATGTGTTTGTGCCAATTGTTACAAAATCTGACTATGAAAATACCTGTCTTGATCATCTTGTTGCTAATGTTTTTGATGGAGAGCCTGTTGCTCTTGTCCAAAGACTCTTGATGGCCAAGAAATTACAACACGATGACCTGCAAGCCATAGAGGAGGCACTGAAACAATTAGCTACTGACACCCAAAAAGAAGGGGTGGAATAATGTTATTCATAGAAATCTTTCTGAGTATTCATTGCTTACTCATAATCAGCTCATACTTTATCGGGGGGCGTTGGTTAGCGAACCAGCCTTCTTTTAAACTGAAACTGGCCCGTTTTTTATTAGTCAGCTGTGTGGTTTCTCCATTAATTGTTCATTGTGTGAACTTTAATCAAATGCCGGAGCGCCCGAGCTCTGTTTCATTTGATACGCTGCAAGAATATATGAATCAGCCTATTTTAAAGCAAGAACCTGCAAAACGTGTAAACGAATCAGCATCTGAGTTAACCCTGAGAAATGTCAGTTATTGCCAGCTCTTTTATGTAATATTGGGTTTCATTATCTTATTTCGTGGTTATCACCTATTATCAGGCTTGGGCAGCTTACGCGCATTGCTGGATGAAGCAATTCCTTATCGACGCGCTGGAAAACTGATCATTAAAGTCTCTGATCGCTGCCATATTCCCTTCTCAGTATTTTTATTAAACAAAGCTTATATTGTATTGCCCGTATCCTTATTTTCTTCTTCCAAGAATGTGAACATTGCGATTGCGCATGAAGGGCAACACCATCGTAATGGAGATTGCCTATGGTCCTATTTTATTGAAACCTTGCGCATTATCTTCTTTGGAAATCCTGGTGTTACTCGATGGCATAACGTTTTAAATGAATTACAAGAATTTTCATGTGATGAAGTACTGGTTGGCCACCCAAAAATTTCGGCACATGACTATGGCCACTGTCTGTTCCAAGTGATTCAGACAGTATCTCAAAGTTCTCAGTCACCTAATCGAGAATTTGCATGCGCGGTGGGCATGGCTTTGAACAATGAAAACGAAGACTGTACTTTCATCATAAGGAGAATTTCAATGTTATCAACTTATCCATTTAATGCATCTAAGCCCTTTTGGTTAGGGATTGCATTGGTTGGGTTATGTATTTTGGCGCCCATGTGTGTGGCTTATTCAGCAGTAGGGTCCTTAAACAGTGCTAAGACAAAAGGAGTGGATACAACTCATTTAGATCCTAAAATGCAAAACATCGCCGAGAAAGAAATTAGCGCAGCGGTCAAGCGCTATCATGCAACATCTGGGGTTATTGCTATTGCTGATCCCAATACCGGCAATATCATTGCATTTGCTGAATCAAATCGGCAGGGGCAAAACAGTTGGCGAGCACGTGTTTTTTCACCTGGCTCGACAATAAAACCTTTTATTGCCGCCGCGGCAATCGACTCTGGTACAAGTTCTGCAACCAAAAACTATGATTGTCATTCACCTTATTCCCTAAAAGGGAAAACATTTGCAAACTACAATCCTGATGTAGGCTCTGCTTCTCTAACAGAGGCGATTGCACAGTCGATTAATGTTTGCCTTATTAAGGTGTCGCAAGAAACTGGAGCACCAATAATCCGAAAAAAACTTGCTGAATTTGGTTTTGATATGAATTCGTGGTGGCAAGCAGATCAAGACGACGAAGTGCAACTGGCAATGGCTTCTCTGGGTGAGAATATCCCTGTCACCATTGAGTCGTTAACAAAATCCTATGCTGTTCTTGCGAACAAAGGACGTCCATTTGCTCGAGGAGATAAACCTGTTATCTCAGAAACCACGACCAATGCGGTGAATCATATGCTTCAGTATGCTGTCGATAATGGTACAGGGAAACGTGCGGTGATTCCTGGCGTTGCTGTGGCTGGTAAGACTGGAACTGTTATCGAGAATGGGAATAAGCATCTTGCTTTATTTGCTGGGTATGCGCCAGCTGATAAACCTCGTTATGTGATGTTAATCGTGATTGAAGACGGTCATTTAAACATGAAGGGCAAGACATTGAACTCAGGCGGGGGATTAGCTGCTCCTGTATTTCATAATGTCGCGATGAATAGTCTGTATGGGACAAGCCGATAGCTGGCTCATCCGGTGAGTACCTCTTCCTCTTGAGAGAGGAGGAAAATTTCCTAATCTAATTAAAACAATTTTGAGGTTGTGATGAAAAAAAATATTGTATTCCTATGTATGGGTTTGTTCTTTTGCACTCCGATTTGGGCTCAAGGCACCTGCTTCTTGGCCTATGAAAATCAAACCGTGTTAAAACATGAAGGTGATGAGTGTAATCAGCGTTATGCACCCGAATCGACCTTTAAAATTGCATTAAGTCTTATGGGTTTTGATTCAGGGATATTAAAAGATGCCCTTCATCCTGAATGGCCTTATAAGAAAGAATATGAACTTTATCTCAATGTATGGAAATACCCTCATAACCCGCGTACTTGGATAAGAGATTCTTGTGTTTGGTATTCGCAGGTATTGACTCAACATTTAGGTATGAAGCGATTTAAAAATTATGTAACGGCATTTCACTACGGCAACCAAGATGTAACCGGCGATAAAGGTCAGGACAATGGACTAACCCATGCCTGGCTTTCAAGTTCGCTTGCCATTTCGCCCACAGAGCAAAATAAGTTTCTACAAAAAATAGTCTATAAAAAACTTCCAGTGAGTAAAAAAGCGTTTACTATGACTAAAGACATTCTCTATATTCAGGAATTAGCGGGTGGTTGGAAACTGTATGGAAAAACAGGAACTGGTCGACAATTATCGGCAGATAAAAGCAAGAAGCTTCCTTTACAACATGGATGGTTCGTAGGGTGGATTGAAAAGGATGGTCGCGTAGTTACTTTTGTGAACCATATTGCTGACAGCAAAGAAAAAGCGACTTTTGCGAGTTTTAGAGCGCGAAATGACGCACTTATTAAATTACATTACTTGATTAATGAGCTGGAAAAATAAAAGATCCTTGTCGAAACGCTACTGCAGAGGACAACTGCATTGTCGGAACAGTGCCCGAATCCGCATGGGAATAACACTCCGGTTCTGCGCTCCGTTCCTCTGCCCATTTGTTTCCGCGCAGCGAGTTTCAAAAGCGGTGTAATGACGCAAAAAGTTGAAAAAAATGCTTGACCCTATTGTTGCTATATACCTTACCTTTGTATTTAAGGAGGGAACATTATGACCCAATGGTTCGTTAAAGACATAAGTAAATTAACCGGTGTTTCGGTGCAAACCCTGCATCATTATGACCGTACTGGGTTACTTAAACCTTCATTGCGTCGTGCCAATGGGTATCGTGTTTACTCCGAGAAGGATTTATTGAGGTTGCAACAAATTATTGCTTTGAAATTTTTTGGTTTTGAGTTGTCACAAATAAAAACCTTACTCAATGAAGAGCAAAGCGTGCTGAAACATTTTAACAGCCAAGCCCAAGTCTTGGAACAAAAAGCAGCTGCTTTACTTGAGGGTGCCAAAACTTTGAGAAGCATAATTGACTCTGTTGACAACCATCAGTCGATTCCTTGGGAAACCATTATTCAACTTATTGAGGTATATAGAATGACAGCGCATCTTGAGCATGATTGGGTTAAAGAAATATTCACACCGGATGAATTAAAGCAGTATGTAGCGTTTGAACAAGAAATGAAAGCCAATGTGACACCAGAACAACAAGCCGCTTTTGAAAACAATTGGAATCAGTTGGTGGATGAGGTGAGCAATCATCTTAAGCACGATCCCAACTCAAAAATAGGGGTTGAGTTAGGAAAAAAACTTATGGATTGGGTTAATGGAGTATACGGTACAAAATATGCCCATTTAAGAACCAAAAAATTTGAAAAAGGTTTTGGGGAAGGCAAAGGTCTTGATGAGGTGGGTTTGACACCAGAAATCGTATCATGGATGGATAAAGCGATGGATGCGTACTGGCGGGAACGAATTTATGGCATTCTGCAACAGGTAGGAAAAACCTCTTCTTCAACTCTGTTAACACTTTGGAATGACGTATTGGTTGATATGTATGGAGATGAGACTTCGCGCCAAACAGGCATATATGACCTTCTTTTTAAGGATGATAAGGTGAGTACAGAGGCAAAAGCTTGGCTTAAAAGTATCATTAATCCTTAAAAATTGATGCCCTAGTAATAGCTTATGCAAGGTAGGTTTTGAACGAAGCTCTGCGTCGTTAGGTGATTTTTAAATCCCCTGAGCTCATACAATGTGTATACCGGATCAGTAATAGTACCGATCCGGTGACTTTATGAATAAAAGTGGAGCGTTCACTTATTTTTTTGATTCATGAAAAAAATTGCTGATTTCGTCCATAAATGCTTGATGTACTTGTTTTTTCTCCATTTTATTTTTCCAACGGTGATGATTTCCTTCGGCAACTAATTTAGCCAATTTCTCCATACGAATCATTTTGAGTTTTTAAAATATATGCTTTAATTTTGTCTATTAATAGCTCTTCCCATGCCTCATCAGCAAGCTCTAAAAGTAATCTGATGGCATTTCTTCTCCATGGGCATGATCACAATGGCCATGTTCTCCATGATGGTGTTCTTCATGCATATAATGACAAGGACAATGGCATTCGCCTTGAGCACATCCATAGCTTCCCATATTTTCTCCTTTAAGATTTTTTCAAAATTTGAAACATCGCCCCACATAAAAAGACAACCTTTCTAAAATAGATGGCAACTCAATTCATTGCAAGGGGGAAGCGGCATTAACGAACCAAACGAAGTTGGATAAGCATGCCGTCCAATTTTGGATGCAGTTGATTAGTTTGCTGCAATGGAGTATTTTTTAGATATCACAATTACCTTATGTTATTCACCAGAAATCCTAATAACTATTAAATAGCTAGATTTTTTGAAACTAGGTTACAAGGTAAGAAGAACTACTAATTTTGAATTGAATCATCACTTTTTAAACCATCTCTGGGGTTTTCTCCTATTTTTTATACATTTTGAATGAGTCTTTGTTGCTCTCCCTCCCCATGAGATTCTTGCGAGGGATTTATGTCTTTTGACAATGCACTGGATGCTAATCCTACTGAAACAATACCTGAATAGATCAACAAAAGTAAAAACGAAGCAATGCACATATTTTCTTGAGAAGAAACATTGCATTCTTGCTTATCAAACATTAAAGCAATTGCGAGACCAAATCGAGCTAAAGCGATAAGTCCTTGCAGTAAATGCAAAAGCTTTTCTGAAACATGGGAGTCACTATGGGAAATCGCATAAACTGAACCTATTGTTTGTGCCACGGTACCGGGTATAACCACTGAGGGTGCATAGGATTCCACGGTTGTTGTAAGTATCTGAATGATGCTATTAGAAACTTGTACATTATGGTGAACGGTTGAAGTCTGTTTCGAACCACTAAAAAATCTGGGCATGTTTTTTCCTTAAAATCATGAGTTACGATATTACTATACTCTTCATCAAGAGATCATCAAGCGCTGCTTGCTCCATCACCTCAGCAAATCTCACCCAGAAAACATCTAATCACGGATGAATTTAGGCTAAGTACTACACAGAAATTGAACTCATAATCGATCAATTAATCAAAAATCACATCGCTTGAATGTATAAAAAACAATCACTTAGATCGATTGTTGAATTATTATTTATATGCACTATGATAAAAATATATACATAAAAATGATTTTTGAATCTATTGGGGAGGCATCCATGAAAGGAAAACAAATTGTGCAGCACGGATTTTCGCATTATGTGCATCATGGAGTATCAGCTGGATCACAATCAAGGAGATTCCGTTTTCCACTGGATGCAACCTACTTTCAATATAAGCCCCAAGAAAGAACTGAAAGGATACAATTGCTTCGGGATAAAATACCGACTGGGCCCAGTTTGATATATCGAGGTTCAGAAGGTACTGCAGAGGTTCTCGCTACAATGAAGTCGAAGCGGTTAGGCAGAAAAGCTGAAGAAAGCAGAAAGACACCCACACATAATATCATAGGATATGTTCGTGATAATGACAGTAGTTTTTTCCTCTCCTTTACTCCCTGCAAAGAAACTGTAAAACCGTACACGGTAGGCTTATCATTAATTCCCAAAACGGGTTATATTTTCGTTACTGCACTACCGAAAGTTTATACGACCCCACAAAAGCTTCTCCTTTTGAATGAAAAAATGTTTGAGCGTTACGATAAAAGAATGCTTGAGTCTATGCCTCTGGATGAAGCTCGAGGATATCAGAGTATCGTAAAGATGACTAAAAATAATAATGAAATTACCGGGATTATTGGGGCCTCGTTAAAAGACGATTGGCGTTCTGATGTTGACAGGCGAGTGCATAGCGTTATTGAAGTTTGTGGTCCTGGGCGTATTGCATCAAAGGTTATGAGTTCTAATGAGCCCGCCCATGTAAGACAGTGGACAAATGAAGATTTTTCTCCTGAACTTTTTGCATTGGATATCGTGTTTGCTGATACTCCTGAAGAATTTGAAGAAATGAATGAAAAAGCAGTAGACATGGGACTTATGCCCAAAGGTTTTCGATTACCGACTATTGAAGATGCGTGTGCGGTGATGCGTTCGAATCAATTAGGAGTATGGGAAGGGATTTATGGTACCACTGAGACCATGAAAGTCGCGTCACTTCCGAGTCATATTAAACCTGGTGACACACCGGCTCTTCTCGAGTTTATGGAGGAACAACTCAAATCAAATCCATCCGTAAAACCGCTAGAAGAACTAAGATCTCCTTTTTCCCAATTATGATTCGAGGCAGTCAGAGTAGGATCTAATTATCCTACTCTTGATTTCAAAAAAAAAAGCATTTATTAAACTCCAACTGCTGTGCTCCACGGCTAAGAATCACGGTCCTTGCATGATTCAATGTAATCGTTTTGAGTTAATTGACGTTTGTAAAAATATATAATAGGGTATTCCAGCTGCATGAGGTTATGGAGCAAATTGTTAAGGATAATTATGCGCTTACCTAAAATACTCTATATTAGCTTTGCATTACCTATTGTTTGTTCTGCAGGGACTATGGGCAATGTAAGTCCTTCTAATCTCTGGTCTGTCCCCATTCAAGGAGGCTTTTTTGGAGCATCTCAGGGCAAAGAGCAACATATCGATATTGATGGGTTGATAGGTAACCAATATACCTTGGATAGCAATTCTCAAATTAGCGGACTTGTTGGTGTCGGGTTATATTTTAATGGTCCTTCTTTCCATTGGTTGCAGCTTTCATATGGAGTCGACGCTTTTTATTTAGGTCAAACCAAAGTCCGAGGTGATATTAATCAAGAGGACCTGTTTACTAACTTTTCTTATCAGTACAGTATTCAAAACGTCCCCGTCTATGCCGCTGCCAAGGCCCTTATATCGACGAACAACCCAAAGTACAATATTACGGTTGACGCAGGAATAGGTCCAAACTTTATGTGGACTTCTGGCTATCATGAAACACCATTAGAAGACTTTGCAATCCCTGATAATGCATTTGAAGGGGCCTCCACAACCCATTTTTCTGTAATGGCTGGAGCCGGTATTCGTTTAAACAATATTATTGGTCCAATGCCAGTGGAATGCGGTTATCGTTTCTTTTATTTAGGAAAAAGTCATTTAAATGCGGTAAATGATCAATATCTCGATAACTTAACTACTGGCGATACTTATGCCAATGCACTGGTGTGCGCAGTAACACTGTAATACATTTATTCGATAGCGATATTGCATGACAAAAAGGTATGGAGTGTCGTTTTTTTCATTGTAGAAACCTGAGCTTCTTATGAGGGCTCAGCATTATCCTATCCACTATAATGCGATAAAATCCATCTTGGATTATTCGAAAACCGCAACTGTCTTAAATCGTTTAATCTAAGACAGTTGTCGTTACAGGTTATGCTAATTTCATTGAGGATAAAGTGAGTTCTTCCAATTGAGCCTCTTCTTTTTTTAGACTTAAAAGCTCCTTTCCTAATTTATCGCGCTGAACTTTAAGATCCCAAATTTTGCGATGAGTTCCATTATCTATTTCCTTTTTAATCACACCAATTTGTTCTTTAGTAAGTTCCCCGGTATGACGATAGTAAGCGTAAAGTTGGGCACATATCTCCTCAATTTTTTCCTCATCACCTAATTGTTCATTCTCAGGTTGTAGATGAAAATCAATCACACAACATAATGTGGCACACACCTTGTTAAAATGAAGCCCTGATAAAAATGCACGGTAAGCAGCGCTGTTGCGAACAAATAAAGGAATAAGGGAGTTTTCTAAACTCGAGAAACCATCAAGTCTGACAACATGAATCGGGGTTTTATTCATCAATGCCAGTTTGGCTGCCCCTGTGTAGACTCTAGGTGGTTCTTGGCCTATTCTGGCAAAGTTACCTTGAGGGAAAAGTGCGACGCATCCATTTTCATCGAGTGCTTTACTTGCCAGTTCGAGCGAGTCTGCATTAGCAGAGCGTCCATTATTGCTTTTAGCATGTGCATCAACTGGTATCGTGTTAAACATTTTCAAAAAAGAAGCAACACCCGGTACCGAATTAAAAGAGGTGGTAGCAAAAAATCGAGGTGGAGTCCCCTTCATCTTGGAGGCAACAACAACGGCTTCCCACCCCGTTCGATGTGGGCCTATCGCAATGAGTTTCTTTTCATTTTCATTATTCGTAATTTCCAGATCACCACTTTTTGTATGCATCATACGCATCATGAGTACCAACAGACCGGCTATTATACGAGCAAAACGATTGTCAAAGTTAAGGCGATTATTTGACTCAGCGTATCGTGCAAGTGCATACGTTGCTACAGCAAGACCAGTGAGTAGGAACAATATAGTATAAGCACTTGATGCAGACTCATCAGAATTATTAAATTGATCTAAATGGCTATACATGAAAATTACTCCTTTAAAATCAGATACGAATTGTATTCTATGATTCGTTAATTGAATCACACTCCATTAAGTAGGTTGGCTTCGCTGTGCGTCAATGAATCAATAGAGCTCGCTCTGGCCAAGATTTGCTATAGTACCTTTAAAATTGATGTTGTCAATTAAATGGTGATGCAACTGCTTGAATACGTAAATGATCGATTCAAGCCAGTTGCTCCCTGGTTGATGCATCAGGACAGCAATTTTTAATTGAAGGCCAATAAAAGATCTTCCTCTTCAATGGGCGTAATCTCATCACAGAACTGATCAATATTTTTACCTAAATTATTTAATTGTTCCGTCATAGGGTTTTTTTGTGAAGAATAGATTCCATAAGAAAAACCACCAACACATAGAGCAGGAATTCCAATACTTGCGAGAGCGACTGCAAGGTAATCGGTAAAGTAACTTGCAGTAAGAAAACCAAAATACCAGGCACCGAATGAGGCACCGATGGTCAATGCGAGACTGAATAACAAGATGTACATACAAACCAGGGCAAGCTTATAATTTGCGCTGGGTAAATCAGTAGGGGTATGGATTGTAGCGGGGATGCTCAACGCATTAGTTTGTAGTTCTTTGCATGCCTCTGAAATTTTTTTTTCATGATCGGATGACTCTTTTGCTGGAGTTTCTGCAACTAATGACATGAGATTTGTGGTATTGCGAATTATCAGATTTAACTGTTCCTTGGTATAAGCGTCATCGGTTAATGCAAGGATACTTTGACATTGATCGATGATATTGGCACCACGTTTTGCGATTTTCTTCAGATCTAGAGTATCTTTTTTCTTTTTTTGGGGTTTCAAAAACCAATATTTGGATAATCGCATTTCTACATCATGTTTCATTGGTAACTCCTTATATTTAAATATCCAAACAGGGTAAGTCAGGGAAACGAACTAGCTTACTCCGCTAACACGTGTTAAATAGTACAACAAAAGCAGAGGATCTTTAATCTGGTTATCCTGTTGTCAACATGCCACAAGAAATGCCGGTGACCGTTTTTCTTAAAAGAGGTAAATCCTTTCTTTTCATCGCCTCGATTTGAATGAGATTTAAAGGATGAACCAGAGTTGATCTTAATTGAATGCTTTCCCCAAGCCAGGGTTGATGAAAACAAAAATCTTGCTCACCCGTTATCTGACGGAAGAATAAGATGGTTGACTTGAGTTCTGATTGAAAGGGCTTGAGGTATTCATTGGAGCCAGTCAATTGGACCAGGTATTGTTCCCAGATAGGGAGGTACACTTTAGAAAGCGTTACGCCTAATTGTTTTACAAAAGCTGCCAAAAGAGCATTTTCCTTATAAAGCACCTTAAGTCTATTTTTTCCAGATGCATCGAGCTCTAACCAAGTGGAACCAATACCCCACCAAGTCGGGAAAAGAAGTCGGGTTTGAGTCCAGCATAGGATCCATGGGATGGCGCGAAGTTTTCTTTGATCGGGGCCTGATTTTCGTTTGGTCGGACGAGATCCAATCTTTAGTTCGTTTAAAAAATGATAAGGCGATGCCTGCTCAATGGTTGGCCAAAACCATTCGCTTTGTATCAGTTCTTTATATTTCTGACTGACTTTTGCGGAAAATAATAATAATTCTTCGGGATAATCATTATCCATGTTCTTCTCTTTGTATGAATAGATATCAAGAAATTTATCAATCTGACTTTTAAGTATGGAACTGGAACCAAAAAGTCGAGCGACCATTTCACCTTGAATGGTCACTTTGTAATTACTCATCATCTCCTTGGACCAAGAAGCAGTTTGTTCCTTGATATCCCCACCTCCTCGTTCAATGCTGCCACCTGATCCATGAAAAAAGATGGGGCGAAGATTTTTATTTTCCAGGGTAGTCTGAATACGTCCTAGACTTTTTGCAATCATCAGTCGGGAAGGCAATACTCCGTTTTCTTTAGACGAGTCGGAATAGCCCAGCATGACCTCATAATTTCCATCCCACTGTTTCAGATGCTTCTGTCGAATATCATCAGTGATTGAATCATTTAATATAGTATCTGCGCTGGTAAGCGCGAGTTGATTTTCAAACAAGGGCACAACAGGTAAGGCGTAGCTTTTAAAAACTTGCTTCACCAGGTTAATTCCATTTTTTATATCCTCAGCAGATTCAACCATACTGAGAATAAAACCGCGTATATAGTTTTTGGGATCCGTCCCCTGAGTGATAGAGTAGACTTGCTCAAGCATTTTGGTAATCGTTGTTTTTTTGATGCTGCTTAAGCTTTCTTTTACTACAGCTGAATCTTCTCTGAGCTCTAATGGTATCACCAGAGTGGGGTAGAGCTGAAAAATACTGGAGATTATGGAAAATTGTTCGAGTTCGAAATTTAAAAACCGAAAGGTGTCTGTTTGTAACCCAGTTAATTCTTTTTTGAATGCAGCTACTGTTTCATGATCTCTTGGTTTTATTTTCTTAAGGTGGTTCGCTTTTTTAATAAACTGATGGAGCTGATTTTCCAAGACTTTATTTTCATTTAATGCGGTTGAGAGTTTGACAGTTTCCAATACTTCTTTGAGACATTCCTGGATATAATTGATAAAAAAAGATCGGGAAAGTTCGAGACTTTTAACCATGATTTTTTCATTAACCCCTGAATGCCCATCTTTATCACCTCCTACCCAAGTGCGTAATTGAATAGGGGCACCTTTAGATAAAAAAGAATGATACAGTTTGATGTTGTATGGATTGAGTGCGTATTGATAGATATATTGAGCCTCATCTTCTACGCTTGGTTTTTCATAAAAGGAAATATTAATCTGCAGTGCAATTTTCAGCATTTGATCAAGATAAGACTCATTCATCAAATAAGGGGATTTCAGCACTTCGACAAGATAGTCACGAATTGCTTTAAACAGTGTTAAAAATTCATTGGTGCGAGCTTCTGTCGGATGCGCTGTTAAGACATAATGAATTCCCTGAGGTTTGTCCGCGTAGATTTTTTCTTTTCTTTGATTAATACGAAAAATGCGGTAGGCATTCTCACAGGCATTAATGAGCTCCATCATCAGAGAAAAACCATGAGCAATGTGATAAAGCTGAGTACCATCAAGCTCGGAAAGCTCCATTTGAAGACTAGAAAGAGCAGCTCTAAGTGAATATGCTTCATTCCCAATGGTGTTTTGCATGGAGAGTCGGATGTGCTCAATTCGTTCGAATGTTTCTTTTCCATAAACTTCTGCAATCGCGTTTCCTAAACGAGTAAGGGACCAGGAAATCATATGACTGAGTTCTCTTGGTAGATGGGAGATATTTTGTTTCATCGAACACTCCGATTTTTAAAAGGTGTTCTGAATGTCTTACAGAGTGATTTTCCCTGGTTTATCGAAAAAATCATCCTTGACTCACGCAGATCATGCATAGGTTAACCTTCTGCTCGTGATCTAACGCCGATTAGACACCTTTATACGCCTTTTTTCAGTTTGGTAATTTACGGAAGCTAACAGATAAGCGGTTCCAACTATTAATCGCAATAATTGCCATAGTAAGATCAATGAGCTCCTTTTCACTGAAACAAGTTAAGGCTTCCTGATAAACATTATCAGGAACATGAGTTTCTGATAATAAAGTCACTGCTTCAGTCCAAGCTAAAGCGGCTCGCTCACGAGTTGTGAAAAACGGAGATTCTCTCCATACGACCACTGAATGGAGACGGCGTTCAGACTCACCTTCTTTTTTGGCTTCAGTACTGTGTAGATCGACACAATAGACACAGCCATTAATTTGAGAGGCACGTAGTTTAACCAGATTAATAAGGGTCTTTTCTAATCCACAACGATTAACGTACTGTTCAACGCCTAACATGGTCTTAACCGCATCAGGTGCTGCTTTATAAAAATCAATTCGTGAGTCCATTATGATTCTCCCTAAATTTTTAATCTTATTTATAGCATGCCCTTGCATTTTCTAGTACAAAGTTGAAGGTATTTTGTTGGCTGAACGCAATCATCACTTTATTTGCTCGTGGTCAAATAGCAAGCGTAGGCAGGGCTGTAAAGCCCAGCAAATGATGTATAGGCTGATACTTGAGTTAACTTGATGTTTTTAGCTAATAATCAATTTTTAGGTAACGTTCAAGATTGGGTGCTGCGCTTCGCAGCCCAGCCTAGGTTCGCTTTCGTGGCGTTAAAACTGCTAAAACAAAAGCAACGAGAAACAAAACCGGGACATCACCATATAGATGAGCAAAATGGTTGGGGTAGTACAATGCCTGGACGGTCATGATCAATCCATGTACCACACTGGACCAAACGGTAAACCAAATTAAACTTAAATGCTGAGTTGGATTTTTTGCTGCCAGGATTAAAAATACGCCTAATGTCGCATAAATTCCCAAGATCATTTGTAAATAGACGTTTTGGCCAACTTGATGCCAAGCCCATCCAGAAGGCCATAAAAGGGTTAATGGATATAGAGCGAAAATAAAAAGCAGTCCTATGATAACCAAAACAACCCGAAGTATTTTATAATCGTTTTTGGCGTCCATGATTAAGCTCCATTCCAAAATAAGTCCTAATGTTTTTATTATAGCAAGTCTGGATGAAACAACCTCTTATAAACTGGTCATTTGTTCGATTAAACTTAGTTACCCCGTTTAGATGGGCCTGAATGAGATTCGTCAGGTTCTGGTTGATCCAGTTTTAAAAAAGACTGCCTCGATTGGTACACCAACTCCCGCAGTTGGACACTTTTTGGCGTGGGGGCTTTTTTCATCAGTGGTGTTAGTGTATACCCTTCCAAAGCAAGCAGGTTAGGTAATCCATATTTACCCGAATTATGCATTGAACCACAGGCTACTAGCGTTGATTTTTTCTGAGAAAGAATATCATCTAACCAATATAGGTTCCGTCTTATTGCCGAATGTAAGAGGGGATTTGCTTTACTACGTTCATCAAGTTTCAAAGGGGCTATTGACGTTAAATATTGCTTGTTGAAATCTTCTTTGTCAGATTGTGTCGGTTCATCTTTTGTGCTTGTAGTTTGAAGCTTGACAAAACCTGACGCAGCGATAACAGTCCGATTTTCAAGAGACTTGAGATTTTTGTTTAATTCAATCGCTTTTTCTTGAATTAAATCATCAACAGAAGTTTCCACTCTTACCTCTGAGACTACTTCAACCATTACTTCATCGACTTTATCTACCACCCCTTCACATACATCAGCAAAATAATCTTTAGTATCCAACAGGAACTCATGACAGGTACTGAATAAATAAATTGGTGGACATCCCTCCTTCTCAGCTTTCCATAAAAATGCAACATCCTTCACAAGCTCAGGACAATCGGTGTATCTATTTTCAGCCTCATCCATTTTTTTACTAATGGTTTCTTGCTCTATTAATTTATCCGATAAGGAGTCGTCTAAAAAAAAGTTTTGGGATGATTCTGTGCCAATTTCTTTAAAATTCGCCTCAATCTGATTTTTTAAATCAAATAACCTGTTTTTAAGATTATTTAAATCATCGAGAACAAAGGGATTTATTGACTCTACACTTTCATCCTCAATGCGAATTGGCTCGGGAGCTGACTCAATTGATTTCAGCGAATCATGTCGATTGGATGCAATTTCAGGTCCGCTGCCCATAAGTCGGTCATAAGCTTCTCGAACTAATGTAAATTGACGCGCCGCATCTTCTCTCTCTTTCTGGCTCTTACCAGCCTGTTTATCGGGATGATACTTCAAAATAAGCGCTTTATACGCTCCTCTTATTTCTCCTCGTTTTGCAGATGGATCAATACCCAATATTTTGTACGGATTCATTTACAAACCTCTTATAATGCAATTAGATAAACATTAGATGGTTTTTCCATTCCTTGCAGAGATGGGCACAAAAATTAAAAACATCTAAGCTATCGGATAAAACTCATATTATTTATATTAAAGCACAACCCAAGGGGATTGTATAAAAATTACTCGATTTAGATTGAACATTTAATCCGGTAATTTTCTGATTGATTGTCCGTTTTTTGGCCCTCGTTTCTCGTTTTTCAGAGCATTTTCTCCCTAAAAAATTGCCATTCCTGAATTGTGTTATGATTCATAAAAATCTTGAACCTATAATAGGCTAAAGGGATGCCGCAGCGTTACAATAAGTAATAGACTCAAAAGGTTTGTTCTCCCTCGGGTAGAGAAAATATGATGATCCAAATTGAAAAAGTAAGCGGTGAATTGGCTCAAACTTTGTGTCAAACAATTACCAAAGATTTGCCTGAATACTTTGGCCTACCAGAGGCCAATGAGCACTATGCAACAGGTGTGACAACACGTACGAATTTTGCAGCGAAAAAAGGGGGTAGCTTTATTGGTCTTGTCTCGATTGATTTTCCTTATCCTAATAATGCCACTATTTACTGGATGGGTGTAAGACGCGACTTTCATCGTCAATGTGTAGGTAGGCAATTAATCGAAGCGGCTTGTCATTTTGCCAACACGCAAGGGGCAACGACTATAACTGTTGAAACATTAAGTCCTTCTGAAGCGGAAGAGAATTATCTTAAGACATACTTATTCTATCAATCCGTTGGTTTTAAGGCTCTTTTTGATTTAAAACCTGCTGGCTATGAATGGAATATGGTGTATATGGTGAAAAAGCTTAAGCCTTTATCAGTAATGCAACACTCAATTGTTATTAAGACACTGGAGCTATCTGATATTCCTATTCTCGTCGATGCTTTTCAAAAGGCAAATTGGCAAAAACCTGCATCATTGTTTAAGACGTATTATCAAGAACAACAAAACTCTGAGCGAGTGATATGGCTCGCTTATTTTCAAGACCAGATTGCTGGCTACGTTACTCTAAAATGGATATCACAATATGAGCCTTTTGCTCAGCAAAAAATCCCGGAAATTATGGATTTGAATGTATTACCTTCTTTTCGCAAGCGTGGAATAGGAAGTGCTTTACTCTCTGTTGCTGAGGAACAGGCAGCGAATCGGCGTGATCGAGTAGGCATTGGTGTTGGGTTATATGGAGGCTCTGATGGCGGATATGGACAAGCCCAGCGTCTTTATGTAAATCGAAGTTACATTCCAGATGGTTCAGGGGTAACTTATAACTATAAGCCAACGGTTCCCGGGCAAACATACCCTCTGGATGATGATTTAATTTTATGGTTTACCAAAGATCTAAAATAAAACTACTTAACTCTGACGCTCTAGGTTCTTTTTTTCGTACTCGGTCCTCTCAAGGAGATCAGTTAATCATCAATTTCTAGGTACGCTCAAGATGGGGCGCTGGGTTTTTGCAGCCCAGCCTATGGGAGCATCCATACAAAGAATAATCTGCACACATCTTGTCTATGGCAAGTACTTATTTTTAAAATCTGCTTAAAAATAATTTATCTTCTATGATAAAATTATGATCATTTTTTAATGGTTATCAATGAGGATTGAGGGTGTTTAATACATTTCATAGCGCTGGAGTAAAGGCATTTGATCAAAAAAACTATGGAATTGCTAAAGATTTTTTTCTGCAAGCAATTAATAAAAATCCAGAAGTAGCGGAAAGCTATTTTTATTTAGGACAATGTTTCTTTTTTGGTGATGAAAAACAACAAGCGATTCCTCCTTTAAAAAAATTCATTGAATTGAGACAAACTAATTCAGATGAAGTAGCCAATATTGCTTATGCATTCGACTTATTAGGCCAATGTTATGAAACGCAAAACAGGGACTCGGCTGCACTCAAATGTTACGAGACGGCAACCAAAATTTATCCCTCTGGTGCCTCTGCCTGGAATAACATGGGTTTGTTTTATATGAAATCCGCTCAGCATTATCTTGAGGCTGACTTGACCAATAGCGCGAAGCTGTTTAAAGGCGCATATGCTTTTATCAAAAAAGCCTTGGAACTATGTTGTAACAACCCTGTATTTTTACACAGTCTAGCCAGTTGGTATGAACAATACGTTGAACTTCTTGGACGAGTGGTTGAAGACGAAGAAACTGTTCAGAAGAATATCGCAAGCAGTTTTAATGATGCGATAGATTATTACCGAAAAGCATTATCAGCATGTAGCGAACAAGACGTGGCATTGAGAAACATTATTTTATCTAACCTCACAGAATGTCTCGCGCAATATGGCCATCATTTCTATCAAAATAAAGACTATAAAAAGGCGCAAGAGACTTATTTGGCAGCACTTTCTCTTGATCCAGAACATCTTGTTGTGATGAATCAAATTGGAATGGCTCTTTCTAAACAGGAGCATTACTTAGAGGCACGACACTATTTTTCTTCGATTTTGGATATAACAGAGGATAAACAAGAAATTGCGGATGCTTATTTAAATATTGCTTGTACCTATCGATTAGAGAAAGAGTGGGATAAGGCGGAAAAGGCACTGAGTGACGCTAAGAAATTTGCACCTGAGGACGCTTCTATTGCCGAAGAAGAAATAAAGTTGAATGAATCAAAATCAGCTGCTCTTCTTGTATCTACACCTCAAACCCTATTTGGCAACTCAAATTCAGACTCTCAAATTGTAAGTAAAACAGGTCCAGAATCAAGTTTTTCTATTTGAGTTTTAGCAAGTAGGATGGGTCATTTGACCCAACCTAACTTCTAATTTTGATCAAAAGAAGAATTTCTGTTTAGTTAATGGTTTTATTGAATCAATAAATCTTGGATTGAGTGTATTGTTGGAGCCAAATGACCAACCGAAGCTTGCTTAACAAAATATCAAAATTAGCTCATTTTTATTGGTGGAATTGATTTTAATTTGAGAAAATAGCGTTATTAGAAAACATTTAGTAAAATAATTAAATAAGTCTGTTATGTTTTTAGAGGTTAATCAGAAAATATCAACTTGAGTAAGTTATGACCCCCAAACAGAGTTCACTGGATATTCGCATTAAACGTATCTTGGCAGTATCCAAAGAGAGGAATTATTCTAATGATTGCAGAAAAGTTAAACATCAAGTTTGATATTGAGCGCATTCAAAATTATTTTAATCAACACGTCAAACATCTGCAGCCCGTCCAACAAAATGAGATGTTCGGTGGTTGGAGTATACTGAGTACAAGTGGTGATTATCGAGATGGTTTTCAACAAACAGAAAAGCGTTTCTACTTTGTTGATCAGGCTAGTGGCGAATATAAGTTTGACTATGAAAGAGCCCATCGTGAAATTGGTTATACATGGCCGAAGATGCATGTTAATCCCACTCAAGTAGCTACTGGATATATTGCTGACATTATTGAGACGATTGACAAATTAGGATTACAACCCCACCATGCTCGTTGGACAAGGATTTCGCCCCAAGGAACCACTATTTGGCATCGAGATACATGGGAAAATTCCTATAAAGTTCGATTGCATATTCCTGTGATCACCAATCCTGAATGTAAATTCGAAACTGAAGAAGGTGCATTTCACATGCCAGCAGACGGTTATTGCTATCTTGTTGCGGTTAATTGCTTGCACAGAGCATACAACCATGGCAATGAGGATCGCATTCATATCATCATGGATGTGATTGATGATGTCGGTATCAGCCAATATCACCGGACCGCCAAATGCCTTCAAACCAATAATCGTTTTATCAATTGGCCTATGCGCGTAATTAAAAAAATTTGGGGCTCTTAGGTCGCAAAAATGATGACTAAACGTAAGCCATAGTTCAAACTAGGGTTCTTATTATGATGATAACAAAAGTATGAGTATCACAAATATTAATCACATTACGCTTGCATGCACTGACATTAATCGGTCCTTCTTGTTTTACAAGGATATTCTGGGGTTTAAGCCTCTCGTAAAATGGGATAAAGGAGCATATTTTCTTATAGGGGATTTTTGGTTCTGTCTCAATGTTGATTTAGCCAGGAAACCTCAGCCTTGTTATACTCACTATGCCTTCAGTGTCAGCAGCGAAGACTTTCAATTTCTGGCTCAGAAGATTACTGAATCAGGGGCATATCTATTCAAAGACAACACTTCGCCAGGCGACTCACTCTATTTTCTGGATCCAGATGGACATAAACTCGAAATTCATGCTGGCAACTATCAAACCAGAATTGCAGCTAAAAAAATAGATATGGGTAATTGGAAGAATGTGGAATGGTTTGTATGATCAAAATTGATTTTTATAAGAAAACATCCACACCCTACACCCGAACTTTAGAGTGAGTTATGTGGGAAAAATAAAATCTTGGTTTGCATCTCAGTGGAATAAAATAGACCGTATTTTGACTCATAAATAAGGAAGGTTATGAAATAAGCTTCCTTATTTATTAAGCAAATCCAAGGCATTAAGAAATTAGGTCGAATCTTTCGATGCGTACTTCATCATCTGCTTCACTATCTAATTCAACCTTGGGGGTAGGTAAAGATTTCATTGGCTTTGCTGTAAATATACTTAATGGCCAGGCAATGGATGAACTGTTGGGAATAGCCCTGGGCAAAGCCATCATGGAAGCCTGATTCTCAAGACGAGTTAAACTCAACGCTACAGGTAGATATAAGCTTGCCCCAGGCAATTTAACGGGTCCAGTTAACAACTTCTCCAGAAGAGTATTTCGTTCTTGCGAGTCTAAAGGGATTAATTCATGTTGGGTAGTATGTTCACATGCGTCTTTAGCCTGATTGGAAAGAAAAACCTGCTGTAAATAACTACTATGGCAATCAGCATAAGAAGGAGCAACAAACTCGACTGTTCCAATTGGATTAGTACCGGTTTTTCTAAATGAAATCGAGGTAATTTGTGGTTTAGAAAAGTTGAAGCGTAATTTATTGGTCCCTTTAATTCCCACGAGCTCTTCTTCTAATTCAGTGGCAGCCGTTTCAACTACCAAATTATTTCCATTATAGAAATTTAGTCTTTTTTCTTCATCATGAGCTTCTAGAAAGCCACCGGGAACCGAGTATAATCCAAGAGCTGCCCTTTGTAATAACATCGACATGCCGTTGCGAGTTACCAATGGAGAAAGAACACCGGTCTTAAAAAAATTATGTTGATAAAGAGTACTGTACTCAGGGAATTTTTTATTACCCAGCGCGACAATAAAAGAATAAGGTACTTTTTTTGCCTCCAAATAGAGCGTATTGGTGCTTTCATTGTATGTTACTGCAGTAATAACCATTTGTTTGCCATCATAAAAACGTGGATTTTTGATTTTTTGTTCTGCAACTACTTTTAATCGAGCATCTTCTTCTTCCTGACTCAGATTAATTTCTGGTAAATCATCATAAAAATCAGTAGGTTCTAAAGTGGAACTATTTTTTACAAAAATAACCTTCGGGCTCTTTTTAAATTCAAAGCTTGATTGAGTTGTATTCGTATCAAAATTAATTGCGGCTTGTTTTGTATCAGTAGCATAAGAACGAGATAATTGATCGGTACTGGTGTGTTGAGATAAAGTTTTTTCCCACAAACGAATAAGATCTAACATTTAAAAACCTCACGAGATACTAAAAAAATGCAATTGTATTATAAATAAACATTAATAAATATCATCGCTTTCAAAATACCATCAACTATTGAAATGAAGTGATGTTTATTGGAAAAACAATTAGAGGTGAGCTCGTTGATTGATGCTCTGCTAAAAATTCACAAATAATTTCCATACTGCTTGATAATTGCTTGTTTTTTATTATATGTCTATGTGGTTTTAAATGATCGAAATTGAGAAGTATGAGTTAATCTACTATGATTTACCTGTACCAAAATAACATCGCATGGAATGCAATAAAAAACTCTACGATTCGAAAGGAGGCATCAAGATGAAAATTTTAAGAGCTCTTATTTCAACCTTCGCTTTTTTTTCCTTTTTATCATTAACTCCTATGACTGTATTTGCTGATGATTGTTCGGTGGAGTGTAAAGGTGAGAAAAAAGAAATTGATTGCCCAGGTAAAGGTTGTGGTTGTTGGTGCAATGAAGATAATAAGGCGGTCTGCAAATGTGGCGAACCGAATAATAGTAACGCACCTACTGATAATAACAAAAAGTAATGCCTAATTCATTCGATAAGAAATTAGTGGCTTCTCATATGGGTAAGTGAATTGGGAGTTAAGTTAAAATCCTGGTTGCTTGCAACCGGGGTTTATCCAAAGCAATAAAATGGAGTCATCAGTTTTTTATTCCAGATTATAAGATGTTATTTGGTTTAATCCCTATTTGTCTTGAATGATGTGCTCATTGATTGGCTTGATGATTAAGATCTTTGCAGGTCACTCTATTTGATATAGTGATCAGCGCTAGGTGCTGTACTATCCTTTTCAGTCGGTTCCTAGAACAACTTCGGTATGATTTTATTATGAGGATACTCTGATTCGGTTTGATTTTATTCTTCTGAGATTTTGTGTCGTTTCTCCAATAAGGTTGGGTCGATAAGGACCCACCTTATTGCATTGATCTGGACTTAATTTAATCCTGAATTTAAATCAACTTTTGGGGAAAGCAATGGATTGTCCTCATCATCATGAGTTTGAAAAAAAGAGCTTGCCGATCGTTTTATTTTGCTTAACTCTTTATCTTTTATCCCTTGTGGAAGCATAAAAGAATTATTTTTTTTAAGAATAGGTCTACTCTGAGCTGATTCTTTTTTCATAAAAAATCGTTCCAATAGATTCGGTTTCTTTTCTTTGGCTGGCGTTTGCTGCATCGTATAACTGCGCGTTAGACGCGGGGATGAGGGGGGGCTGTATGTTGAGGGTTCTGAAATGGTCTCAGTACGCTCTCGACCGTAGCTATGAGAAGGGGATAGCTCACTCTTCTCCGATTTATCATCTAATGTTATGAGATCCTTTTTTGTAGTGCATAAAAGCAATAAATCTTTACACTGTTTCTTAATCCCTTTATTTTCGATAGAAACTAACAAATCTATCGTCGTTAAATATTCTGGTAAATTAACAGCATCAAGGGGTTGTGTCAGATTTTTTTTAATATCTTCTAATATTCCTCTTGCTATGACCTCAAGAATTAGTTGACCTTTTCCGGAAGTGCTATCCATTAATTGGGTAACAAAAACCCGCAACGCATGTTGTAATTTTTGTTCATTCACCTCTTCGCCAAGATTCCGATATCCTTTTCCTTGTCTTGCACTATGAATTTGAGTTGCTAAATTACTTATTAGCTCTTCTTTTTTGGATCCTTTTTTCAATGCTCCAATTTCTAAGCTACGCGTTTCTAAGCCTTTTACTAAAGTGCTCATCTCATCACGAAAATCAAAATAAATGGTTCCTTTTTCTGGATTACTTTCTGAACCTAAAAAATGTTCTAGAGTATTCCAGGCATTATTAATTATCGTAGTAAATACAGCTACCTTAGCAGTCAATAGGTTTCTTCGTACCAATACTTCAGCCCGTTCCGATTCAGTGAATGCATGTAGGAGATCATCAGAAATTTTTTTGTTTTGTTTGTTTAACCAACTTTGTTGTATTCTGTAAATAATGGCACTGGCGATTTGATCCTGTATCTTTTGGATTTCTTTACTTATCTCTTCTTTTGTGGCTTCGCCTTGCTCAGTCTGAAGCCGCTCCCCGATTAATTGAACTTGCTTCTCCCAAAAGTTACGCCATGCTTCGCTTTCTTGAAGAGGCTCGAAAAAAATTTTATAAAAAATTGCTTTGGTGTGATTTAGATTCTTTTCATTCACTCGAGGCTTCCATTTATCGAAGAGTTCGCCAAATGTTTCGAGTACTTTGTCTTCACATAATGTTTCTAATAGCGCCGTGGGTTCTTTTATCTGAATATTGCCCAGCGACGGTGTAAAAAATAACCTTCCATTTAATTTATTTAACAGCTCCCCCACATCTTTACCACCTACAGGGCTGTTTTTCAGAGCATCGGATACATACTCTAAATATTCGACTAACATTTCCGCTGCCTTTTTCATTGCAAGAGTCTCTCTTTTAGTTCATGTTGTTCTATAGTTGACATCATAGTACCATTGTATTCCAGAAAAGGGCAGCAATCTCTGCTCCACATGAGATTAAACCGCTCCAATCAATCCAATCATTTTGAGGAGCTCAATGCGGTCATCTTTAGAGGCCCGTCATGGATTTCTAATTGAGCATGTAATCCATTCTTTGTATATATCTTGAGTCAGATTCTTCATCCCTTTGTTGCAAAAAGGACCGAGAAGCATGTTCATTGGCAAAAAAAGAACATAAAGTTTCTGAGACTCTTGGACTGGGAGTATCTTCCCTCCTGGATATAAATTCTTGCGCTGCGGAACGTGTATCGGTTGTCTCTTGACCATTGGTATCTTCATCAAAATAATCATCGCTAAACCAACGGCTGGTCAGCCTCTTACTCATAGAGGTAGATGCTGATTCAGCATCAGGAGCATCTTGTTGTCTACTCGAACTTGGCATTTCAGTGTCCGTTGCAGGAGGAGTAATAAGTTTTACTTGCTCTAGATTGCCTAGTTGCTCTGCAAAATTAGAGGGAGTTGCCCAAGGGTCGTTAGCGAAAGACTTGCCTCCAACCTCCAATAAATGCCCTGTAAGGGTAACGCAGTTATATACTTCAGTGTTCTTGGGAGTCCCTGAGAGAAGGCGGTGAACAAAGCCAGATGCTTTTACTCCGGGGAGAAGTTGGTAGCACACCTCTCCCGTATCCAATCCTTCTTTTATCCGAGTGAACTCATTGATCATTTTTTGCTTGTCGACGCCATGTACTACAAATACTTTATCGGGTTCTAATGGTAAAATTTCATCAGGCTGCATGAGATTTGCGAAATCTTCCCTTGGCCTAATCGCTTCTTGCATGCAATCATCTGCTAATTTTGTCGCTAAAGTGGCTCTTAATGGCCATATTGACGTAAGACCTCCAGCAGGGGTTGATTTGGGCCAAATACTCCAATACTGATCATCGCTAAATTTCATTGCGACATGACCAAGGCTATTAAATCCGCTTGACCAAACATAGATGGTGACTGAATCGTCTTCAAATGGGACTGGTTCTATACTAATGCTTTCCTTTTTAGCTAACATAAAGGACTCCTCCCTTTATTGGTTATTTAACAGCAAACCAAACCGATGCTGTTGATGCGAAGAACATCTTTGTTAAAAATTGCTCAGGTGATTATATGGAACAATGGAGCTGGTTGCAAGGTTGTTGCTTGCAGTAATTTGGGTAAGCTTCCTTGAGTACAATGAAAGATATACGCAATACAGAAACCTACTACCCGTTAAAAGAGAAGTAGGTTTAATTAGGTTACACGTCCTGTTAGTTGACCATGGAATCATATCTTGAGCAGTAATCTAGATCCGATTCATCGTCCCTTTGTTTGGCAATGGGCTCACTGCTAAAAAATGATTCAGAACATTCTGACGGTCTTGAAGAGGGGGGATCGTCACTTCTAGATGTTGGCTCTGCTGCTGGTGAGGGTATTTCTACCGGCGCATCTACTTGTTCAGGCTTCTCTACAGAACGGCTATCGTAAGTAGGCCAATCATAATCGTAGCTACTGGAGCTTTGCTGGCTTGGTTTCGTGTTGGAGGGAGTTTCTTCCGAAGTTTCTTGCCAGGTAAAAAAATCTCTTACAGAATTGAACATGCTTCGAAGCAAGCCAGGTGCTTCCTCAGTTGAACTCGGTTTACTTTGCTCTGTAGCTGCAACTGCATCTTCTGTTTTGTTAAACTGAGCAGCAAAATGACTATTGATGCGTGATGGTGCGGGAAAGGACATTATGCCTTCAGGTCTTTTTATACCACCTGCTTCCAGGATTCTACTCACTGCTTCCGCACAATTAATTACGTCAACTTGGGCAATTTCAGAATCAATGATCTCTCTATCGAGCATCTTCAATCCCAGCATCATACTTGAGGTGGAAGAATTAATGTTCAAAACTGCTGTTGCAGCTTTTGTTACAGAACTGGAGCTAAGCTAAAGCTGGCACGGCCTGAATTCATTAATTCGTTTAATTCGTCTATCTTTTCAATAACTGCACCCATATCTTGTATCTGGTCAGTAATGTCATAAGATGCATGTACAGGACTGTCTGAAGTAGAGGGGAACTATGATTTACTGCTTTTGTAGGAAAAATGTACATCGAGCTAATAACAAGAGGCGTAAATGGAGATAACTCCTGACTTGGATAAACACTAATTACGTGTTTTTTACCCTCATGAGTGGCCTCTATTGAAACGTGTCCGGTACCACCAACTTCGGGATGCTTGTGATAATTAATCACTACCTTTGAAGAGGTTTGATCAACCTCAAGTTCAATTTTCTCATGCATAATACACACCGTAAGTTTTAAAAAGCACAGAGTGTATTATAAATGAACAATATTAAGAGGGTATTAAGGGGTACTGCGTGCTCGTCTAAATCATCCTGCATCCAACGATATTGTTATATTGAGTTCAATAAGCTTATCAGCTTAAGATAACCATTTCGTAGTTTTAAAATTCAGAACAGAAATTGATTAATAAGTGGATTTATAATGCAATCAGAAGAAATAATAAATAAAATACCCAATGAAGAGAGGCCAACTCTCTCTGATGAAGCACTGCATGCTCAAGCAAATCAGTATATCGATGAATTTAAACAACTTATCTTTCAGAGTCTTCCCTCAGTCATATCGCAGATTATTGAACGGGAAGTTTGGAAAAAAAGAAATAATCCCTATAAAAATTTTGGCGAATATGCCCTTGAAAAATCATCCGATGGCCTGGGTATTACTAACAATGAAATGTTGTGGTTATTGCGGTCGGCTATGGATGTAAATACGCAGCATGTAGCTCACTGGGGTGATGTTCTTAATGTGGTAGATAACAGTGTCAGGGTTTATGCGAAGGAAAATAAAATCTCTATTAAAGATTTGAATCATGATCTTAGGGAGCAGGATAATACTAATCCTAATCTGCATCAGGAAAACAATATTACCTATTTACCCTCACATTCGAGATCTATTGATGGGCAACTTATGAAGTTAAAAAAGAAAGATCCTCTTGCCTATGAACAGGTGATACAAGGAAAAATGAAGATAAACGAGGCTTGGATCAAAGTTCCCAGAAAACAACAACAACCTATTGAATCAATAAAAAATAAATTTTTTAATTTGTCTCAAGCAGATCGCGAAGCTTTTTTGGAGTGGCTTGAACAAGAAAAAGATAATCTTCAAAATTAGGTCATGTTGACAATTTATCCTCACTGCCTACGTGCCGCGACTTGAAATTTTTTTAAAATATCTGCTTCCGGCCTACTGAGTTTAAATAAATACTTGGTCTCAATTTTAAGACAGCATTCCATTGTTATCCCGATATTTTTTGCATCTCATCATGATCCATAGAAGAAGGGGGGGAGTGCTGCAATGAGTCACTATTTGGCCAATGAGATCACCTGGATCAGGGAGAAAGGATGACATCATATTCCAATTGTAACGTTGGTCTGGGATTGTTCTTGCTAAAATTCGAAGGCAAATTATCGTTCATTTGTTCTAATTTGTTAAGGTAATCATCCTGTTTACTTTGAGTTCGATTTTTAAGATTTATTATACTTTCGCTACTCTTGCTGATTGTGTCTGTGAAGGAAAGCGGTAATTCTGATACTTAGTGCATCAGGAGTAAATTTAGCAGAACAAGCGAGCATTTTATTTACAATCCCGGGAATAATAAACAGTTTGTTTTTCTTGAAGCCTCGATAGGCAGTTGTAGCGATTTGTTCTGTAGATTTTATCCCAATAAAACCTCTAGCTAAAAAGCTATTTTCCATTCCCGCTTCTTTAAAAAAATCGGACTGAGTAGGACCTGGGCAGAGAATGGAAAGGGTAACTCCTGTTCCTTTTAATTCATAAGCCAGTGCTTCCGAAAAAGAGACAACATAACTTTTGGAGGCGTAATATGCTGCCATAAAGGGACCTGGTTGAAAGCCCGCAGTAGAAGCAACTTGGAGTATTTTGCCCTGGCCTTTGTGTACAAATTTTTTAGCAAAATAATAAGTAAGCATCGTCAATGTCGTCATATTGAGTTGTATCAACGAATTTAAATACTCTGCATCCATAGAGACGAAGTGACCAAGGTAACCTATGCCTGCATTATTCACTAAACAATCAATTTCTATGTTGAGGGCCTCGACTTGCTTGAATAAATCAGCAGCTGCTCCGGGGCTACTTAGATCCAATGCAATGACACTTACTTTGACTGAATACTTTTCCTTGATTTGCACAGCGAGTTCTTCCAATAAACGCTGATTCCGTGCGGTTAAAATTAAATCGTGACCGTGGCGTGCAAACTCAAAAGCTAACGCTTGACCAATTCCTCGTGAAGCACCAGTGATGAGAGTAATCATTTGTAAAAGTGAGTAGGTAGTATTCTTTTAATTATATGACTCCTGGTGAAGGATTCAAATTCTTAAAATAGGCGTGGCGTATCGAATCCTAGTTGCAAAACTGATTGTTTAATAAGTATCGATTGATTTTATATGTCTCCAGATTTTAATCAATCGATACGTACCTCGTCGTTTAAAAAACCTCATTATTTATTAATAGGAGGGGGTCAAAACTCTTCTGCTCTCTAAAGTCGGGTCATCATTGGCCCCTTCACTCAACCGCTCATCAAAAAATCTTGGCCCACCTTGTCTGATTTTAGGATGATTAGTTTTGGGAGATTTTTCTGATGTTGGTAATAGAGCTTTATATTGAGGTGCTTCTGAAGTATCGCTTTGACCCATTTTCTCTATGGATGGCTTCTCCATCAGCGAAGAATCTTGAGTTGATTTTTTTCTATTAAAAACGGTAGGCCAAGTAAAAGCTATCGATACGAATACTAAAATGACTGGAGACAATATTGCCATGGTAACGGTTAATGCAAATTTTGCCCCCATTGCTTCTCCAAGGGTTTCGCCAACATGAATTCCGCTTCGGATGCCACCAGCAACTGAATAAGCAAGAGAATCGCCTATCAATGCACATAACTTGAGCATATTGAGGAATCCCTGCTTTAACTTTTGTGCGTCTGTTTGGTCTTCTTCTGGTGGTTGATAAATTGATTCAAATTTTTCTTTGAGATCGACATAGGTTTTCGGGTTAAAGACTTTATATACTTGTGAAAAAGTATTAACAAACATGGTTGTCGAAGTACATATCATCGCAATGACATATGCTAAAAGCGTATCGGGAGTGGCACCTATAGCGTTAAAAAACTTATTAACCCCTGATACAGTAGTAAACCAGGTTAACGTTGCATAAACAGCTAAAAAGATCGTACTGACGAGTCCTAATAAGACACATCGCAGAAGACCATAGGGTTTTTTATAATCTTCAATAAAAAGATTTTTAAATTTGGTATAATTTTCACGTATGCCTACCGCTTGAAACGAATAAAAAGAAATCGCAGCGATCACCGATAATCCGATTGTAACTGCCATAACTAGAGGGTTAGAGATGAGCAGACCTGCCCCCAAAAAAGTGAGAAGTCCTACGAGACCAGCATATCCAGTAATACCGGCAGAAATGCAGGCCAACAAGGTCACCATACCAAACAATAATTTCTGACCTCTGTCGAGTATTGTTTTTTCCTGTGCATTTTCTTCAGGGGTCTTGAATGTTTTCTGTTTGCTCGGTTGAAAGCCAGCACTATCCAGCATCGCTTGCCCACGACTTAATAAACATACTATTCCGTTACATAAGGAAAGTACTATCGCTAAGCCGAGGCTAAAGCCAAAGGGAGCTCCTAAAGTACTTAATAATCCCAGGCAAAATACCATACACAGCGCCATGGAGGTAACAACCTTACCAATGACTAAGGGCACACCTTTTATCAACCTATTTTTATTTTGCTCGGGGGTTCTTGTAAATTCTTGGCCATTCCAAGAGCAGGTAGCAATTTGTAAGACCTCTTGTTTGGATAATCTTTTTCCACCCGAAAGTATCTCTCCCCACTTAAAGGTCAGGAAACTCCAAAAATAGTGGGAAAAAGGACGTATTAGAATATCTGTTATGCGAAGATCACCATTTAGAATGGCTTGTTGAACTTTAGCTGATTCTTTGGTGTTAAATTGATATTGGTTGAACGAGGCAATAATCCAATCTTTTTGAGTACGAAATTTTCTTTTTAAAACCATGATGACTTCTGGTTTATAAAGAGTAGAATCGATTTGATCTTGTTCTAATATATCAATTATTTCATTCATTTCGACAAATCCTTTTTTAATACAGGTTGCGTAGCTTATTTATAATTTCACAAGAATTCCATTAAATTTTTAAAAAATTAATTATCAATAGGTACGAACCTTTATCATTTTCGTTAGAAAGGATTTGACATAGTGTCCAAGTTACATTCTAATCGTATTTTTTATCATGATATGGACAATCATGGGCTTTTTGAAATTTCTAAAACCTGCACCTTATCTTCATGAAATTCAAGATAAAACCATTGTCAAACAGCAGTATCGGTATTGGCGTATTCGTACTTTTTATGCAATGTATATAGGGTATGCTTTGTTTTATTTTACGCGCAAAAGTTTTACCTTCGCGATGCCTGCATTACAAAGTACTTTGGGGATGTCCAAAACAGAACTGGGAATGATTGCAAGTATTTTGAGTTTAAGTTATGGCATCAGCAAATTTTTGAGTGGAATTCTCGGTGATAAGTCAAACCCTCGTTATTTAATGGCGATTGGACTCATTTTGACAGGTATTTGTAATATCTTGTTTGGATTGTCTTCTACCTGGTGGTTATTTGCTATTTTTTGGGGATTGAATGGTTGGTTTCAAGGCTGGGGATGGCCAGGATGTACTAAATTATTGACCCATTGGTATTCTCAATCCGAACGTGGCCGTTGGTGGAGTATTTGGAATACATCACATAACGTTGGTGGTGCATTAATTCCATTGATTGTTGCTGTATGTGCGCAGTATTTCGGCTGGCGTTCAGCCATGTATGTGCCTGGAATCATCTGCATTTTAGGCGGTATTTTTTTAATCAATCGTTTAAGGGATACCCCGCAATCGCTTGGTTTACCTGCGATAGAGGAATATCGAGAAGATTTTTCTGGTTCATCAAGCCACCACCCAGAAAAAACAGAACTTTCAGTCAAAGAAATTCTTTGGAATTATGTGTTAAGTAATCCTTATATTTGGATATTGTCCATTTCTTATTTGTTTATTTATATTGTTCGCACGGCACTGAATGACTGGAGCATGTTGTATTTAACGGAAGTGAAGGACTATTCCTTAATCACAGCAGGTAGTTGTATCATCTGGTTTGAGGTTGGTGGCTTTTTCGGAAATCTGGTTGCCGGCTGGCTTTCTGATAAAGTATATCAAGGTAAACGCAACCCGATTAATATTCTCTTTACTGCAGGGGTATTTGTCACTTTGTTGTTATTTTCATTGACCAAGGCATATACCCCATTTCTCGACTCATTATTTCTCTTTTTCTTTGGTTTTTTTATCTTTGGTCCCCAAATGATGATTGGTATGGCCTGTGCGGAGTTAACCCATAAAAAAGCAGCGGCAACTTCAACCGGCTTTGCGGGATTTTTTGCCTATTGTTTAGGTGCTGTCCTGGCTGGTGCTCCTTTGGGTGCAATTATTAAAAACTACGGCTGGGATAATTTCTTCCTTACATTATTTATTTGCTGCCTGATTCCATTTTTTATGATGCTGCCACTCTGGCACGTGAAATCACATCCAAGAGTTCGTAAATCAGACTTTTCAGGAACATCTGAGTTTGCTTCGTGAGGCGCCTGCCAAGGTGAGCCAACACCAATAAAGGATGGTGTAAGTAAATGTAGGCTGGGTCGAAAAGCCCAGCATCTTCAACTCATCCAATTGGTAATGTTCAAGAGAAATCTATTAGAGAATAGAAATCATCGCTGGGCTTTTCAGCCCAGCCTACGTTAAACCAAGACTAATTCATTCTGGGCGACTTAATTAAAAGACGGCGCCTAAGGCCTTGTTTATTGCCTTCATTTTGACCAAATATGCTACAATTATTTCATTATTTATAAAAACAGGTATGAATCATGTATATTAAACAAGAAGTAAGGAAATCGAAACAAGCAGAATCATCACCAGCCAATCAATTCTTTGAAGTTGACCTTATTAAAAATACAGTAAATTTAATGTCAGGGTATGTTTCTTCGGCTCAAGCAGCAATTACCATGCGAAAAGTTACAGTAGACCCAAACAAATTATTAGCAGATGTTGGGATGGAATTTGATAGCATGGACGACCCAATTTTAAGAGCAAACTTTTTGTTTAAAGCGATGCTGCTTGGAAATTTTCATAAGCTTATTGTACTTAAAAATAGTTCTAAGCTTGAGCCGCTTACGTTAATCAGCTCTTTGAATGAGGCGGGAATTAAACTATTAGATGAAAAAAGTTTACATGAACTAGAAAAAATTATTAAGAAAGCTACCAACATACGGATCGAAAAAATTTTAGGTACTGATGTCAGTAAACCAGCTCGCTATGTACTCGCTATCCAGTGCCCAGGTGAAGACAATTTTGAACTAGAAATTGCCGATATAGGCCGCTTAGGATTAATGGTTAAGCAAATCATCACACCCAAACTGGCAATGCCCTATGCAGATTGGGACGATGAGGTCGAAATGGGGGAGTATCGAAAAATTTTTTTAAAAGAATACAATCTCAGTGGGTTTCAAACTATTTTTAATGGTCATTTTTCTATTTCGTCTCAGCACCCACGATTTTATATGGAAAATAGTGATGAAGAAAAAAAACTTCTCTCTGCATATGGTAATCTCGAAATTGCCTATTATTTGCTGACTCAAGAAAATGTGACTGACGAGGATTACGATACAGCAAAACAATTTTTTGCCAAAGCGGTTTTTGCGTTTAATAAATTTTATTTTTCTGGTGGCAATGTCAGTATGCATTTGGCATACATCGTCTCTCCGATGTTGGCAACGATGAATTTGCTGGCCAGCAGAGAAAAAAACCAGAATACAGTTGAATGCATTAAAATTTTGGAAGCAGCGAGTATTTTCCATGATGTTTTTTTAGAGAAAATGAAAGAAATTTATAAAGATAAATTTGGACAAGTTAGCTTTGACTTTCTAAACGAATCAGCCAAACTGGAACAATTATGCCAAGAGGTGGTAAATCAGATTAAAAGTTCTCAATCAGCATCATTGGCTAATATGTTTTTTAACGCCAAAAATATATCTCTGGGAATGAAATGCAATCTTTTGGATGGGTTGCAGCTAACCAATGAAGAAAGACAAAAGATACTGCAAAATTTAGCGATACAAGCGGATGCATTGTGGTATCAAGCGGACATTAAAGAAAAAAGGTTAATGATTTTAAAAGTGTACCAACCCTTAATTGAGTTAATGAATAAAAAAGAACTGGAATCGTTACTTAACTCATCAGAGGCTTCAATCGAAATCAAGACAATGATTTGCCGAAATTTAGTTGGTAGAACCGATATGACTGACGTTAAGGCAGTAGATCATTTAATAAAACTTATTAATGATTTTCGTATTACTCTTAAAGAAACGAAATTAGACGAAAACAATTTAAAAGATAAAGAGGAACTATGCGGTATTCTGCATCATTTATTAGCGATTCAGATGAATTTTGATTGTGGATTCGAGGAGGTAGTTTTAACTGATGAGTATTTAGATAAATTAATTGTTCAATGGAGTCAATTTCCAAACGACAAGAAACAAGAAAAAAAACAAGAAGAATCCATTGAGAAAAAAGAACAAAGGCCGGGACTGTTTTCCCAAACTGAATATCAGCGGGTGCAGCTACAACAAATCCAAAAAGAAAAAGCGATTAAATATTATTTAGAAACTGTACCCCCTATGTTAGATAAGTTATCTACGCAAGTAGTACAAACTCAAGGTTTACTTTCAAAATTAAAAGAAACCATGGCTCATGTAATAGATAAAGAAGAATTTCATTCAACCTATTTTCCAGATAAGGAGGATAAAGAGCAACTCGAATCACCGTTAATTACAAACGTTAATTCATGCCTTGGGATGCTTAAAGAGTTAGAAGACATGTTTAAAAAAAATCATGATATTATCATGGAGCTAAAAAGAAAAAATCATCCCCAGGCAGATGATCGATATGATCCATTGCACGAGAATGTGCAACAAATAATTGCCGCCGCAAAGTCAAGTACTACTTATAATCTTGACGTTCAAGTGATTAAGCTTGAGAAACTGTTTGCTAAAGCGAATGAGCAATTTAGACAATTGTCTACCGAATTGGGTGTGAAAAATAGATCACTCAAAGACATCTACAATGATTCTTTAAAACCGGCTGAGAAAACTTATTTAGAAATGGAAAAACTCGCTGGCGAATATTTAGAATTAGCTAAAAAATTAGATGCTATTGTGGAAGATAGTATACAAAAAGTAAATAATCAGGAATATTATCCTATACAACAGATTCCGTCGCAAAACTAATTACAGAGGCTTTGTGGTTCTAATGTAATGAACCATCATACCGACTAAGTTGGTAATTTATAGTAACCAGCATAGTCGGTGGGATGGTTCACTACATGACAATGGATAAATACAGTTCGTATTGACCATGGGTATTGGAGAGTAAGAATTTTTGAGTTGTGTTGATATCCCAAGTCGCTGGTGCTGATTTTTGATTAGGTACACTCCATTGCGAATGTAAAATTCCTTTTTCATTTTTTAATTCAATACGAATTGATCCAATAATATCATCTGGATTTAAAGGTTTTGAGTCTTGATCCATCAGAGATACAATCAAAATAACTTTTTCTTCGTTTTTGATGGGTTCAGACCATAGAGGAGTTGACTTAAGAGTATTGATTTTTGATGGTGGCAAATGAAGTGGAAACTCTGGGATGCGAATATATTTCATTGGCTGTTTGGCTCGTAATACACTGATATCAAAATATAAATCATCACCCAACCACTCTCCCTTTTTTATCATTTTAATTTGATTCAAGATAAGCTTAGGAGATAGCTCCTGATCATTCACTGCGAAAGCCATGGATGAGAAACAAAAAACAACAAGTACACACCAACGTAGCCATTTCATTTGCTGACTCCTGTCAATAATTTTTTGCATACCCATAACCATTTGTAGGGGCTGCTTATATTCAGTATGGTATAAACCAGTAATAATGGCTATAAATCAATATCCGATCACATAATAAATAATAAAAACACCTTAAGCATTAGCGTTTGGGGGTAATTGGCGACGGCGTGATTAATATAAAAATTAAGCATGGATAGGGCTCGTTGCAAAAAAAACGAGATGCGCAGAGTGGTGAATCGAGTCATTTCCCTGATGTGGATTAAATGGACATGTTAAGAAAATCCGATTTTTTTACATAATGAAGCTGCACAAGCAAGCGTAGTACGGATGAAGTGAAACGAGATTCCGTGATCTTTGAAGCCCAATATCCCGGATTACGGCTGCACCTGCATCCGGGCTGCGCTTGCTGTCGAATCTAAACTAAGGTTAGAATTAATATTAAACAGTTGTAGTAATTATTATGACCAGAATTTATATATTTGGACCCTCTTGTAGTGGAAAATCAACCCTTAGCATAGAATTAAAAAACATATTTGGCGATGAATGTGAGTACATTGATCGTGACGACCTTATAGAGCAAAAAATATGTCCAGAAGAGATGGCAGACCTTACTGTGGATGAAATAGTCAAGGATATTGAAAAAACAGTTATAGTTGATTCGCAGATTCCTTGGCGAGAGAAAAAGGATGGTGAGCTTTTTTTTCTCCTTTTTCCACCGCTTCAAATTCTTTTAGCGCGTAATGAGAAAAGAAATGAAAACCTCAACCGCGCTCGATCACGTTCAGAAATCTGCAAACAATTTGTAATCGAGACTTATGAAGCATTAGATAAAATATCAAAAGAACAGTTCGATGCTGTTTTTGATTCATCGTATGTCACAATATACGAAATAGCGGATGAAATTGTACAAATTATCCAAAATAAAAAACGTATATCAAATATTATCTAATGATTCATAAAACAAGTTAATACAGCAAGCGTAGCCCGAATGAAGTGCAGCGAGATCCCTGATCTTTGAAGCCCAAAAGCCCGGATTAGAGCTGTACTCGCCTCCGGGATATGCTAGTTTGTTCCAATTTATTGGGGATTTTGTCCAGGAGAAGCGAATCCATTGTGGTCAAAATGGATGGAGCAAGCATAACGATATGCTGATTTTTTAGGAACTTCTTTTCCATTCCTAGTCATATCGACATTGGTATAACGACAAAGAATGCTTTTTCCCTTACGATATAAATGCCCTGCAGCCCCTTCTTCTTGCACCTTAGAACCTGTGAGTTCATTGTAGAGTTTTTTTGCCTGCTTACCATGGATATTAAATTGCATGGCATAGGATGTTGATATGCTGAAAAGGTAAATTGAAGTAAAAAAGAAGACAACTTTTGCTAAAAATTTCATACTAACTCTCCCTTTATTTGCACTGCGTATTTGGATAAGCTCATGTTCCATGAGCATGATCCATTATATGATGATTTTAGACCTCATACTCAATCCAGGTGTTTGTTTACCCACTTTACTAAATCTTGTGAACTTATGACACCGGCATTTCTCGCAATTTCTTTGCCGTGACGGAAAAGAACGAGCATGGGGATACTCTGAATCGTAAAGCGTGAGGCTAGATAGGGTTGTGCTTCAGTATCAACTTTGGCGAGCCTTACCCTGGGTTCCAGAAGGCGTGCTGCAGATTCGAATTGTGGTGCCATCATTTTGCATGGGCCACACCATTGAGCCCAAAAATCAATCAGCACAGGGATATCATTCCGTTCGATATGGCGATCAAATTGATCCTGTTGCAAACTTATCGGTTTACCATTAAAAAGCGACTGTTGGCACTTTCCACAATTTGGATGTTGACTCAAACGCGAGGAAGGTACTCGGTTAATTGTATTACAATGAGGACAAACAACATGCAAACTTGTATTCATGAGTTAAACTCTCATAGAACTAATGAGTGAATGGGTATTGTAACGTATCATAAACTGGTACAAAGCTATAGAGCCGGAAAAGACAAAAAGCAGGGACAAAAGCGACTCGTGGGGCACCCGTGTCATTGCTGAGCCAGCGCTGTCCTCGCCTCACTTTCCCTGATTGGGGCTCTGGTTACATACGAAGCAAAATGGATGGTGAACGATACATAGGAGTATCTATTCTTATGATTTTGCTTAAGCATCAGGGCTGCGCACAAGAAGTACTGGTGTTGTGGCAATTCGAACAACATTCTCCGCCACGCTACCCAGAAAGAGACGACTAAAGCCACGCCGGCCATGCGTGCCGATCATTAATAAATCAGCAGGCCATTCTTTTGCTGCGTCAACAATTACCTCAGCTACTCTTCCCTGAAATGGCTTTAATTCCAAAATGAATGTTTCAGGTTTGATAGATGATTGCTTCGCTATTTTTTTTGCAGCATTAGCTAATATCTTTTCCCCATCTTTCTTCCAAGCAGCAATAATTGAAAGATAGTCAAAAGAAGGTCCACCATAACGAATACCGCTTTCATCAATAACATGGATAATCCGCAGCTTAGGGCTCTGGTCTTTAGTGAGTTTAATTACTTCGTCTACTAAGGAGTCAGATACCTTGCTCCCATCAAGTGCTAGCATAATATTCTGATACATTATAATGGCTCCTTGCCCGTAATCACTTCACTGAAATTGTAGCAAGCGTAGTCTGGGCTGAAAAGCCCAGTCTTCGTTTGCTTTTAACTCGCTTCAAGTGCAAGCATGTTCCCAAATGGGTGAGTACTCCAATTGCATTATTTGGGGTTGCTGCATCAGAGATTAATCGAGCTGATGTACATTTGTATCCCTCTTCTCTAATCCCTTATCGGGAATATGACAAAAACTTAGGCATCAGAAATGAGCAATAATATCCATTGCACCTAAAACAGTATAACGTTTGCTTGGAGGAATCCCTGCATTCACATTGCCATTAAATGCATTCCTATCCAGTGCATAATCGTAATCAATTTCTGGACGCAGTTCGATTTGTGGTGATAGCCAATGTTGCCAACCAAGTCCAAAGTTAAGATAACGAGTTTTTACACCGGTACGTTGTCCCTGTTTGTCGTCATAAAATTCAGGTCTCAATGAAATATTATCGAGAGGGGAGAATTGATAATTAATGTAGGCTACGGTAGCCAATACTGAAGCCGTACAAGTAAGCGCATTAGTGTTATTACATTGTGCTGCATTGGGTGCGTTAAAAGGAATATACTCTGGCGAAAAAGGGGTTCCTCCAACGGCAATGGCGGCAGCTGCAATAGGATTGTTGATGTTAGCCACCTTATGTTGATGGAGTGTGTAAAGCTCATAGGCAATATGCCAACGATCATTGAATTTATGATAAAAAGTGAATCCATACCACTGTAGATTATTGTAACCCCATACGCCATTATTAATACCATCCATACAAGGATAGAACGTATCTTTGCCATCATTCCAGGTAATGCGAGCACAGGCAACGGCTGATACTCTAGCTCCTGGATCTTTGAGAAAAGTTGAATCTGGATATAAAGGATTGGGAGCAGGATTCTTTACTTTCTTCCCTATATTCCAAATCGCGGTATCAGTTCCTCCGACTAGACCTAACTGGAAGATGACATTTTTGGCTACCGCTAAACTCGCAACAAGCCCTTCGTTGGTATAGTTATCAAAAGTGTAAGTCATGGAGTGTGAGTACATGTAATTATTTGGTGCAAGTTGCGCTTCAATATCAGGGATTGAGATATAACGTCCAACTCGAAACAGTAATCCTTGAGCTACATTAGGGATATATAACTCACCATAAACCATAGGAAAGTCATAGCCATAAACCGAGTTGTTATTTAAAAGCTGATAACTGGCAATTCCGTATGCCGTGGTATAGCGGTAGTTTTCCCCATAAATTCCCGATAGCCTAAAACCCCAATCAATATGGCTTGTTTGAACCGTATCGGGAACACGCTCAATATAAAGCACTGCTTGATCCAGCTGTACCGTATTAGGCGTGTACATATAGGCCATAGGTGCATTACCACCTGGCTTTACTGTATTGGTACTAATATTGCCTCCGCCATTGACCCAACCGTATGCTTGAATGTGGTTTTTTTGTAACCATTTTCCAGTCGAGGTATTAGCAATGCCAACCATAAATGGACTATCAACGGCATTAGGTAGGCTTACGCCTAAAGCCGTGGTAGCACCATAAGGCCATTCTGTAAAAGGCATTGGTGGTGTGGACTCTGGGGTTGCTGGCCAACCTACTCTATGAGAGGAGGGGGCATGAGGATCAGATGGTGTTGTTGCATGTCCCATTTCCAACTCATAATAACGAATAAAACGTGTAAAAAAAACTTCCCCTAAATAGCTATCCAAACACGCATAGTTATTATAAGGGTCACATTTTGATAGGGTTTGATCGGGTATTGTTCTATCTTTTGCCCAGACTGAGGGTGTAGTTGTTGTAGCCAAAATGAGATAAAAGAACACTTCTAAAAAAATAACGCTTCTCAAATTAACATCCTGTAAAAACATACAAATTAATCTTTTGAATAAAATAACAGAGTAATGTAGTGAATAATAGTTAACGTTCAAACAAAAACAGCGATATAAATACTTGCAGTTCACATTTTTATCTTTCTCCAGAGAAGTTCCCCACAATTTTGAAGTGGGTTGAATGTGCCTGCAGCATAAGGTGAGTACGATCATTAATTCTGGCAATCACATGTGCTTGGCTATACGGTGAACCATTTCCCGTAACCAACGATGCCCAGGATCAACATCATCTTTTTGGTGCCAATATTGATAGCAATTAAAACGGTCAACCTCAAAGGGTACTGAAGCAATACTTAATGGTATCAACTGAGCCAGCTTTTCAGCTACCTGGCGAATACTTAAGGTCAGATAAAGCGAGTCATTTAAAACAAGTAAAGGCATGATCCCCTGTCCTAAGGTAATAGAAACCCGTTTATCATGTCCTAGCCGACGTAAATAGCGATCGAAATAATTGTAAAAAGGAGTTTCTCGTAATGAAAATTGAATTAATGGGTACTTAAATAGCTCTTCCATGCAAATTTTGCCTTTTTTGATTCCCGGATGGTTTCTGCCCCCAACGATGACGGCTTCATCCTGAAACAATTTTTGTTGCTTTAAGTTTTCTGGAACTCCTTCAAACATACCAATCATTAAATCAATATCACCCGACTCAAACACTTCCACGGTATTTAAATAACTCGGATGTTTGATATTCAATTTTACTCCGGGAGCTTCTTGCTCCAATCGTTGTATCAAGCTTGGAGTCAATAAAATAGACATCAAATCAGTCATACCAATTGAGAAGCTTCGTTCTGAAATTAAGGGATTAAAGAGTTCGGTAGTGTTAAATAGTGTTTCAATCAGTGAGAGTGCTTGTCGGGTTTTGCCGATTAACGAGTGCGCTAAGGGAGTCAATTGCATGATGTTGCCTTGGCCGCGAACCAGTAAATCATCATGGAACTGCTCACGCAGTTGCTTCAAATAAACACTCATTGAGGACTGGCTTATACCCATTTTTTTACTGGCAAGAGTTAGATGACGACAGGTTAATAACGCATGCAGTGCGCGAAGTAAATTGAGATTAAGTTTATCCATAAATAGCGGACCTAATTGTAATTCATTTTGATGTTTATTAAAACACCAAGCCCAATCTCCCGCTATTTAAAAGCTTAATTTCAATCAAATTCTTCGCGCGGGCGAGGGCTTATCCACTGTAAACTTGCTGTGGTAGTTGGTAAATGAATAGAGTTTTATAATATCTATTTTCAAGGAAGGACATTTTCATATCATTATCGATTTATAGGATTACATCCGCAGCTAAAAGATGTCGCTGACTTAATTAGTGAGCCAGCGTAGCCTTGCGGTGATAACAACCTCATAACACAACAAGAATACAGACTATAATTATGTATAAATGGGTTTTGGAGGTATGACAAATGCAAAAGAAAGAAGAGTTAGCCCCTATTCGTAATTTTAATATCTTCATTCAGGGTAATAGCGATGTTGAACTAAGTGCCTTAATCGCGAGATTAAATCAAATCAGTGAGGACTCCGCCTTAAACCTTAAGAAATTTCGATTCAATTTTGTTGGAAAACCCAAAGAGATTTATACCAATAAGTACAGGAACAAGCAGCTCTGCATGATAGTTTGTGATTTGGATAATTACAATTCAATAGAGGATTTAAAGCACTGGATGCAGGAGCTTGAGCGATATTTAAACAATAAAGTCGTTCGCATTATTGTTGCGAAGGAAGGTAAAACTCCCCAGGCGTCAGCTAACTGGAACTTAGTTCAAAATTATTGTAAAGAAAACGATATTTTTTTTGCTAAAGTCAATACCGAAAATGATGTCGGGATGAGTGCTTTATTCGAACAAACAGTCTTGTTACTGACGAATACTAAATACAGAGATATGTTAACAACTCAGGGAATTTGTCTGACTGAGTTAGAAGAAGGCAAAGGATTCGGTCTTGTAATGAAACTGACACTGTTGGCTAACGCTAAAGTGAGGCTCAACAATAAGGAATGGGATAACAAAGAAAGAGGCTTTTTCAGCCAAACAACACCTCCCGATATCGTAAAACTGAGAAAAACACTCGATGTTTCTTTAGATACCTTAACACCAGATAAAATTCTACAGTTATACAAAAAATATTCCGACCAATTGAACGAAGCTTTCAAAAAGTCCAAAAGCAGGGATCCCTTAGTAGTAGAACTATACAGACAACTCCATTTGGTTCAATATCTTCCTGAAAGAAAGTTGCATCAAGCTGCCAGTACTTTACTTCAACAATCACCATTGCCACCAGAAATTATTGAGCAAATTATTGTTTCGGCAGGAGGAAGTTTAAACGTATCTGAACGTGATGCCATGGATACTTTTGCGGATGCTCAAACCTATGAATTGAGTATGGGAAATATGAAAAATTTTTGCATCATAATGAAACGAATTTTAAAAGACATGAATAATCAAAAAGATAATCCGTCTATTATTGCTCTAAGATCAATTGAACAAACCTTCATCGATGAGCGAAGTGGGGTAAAACGGCAAACCCACAATGTACATCAATTAAATTCTATGAAAAACGAGTTAATCCAACAACATAAGAAAGAGATCATAAATCATTATGGTGAGGGCGCACGCCCAATTATTGAAAAACTATTGAAAACAAGCCTAGTTGATCATGAACAGTTCAATACTTTATTAGAGGATTTTAATGAAACTTGTCCACCAGAAATACCTGCTATATACAAACGAAATTTGTGAACAACTATTCACTGATGTTGGCTAGCGCATCAATAGGTCAAGTCCTGAACACAATCATATCAAAAGACACGATTTTTTCGCACGAACATAGAGGGTCAGGCCTTGAATTTTGCTTTGGTAAAAATTAAATCAGTTAAAGAATAGTTAACTAGTATAGCCCGTATTAGACGAAGTCGTAATGAGGGAACAATCTCGGCTTCCCCCACATTTTTATTAATAGGCAAGAATCCATCACCCAGTAAAACAATGGTATGCTCCACACCAGCGAGAAACCCGCATTACGACTTCGTCTAATAATACTACGCTTGCTAAAAATACCGATTAAAAGCAGATAGTTATGTTTGGTCGCGACTCAATCTTGCTGATTTATCTTGTTAGTTTCTTATTTTGTTTCCATTTTGATGCTTGCGTTTATGCCCAGTTTCATTAACATCAATTCATGATTAGCAAAATCCCCAATAATATATCTTTTAGGGGCAGGAAGTAATTTGACAACTGTTGGAATCGCGAAAATTTCATCAGATTGTGCACGCTTAGGATCAAGCATTAAGTCAATGACTTCAATCACATATTGTTCAGGAAGATACTGATTACAGAAATTTTTCAAGTTTGCTAAAGTTAGCATACAATGAGGGGTTTGACCTGCAATGTAAAGAATAAATCGCCATTCCTTACCAGAACCTTTGGATGACTTTTTTGAAGCAGCTGAAGTAGTTGTTTTTTTACTCATCTTACTTCTCTTTTTTGTCCGGTTTATGGGGTATTAAAATTCTAGTGTCGCGAACTTTTTTAAGACCTTCATCTGTTATTTGTTTAATTCGTTCCTGGTTGGCATATAACATTTTCATATTGTCATTAATGTTATTAAGCTGTTCGTTTAATGCGTTGATATCTGATTCAACTTTATTTTTTTCGGCTTTAAGCTGATGCATTTGTTGGTTAAATTCTTGCTTTTTGACAATATCTTCTATTTCCTCTTGCATCGCTTGAACAACACGAGCAGAGCCGACTAAAATTTTTCCAGCACCCATGTACACTTCATTGAGTGTAACTCCTTTGCTACTTATACGCATTTCGCGCATTAGATGAGAATGGGCCATACCACGTGATTTTTTAACAATAAGTAATGTGTTTTGCTCTAGATCAATTTCAATATTATTTAATAAAATCCAAGTGTCCATTATTGAAGAGACACCTATTTGTTCTTGCCCAGTAGTTTCATGCAATAAACTGGTCATAATGGTTGTGATTTGATTCAGCTTAAGAAAATTGATTAAGCGCGCTAACATTAATTTAACGCTATATTGAGAGCCTATAAGGTTTAAGTTGGATATAGGATCGATGACAACATTTTCAGGTTTAAATTGCTGGATCAGTTGCGTCATTTTAATTAAATGAGATTCTAAACCATAAACGCTAGGTCTTATAGAATGAAACAATAATGTACCATTGTTCTTCCATTGCTCCAGATTAATATTAATTGATTTCATATTACGTATTATCTGGTCAGAAGATTCCTCAAAAGCAAAGTAAATACACTTTTTACCTAATTTGCATTGACTGTCTACGAATATTGAGGCAAGAGTGGTTTTGCCAGTTCCTGCAGTTCCGTTAATCAATACACTTCCGCCCACATAATAACCCTTGCCACTTAGCACGTCATCCAATGTTTTAATTCCAGTTGAAACAAAATTTTTGGGAACAATAAAATCGAGGGTAATTGAGGTGATTGGCGAGAGGGTAATCCCTTGATAATCAATGATAAAAGGAAATTCATTAGAGCCATGGGATGACCCACGATATTTGATGATACGTAAAAAACGGGTGGCTAATTCATTACTTATCCTGTTATCAAGAAAAATAACACAATCAGCAACATACTCCTCCAGGCCATAACGGGATATTGTGTTTTGTCCTTTCTCACCCGTAATGATTGAGGTCACATTTTTGGTGCTTAACCAACGAAAAAGACGTTGTAATTCTGAGCGAATAATGCTGGTGTTATCTAGATGATTAAATAATACTTCAATTATATCAATAACAACTCGCTTTATTTTATACTTATCGATTAGATAACCTATTCGAATGAACAGCCCTTCCAGATTGTAGGTGCCTGACTCATCAAATTCAGCGCGATCTACGTGAATGTGTTGCAAAACCAGTTGCTCTGTTTTAATTTTTTCATTTAAATTGAATCCCAATGAATTGCAATTTGTAATCAGATCCTGTTCTGATTCTTCAAATGAAACAAATAAACCGGGCTCCTTGTTTTTTACGCCGTTGATTAAAAATTGCATACCAAAGAGCGTTTTACCGCTTCCTGCTTGGCCAATTATTAAAGTAGATCTGTTTCGGGGAAGACCTCCAAGTGTAATTTCATCAAAACCTTCGATTCCTGTTAAACATTTGATTAACTGCTCAGATGAAGGCGTCTTAGTTTTCTTTCCTTTTGCCATAGCAATGAACCTTTTTTTACCCTTACTTAGATAATTATCTTCGGTTGCCTGTTACGGTACATAACATCCAGCTCTATTCAGTATAGACTAGGAAAAATCTTATATGCGTTTTTCATATTGGATAAATTGTAATCAAAGCGATCTGTTCTACACTTTAAAGAGTAATAATTGGTTCTTAGAACTAGAATCTATTAAATAGGTTTTCTAACAGAAAGCGTTAGCATAATAGGAAATTATGGAAAGGCTTATTTTTACTTCAACAATAAATACCATCATCAGTGTCATTTTAACTGTTGGTGTTATTTGCATTGTTATTTTTTATATGATGCGCTCTAAAAAAAAATCAAGAACAATTCAATCTAAAATTCCTAATATTGAACAATTATTTTTAGAATTTACAGAAAATACTCAGCAAGTTTTATGGCGTATGTCAGTCAATACAAATAGATTAACTTATATTAGTCCTTCTGCTGAAAAAATATTTGGACGACCAGTTGAATTATTAAATAAAGATTCCGATAACTGGTTGAGTTTAGTTATTCCTGAAGATAAGCCAAAGTTAATGGCTGCTATTAATCAAGTGAAACAAGGTACTCCTATCATCACAGTCGATATTAAAATTTTGCGGGCAGATGGGTTCATTGCATTTCTATCAAATCTACTCTTTTCTTCAAAAGATGAGCAGGGAAAGCTAATCGCAATCCTCGGCGTTACCAGTGATATGACAGCACAATATTATATAGCCTTGCAAGAACGTCTGAGCTCAGAATTAAATAAACATTTAAGTCAAACATACAACATGAAACTCTTTGCAAAAAAAACACTACAATCGATATGCTTGGCTATAGGTTATGATATTGCTGAGCTTTGGATATTTGATGAAAAAGAGAGTACTTTAGGTTATTTGGTTAATTGGGCTCGGGATGATTTGAAGGTTAAGTTTTATAACAAAAAAACATTAGCGCTCTCCAAAAAAACAGAAAATATTTTTCAAGTCATGTGCTTACAAAATAATATTATCCAATACAGTACTCAATCTTCGCATCTTAAACAGATTTATTTAGGAGCTTCCATAAACCTGAAAGAAGTTGTTGGAATACCTATAGTGGCATCCAATAGTAAAATTGGGGTGATGTGTTTTTATAATCGACAAATATTAAATCTGGATAATGATGGTTATAAAATATTATCGGAATTTGCTATAGAGTTTGGCGAGTACCTTCAAAATAAGCTACTGATTGATCAGGTCAAATTTTATTCTGATTATGATGTATTAACAGGTCTATACAATCAAGCTTCATTTCTGCATAAAATAAGCGAGCTGATTAAGGAGAATGTAAAATCTATTGTTGTTATCAAGTTGCGAATCAATAATTTTAATCTCATTAATTACGCATTGGGCTATGATGTTGGGAATAAAATACTGCATGATGTGAGTAAAAAAATTACTGAATTTACATCGTCTTATAGCACTTCATTATCCAATATCGATATGGTTGCTCTCACTGAACCTGGAATATATGCTTTTGTATCGCATGAATTTAATGATCAAAACAGCATTATTGATTTTGTGAATAAATTGTTAGAAATAGTAAAAAAACCAATCAAAAAAAATAAACACGAAATTTTCTTAACAGCTAGTGTGGGAATTAGCCGATATCCACAAAATGGTACAATCCCTTCTCAACTATTGAGAAGTGCTATTTTGGCTCTTATTGACTCTTCAAAAGAAGGGAGCAATCAGTTTAAATTTGCAACAGAAGACACGATAAAAAAAACATCAACTCAAATTGAAATTGAAAATACAATGCATAAGGCTCTTAAGAATAATGAATTCGAGCTTTATTATCAGCCCAAGGTATCTCTAAAAACAGGAAAAATTATCGGTACTGAGGCACTAATTCGTTGGCATGATCCCAAAGGTACTATTCGTTTACCAGGTTATTTTATTCCTATTTGTGAAGAATCAGATTTGATTATAGAAATAAATGATTGGGTATTGGCTACTGCGATTAATGATATAGCACGAAGTGAGAATCCGATACAAACTTCTATTAATTTATCAGCCCGTCAATTCACTACTTCCTACAACTTATTAGAAAGATTAAAGCAATTGATAGCAAAATCTGGGGTGAATTATAAATATCTTGAGATGGAAGTTACCGAAACCTTATTGATGACTAATAGAATGCAGGCAACACATGTTATTTTGGAATTAAAAAAAATGGGGATTAGCCTTTCACTTGATGATTTTGGAACAGGGTATAGTTCTTTTGCCTATTTAAAAGATTTTGCGCCAGATGCTATCAAAATTGATAAATCATTTATTGACGGTGTGCCTGGAGATAATAATAGTATTAAAATAATCAATGCGATGATTTCAGTTTCTCATAGCTTAGGCTTGCGGTCTATTGCGGAAGGGGTGGAAACAGCTGATCAAGTCAAATTTTTAATAAGTGCTGGTTGTGATGAAATCCAAGGATACTATTTTTCTAAACCTATAACGTTTTCTGAAATTCAAGCGATGATTAAAAGTGATGTAAGCTTAAATTTTCCTGAGTAGTTATGCTTGAAAGTGTAAAGAGTAGTCCATTTAAATTATTGAGTACGTGCTTAGGTGCTCTGCGGGTGATTATAGCTGCCCCCTTAAATGGGAGAGAGCCAAATTTTGGGTCTACATTAGGTCTAGATGACTTTTTCTAACTTTCCAAAAACTACCGTAACTACTTGATTTTATTGGTGGGCCCACAATGACTTGAACCTAGGACCAACGGATAATGATCCCCCAACTTAATTTTTAACCAATTGATTTTATTATAAATTTTTCCGATGGGTTTTGCTGCAAATGGCTTACTGTGTCGTACGATGTTTCAAATACGACGATCGCCCGAAGTAGATATTTTACATTATTTACACTCAGCAATATATCTTCCTACAAGCTGTGAAATAAAAATAGCTAAATAGGCTTGACCACAGAAGGCTTCCATCCAGGACAAGCATTGCATAACAGGGCCAGTAGCTACTACATCGCCAAATCCCACAGTAGTTAAGGTGATGAAAGAATAGTAAATTGCTCTGGTCTCAGCATAAGGCTCCAAACCTGATATCGATTGAGGAACCAGTTCATAAATAAGCAAGTATAAATAGGCAAAGGTTAATCCAATAAAAAGATAAGCAGAGAGGGAACCAAATAAGGTTGTGATGCTAATCGTTTTATCTTGCAATGTCAGCCTTATACAAGTAGCAGTCATTAATAGGAAAAAAAGCATTCCGAAAAGTAATTTTAGAATATGTTCGGGAAAACTTATTATCCATATGTTAATTGCAATCAGAACTATTTCGAACACTCCTAAAACGAATAGACCGCGAAGAAATTTTTGCTTATGCTCGGCGATTACTATTAAGCTCATGATAATAAGGGTAATTAAAAACAAATCTGCAATTGGCCAAAGGCCAGTTTGTGCATCAATAGCTCTGAACATACAAAAAATCAAAATAACAAAGAATAAAAAAAGAAAACGTAATTTTTTTATAAGAGCTATCATTAATAGTCCATTAATTAAATTCCAGTCTATTTAGAAATTATAGATTCTAATTGGCAAAACTTTAACCCCGAATGATCGTATTTTGTTGAGGACTAAGGGGAACAATTCCCTATCTAAAGGAGGGCAGTAGGTCCCATTTTATTTTCATTTTTAATTATTCAAAAGACTGAAAAAAGATCAATCATTCATATTATTTATATTGATAGTAGTTACCATATTATTGGTTAAGGTTTTGTTGTTTCTTCTCAGGATTAATCCGATACAAAATGCAATAAAAGACTGGAACTAAAAACATGGTGAGTATCGTACCTACAGTCAATCCGAACATGATTGTTACCGGCCAAAGAAACCCAAAAAACATCTTGCAATAAAGGGATTACTCCCAATATGGTTGTCACAGCTGCATTCACTACGGGTGATAACCGACTTAACCCTGCTGCAATGACCGCTTCATAAGGCTTCATTCCACTGGTAATATTTATACTCACTTGATCCAATAACACCACTGAATTTTTGATCATCATCCCCGAAAGGCTCATCGCTCCTAACAAGGCAATAAACCCAAAAGGAACTCCTGTAATGAGCAAACCGAAAGTGATCCCAATCATCACAAAGGGTATCACTGCAATAATGATAAAAGAAGGTCGGTACGCATTAAATAACATCACAATAATTAATAGCATGATGATTACTGCTGGAAAAAGCCCAGGTTTTAATGCGTCAGCAGATTCTTTACTGCTTTTATATTCTCCATCCCACGTCAACGTGTATCCTGGAGGTAATTTAATTTTTTCGAATTCTGGCAAGATGCTTTCACGTAAAGTATTTGCAGTGACTTGATAAGGAGAACATTGAACGGTGATTGCTCTTTTACGATCCCAACGCCAAATAATGGGATCTGTCCAAGCAAGCTTAATACCATTAACTACTTGAGAAACAGGGATTGTTTGAGTACTCAATTGTGAATTGACTTGCAACAAGGGCAAGTCAACCGCTGCTGTATCTCGCTCACTAAGCGGCTGACGTAATATAATAGGAATCAGATTATCTTGCTCACGATAAAGCCCAACGTTAATCCCATCACTGGCCCTTTGAAATGTTTGGGCTAAATCAAGGCGTGAAATATTCGCCCAACGGGCACGCTCTTGCTGATACTCTGGAACTATTTGCAATACAGGCTCACGCCAATCTGTTCGCACATCAATAGCATGGGGATTAGCCCTTAGTATAGCTACTGCTTGATCCGCAAGATTTCGTAAAACGGTTGGACTTGCATTTGCCGGCCCACTAAATCGAGCAGCAATTTTCCAATTATTAAATGCCCCAACCGCATATTTGCGAACTCGTACCATGGATTGCGGAAAATTTTTATGATTCCATACGGGTAATGTAGCGACCAAACGATCTACATCTTGCAAACTCTTCATGTTAACAATCAATTGAGCATAAGAAGAATAAGGGAATTCTGATTCGACGGGTAAATAAAAACGAGGTGGGCCTTGACCAATAAAAGTACTCACACTCGTAACGCCTGGATCTTCAAGCAGCTTTTTTTCAAGTTTTTCAAGATCCTCAGAAACCACCTGGATACGAGTCCCCTCTGGTGCCCAATAATCTATCATTACTTGCAATCGTGATGAGTCAGGAAAATACATGATAGGGACATATCGAAAACCAATAATAGAGAGAGCCAACAGGCCACACATACTAAGAGTAAAAAGCCTGCGGTAATTTACTACTGTTTCCAATAGGTACTTATATCCTTTATAAAACCGACTCGTATATGCATCCTCTTGGTTGGCTACTTGCTTGGGGTCTGGTATAAATAAAATACAAAAAAGAGGTGTGGCTGTTTGGGAAAGTACCCAACTTAAAATAAGCGAAACTGCAATTACGGTAAACAAACTTCCTGCATATTCCCCAGTATCATAGGTCGAAGCAAAAATGGGGTAAAAAGCCATGCATGCAACAATGGTTGCACCCAACAATGGCAAGGATGAAATACTTGCTGCATCTACAGCTGCTTTTTCTCGTGCTACTCCTTGCTGCAATCGACTAATAAATCCATCAACTACCACAATCGCATTATCAACCATCATCCCCATGGCAATAATTAATGCGCCTAATGAAACACGTTGAAGATCAATGTGTACCATTTGCATTATGATAAAAGTACCTAAAATTGCCAATATCAGCCCGGAAACACCGATTATCATGCCGGCCCTTATTCCCATTGTGAAAGCCAACACCAATAAAACAATGAGCACTGCTTCAACTAAATTGATGAGGAAAGAATTGATGGATTCAGCAACGATATCGGATTGCCATGAGATTTTATGAATCTCTATTCCTCTTGGAAGTTTAGCTTGCAGCTCCTCAAGGCGTTCATTGACATCTTGGCCCACTTTTACTGCATTCACACCGGATAATGGCGCTAATGCGATACCAATTGCTGGCAGACCTGAATAGCGCATCAACTGCTCAGGGGGATCGATATAGCCCTCTTTAACATCCGCAAAATCACGGATCCTGATGATTTCTTCGCTTTTCTTAGGTTTATTTAATTTTAACTGTGGAATAATCGCCAAATCACCAATAGCATCCGCCGTAGTAAATTCACCTGTTGGTGCAATTCTCATCCGTTGAAATTGATAATCTACATGACCTGCATCGACAACCTGGTTTTGAAATTTTAATGTGCGCTCCAAATCAGCAATGGTCACTTCTAATTGAGAAAGTTGAGTATTTGAAATATCTAAATAAATTCTCTTTTTCTGGACACCCCATAAATCAACACGTGCAACTCCAGGAACAATACTAAGCTCCTTTTGTATTTCTTTTGTATAGTTTTCAAGTTCAGCATAGCTGAATCCATCTGATGTCACTGCCAAGAGAAAGCCAAATACATAGCCAAAATCATCTCCTACAAAAGGTGAGTCTGTCCCTGGAGGTAAATTACTTTTGATATCCTGTACTTTTTTTCGTAAATTGTCCCAGACTTGTGGCAAGCGGTCAGACCAATATTCGTTTTTAATGTTGACTTTGATAATAGAAAGTCCAGGTCTGGAAATTGAAGAAATGTCCTTCACCTCCGACATTTCTTGAATTTTTTTTTCGATGAGATCAGTAACTTCCAACTCAACTTGTTCTGCACTGGCGCCTGGATAATGTGTGGTAATTGTTGCTGTTTTAACTGTAAATTCAGGATCCTCCAAACGCCCAAGTTTAAAGAAACAAATAGAGCCGGCAAAGACCAGCAACATCAAAATAAATGAGGTTACCGTTTTATTTTTAATTGCAAAGTCGGCTAAGGCCATATCTAATTATCCTGCTCATTTAAAATAGTGACCTTCTCTCCTTCCTCTAAGCTATGAATACCTGCAGTCACTACCCATTCTCCTGCATGCAAACCTTTAATAACAGAAATACCTGTCGGGGTAAGTTCTCCAATCTGTATTTGACATCGATGGACTTGGTAGGTTTTTGGATTAATTATCCATACATAAGTCTTTTTTTCGGAGTCAGTAGTCACCACAGCAGAAGATGGAATCGTAAATTTATTTTGCGTATTCTTAGTTTGCTCAATATGGCCAGTAGCTTTACCGGCCATACCGGGTAAAATTTCAACATCTTTAGGTTGTTGCATGATTAAAGTTACTGGATAAGTTCGGGTTTCAGGAGATGCTTCATTACTGATTTCTTTTATTTGTGCAGGAATTGCGACATTGGGAAATGAATCAAAATGAACAACAATATCTTTTACATTAGGAATATAGCTTATCACTCCCTCAGGCATCTGCAGTACCATTTCAATTTGAGAAGTATCTAATAATCTGGCAATATTCTGTTTGCTCGCTATCGTCTGATAATTTTCAACATATAAGGTTGAAATTTTTCCATCAAATGGAGCCTTGAGTACACTATCTTTAAGTGATTTTTCTGCTAAATCTTGATTTGCTTTAGAAACCCCAAGTTTTGCTTTTAATAGATCATAATCAGCTTTTGAAATATGACCTTTACCTACCAATGCCTGAGCCCTGAGAAAATTTTGTTGATCTCGGGTAAACTCAGCTTGGGCTGATTGTAATTTTGCCTCAAATTCCAACGGGTCAAGTTTTGCAATTAATGAACCTTTCTTAACGTTGTCACCAATCTTAACCGGTAACTCAATTAAAGAGCCACTCACATTAAATGACAAATTGACTTGTTGAAAAGCTCTTGCTCGACCTGGAAACGCGCGTCCATTGAATGCATTGGTGTTACCTATTTGAATGGCTTTAACAGGTCTGGTTTGTCTAGGAGTATGATTCTTATCATTTTGGCTGCATGAAATCCCAAAGGCAGAAACTATGAGTAAAATAAAATAATAAACTCGTGATGAAACTAGTTTTCTCATAAAAATCATCCTTGACTATAGAGCTTTTACTATTCATTGATATTAAATTTCTTTGATATTTATTTGTGCTGCATTGCCATTTTCAGTATAGTTTAAAAAAGCATTATATACCTTTTATTTTATTGAATTTTAATTATTTTTGGAAAAATATGAGCAATGTGCAACAAAATTTTATCCTTAAGGTTCATAATCTAATCGATATTGTTATTCTTCCCCTACAAGATCCCTTTTCAGAATATGCGCCCGGAGCAATAGTCCGTTGGTTCTAAAAATAAATTGATAATAAAACGATATCTTACGGAATGTATGTATACTGTTTTGCGTGTTTTTTCGTGAAAATTAACCCACAAAGTCACACAATATTTTTAGATAATTGGGAAATAATTTGTAACTTGTTGAATTTAAATAATTTTGTTGGTGGGCCCACTAGGACTTGAACCTAGGACCAACGGATTATGAGTCCGCTGCTCTGACCAACTGAGCTATGGGCCCGGAGAGGGGGTCATTTTAAACTTAATTGGCTTAATGTGCTAGTTTTTTTTGAGATTTTTTAGAGATTTTTCTGTGTGTTTGAGGAAAGGGGGATGAAATTCTTTTATCTTTGGAGATAGGAAGAAACCCGCATTATGCTTGTGCTAATGCGGGCTACGTTTCGTGATAACCTTTTAGCCTTCATCGCCTTCTAAGAAGCTTCTCAGTTTTTCTGAACGAGAAGGGTGGCGCAGTTTGCGGAGCGCTTTGGCTTCGATTTGACGAATTCTCTCGCGAGTTACGTCAAATTGTTTGCCCACTTCTTCCAGGGTATGGTCGGTATTCATTTCGATACCAAAACGCATACGCAGTACTTTGGCTTCTCTTGGGGTTAAGGTTTCCAAGATTTCCAGAGTCGCTTCGCGTAAACCTTCGGCGGTTGCCATATCAATTGGCGATTCGATGTTGTTGTCTTCAATAAAGTCACCTAAGTGTGAATCATCATCGTCACCGACTGGGGTTTCCATGGAAATAGGTTCTTTGGCTATTTTTAAAACTTTGCGAATCTTGTCTTCGCTCAATTCCATTTTTTCCGCGAGTTCTTCAGGGGTGGCTTCACGGCCAGTTTCTTGAAGAATTTGTCTGGAAATGCGGTTAAGCTTGTTGATCGTTTCGATCATGTGTACCGGAATACGGATGGTACGTGCTTGGTCGGCGATGGAGCGGGTAATTGCCTGTCTAATCCACCAGGTTGCATAGGTAGAGAATTTGTAACCACGACGGTATTCAAATTTATCTACTGCTTTCATGAGGCCGATGTTACCTTCCTGAATCAAATCAAGGAATTGCAAACCACGGTTGGTGTATTTTTTCGCGATGGAAATAACCAAACGTAAGTTGGCCTCAACCATTTCTTTTTTGGCGCGACGTGCTTTGGCTTCACCAATAGACATTTTGCGATTGATGTCTTTAATTTCTCCGATCGTCAAACCATATTCCACTTCGAATGCGACCAAACGAGATTGGATGCGCAAAATTTCGTCGGTGTTTTCCTGGATACGAGCCATATCGAGCTTTTTGCCGTGTTTGGCAATAATGCCATTGAGCCATTCCATATCCGTTTCTTGGCCTGGAAATGTATCAATAAACAGTTTACGTGGGATTCGCGCTCTTTCGATACAAAGACGCATTATACCGCGCTCGAATTCTCTAATGTGGTTACGCAATTGACGGAAATGACGCGTTAAGCGATCAACTTGTCTGGAAGTGAGCTTAAGCTTTAAGAACGATTCAGACATTTTCTCCAAGGCTTTAAGCGTTTTGGCATGTTCTCTACCATGCTCTTTTAACGCCACCATGGCTTCTTCATACGTATCACGTAACTCATCAAAATAAATTTTAGCTTGTTCTGGATTGGGACCGTCATCGACTTCGCCAATACCGCCTTCGCCATCTTCATCTTCTTCATCAGACAACAGTAAGTCATCGATTTGTTGCTCTTCCAGCATGGAGCCAATGCTTGCAGCGGGAGCTACTTCATCTTCAACGTCAGAGAAGCCACTGATAATTTCATTGAGGCGAATTTCTTGGGCATTAAAGCGCTCATAGTCATCAAGTACTAATTGAATCGTTTCTGGGTAACTTGCCAAAGATTTAAGTACTTGGTAAATCCCTTCTTCAATGCGTTTCGCAATGCGGATTTCACCTTCGCGGGTTAGCAGCTCTACGGTACCCATTTCCCGCATGTACATGCGAACTGGATCGGTTGTGCGTCCAGTTTCTTTATCCACAGAAGCAAGTACCATTGCGGCTTCTTCGATATCAGGTACTTCTTCTGTATTCAGCAGAAGTGCCAGTTCATCATCGCCGGGGGGTAACTCAAATACTTTGATGTTCATGCCTTCCAGCATGCTGATAATGACATCAAAATGTTCTGTGTCGACTATATTAGGCAAAAGGTCATTGATTTGGCTGTAAGTCAAGTAACCCTGCTCTTTTCCCAAGCTAATGACTTTGGTTATCTGTGAGCTTTGCTGTTCTTGATCGTTCATGGTCATAGGCACTTCTCTAGGGACAATTAGACACAATCCTAAAAAACAAATAAACCACGTAGCATTTAAAACACCAGTTGGAAATAATTGCTTCTTTAGGATTACAAAATCTTACAATTATAGACCGGTAGTTTGCAACATACTAGTAATTTTTCACTGCTTTTTTTAGAACATCCTATTTATGAGGCTTGGGTTCATTATGATGAGGCGTCACGTTATCATATTTCATACAAAATGCACAATAAAATCCATTTTGGTTGTTGTTGACCATCAATGGCTTGCATTGAGGAACCTCGGTGCAAGAGAGACGCAAGCGAACCAGTTACACGCCGCTGTTTCAAATATGCCGTTCTTTTAACATTTCTTGCAATTGTATTTTTTCTTCTTCATTCAACCCGTGCTGGCGTGATTTATTAATCAGTTGGCGTATGGTTAATTCACGATTTTGCTTTTGTAAAAACAGGATAATATCAATGAATTCCTTGACTAATTCTTGTTCGGGAACCAGATGGTCCCAGGCCGCAAGTTTGTTCAGGGACTCAAAATAAGGATGATTACGCCACGATTCAATTAATGTAGCCGTAGTGGCTTGCGGGTTTGCTTCCAGTTGATCTAACACGCTCAGTAAAATTTCATGCTCTTTCGCATCCAAAAGCTCAAGATTGATTTGTTGTTTGATCTGGCTATAAATTTCCGGATGTTGTAAGAGGAGGGCAACCGCAATACGCATTGGCGTACGGGCAATGGTCATTGCCTGTTCTTGCTGGGGCGATTTAGACTCCTCAGTAACTAACTGGGTTAATCGGTGGGTTTCGATATGAGTTAAACGCGCCAGATCCTCAATAAGGAGTTGTTTATACGAACCTTCATCCATTTTTTGTAAAAATGGTTTGGCCAAATTGATGAGTTGGGTTTTGCCTGCGGGTCGAAGTAAATTGAGGTCTTTGGCTAAGTTATCAAAAAGAAAACGGTGCAATGGGGTAGCTTGCTTGAGTCGTTTTAAAAAATTGTCTTTACCTTCCTCTCGAACCAAACTGTCCGGATCGTGCCCATCGGGTAAGAACATAAAACTGGCATCCAGGCCTAAATTTAAATGCGGCAAGCTGCTTTCAAGGGCACGCCATGCTGCTTGTCTTCCGGCATTATCGCCATCAAAACAAAAAATTAATGACTTGGTATGTTTGGCAAGCAGTTGAATGTGATAGGTACTGGTCGCAGTGCCTAAGGTGGCTACCGCATTCATAATTCCATGTTGGGCTAATGCAATCACATCCATGTACCCTTCAACTACAATTATGTACTCTACTGCTTTTTGTTGGCTTAGAATTTGATGTAAGCCATACAATTCTCTGCTTTTTTGAAAAATGACGGTTTCAGGAGAGTTAAGGTATTTGGGTTTTTGTTCCTTATCCAGTACCCGTCCACCAAAACCTATAATGCGCCCATGGCGGTCATGAATAGGGAACATGACGCGGTTACGGTAGCGATCATAGATTTTTCCATCTTCATTTTTAATCAACATCCCTGTTGCAAGCAGTTCGCGTTGATTGCGGGGGAATGCTTTTTCGAGGTGGTGCCATCCTTCGCTTGCATAACCTAATTGATACAGTTTGGCAATTTCGCCGCTTAAACCTCTACCTCGCAAATAATCAATCGCAGGTTGCCCTTCATGCTTTAATTTTTTTTGATAATGAAGACTCACCGCCGACAAGAGTTTATAAAGATCCTGGGAGGGATTAGTTTTCTCAGTTTGTTTGTCCCGCGGAATTGTTAAACCGACACGGGTAGCCAGGGTTTCCACTGCATCAACAAATCCCTGGTTGAGGTAGTTCATGACAAAGCTGATGGCATTTCCTGAGGCGCCACAACCAAAGCAGTGATAAAACTGTTTTTTGGCAACGACATTAAATGAAGGGGATTTTTCATTATGAAAAGGACAGCACGCAATATGACTGTTCCCTCGTTTTTTCAAGGGAACATAGCTGTCAATTAATTCAACCAGATCCGTGCGGTGGAGAAGATCATCAATGAATGGCTGCGGGATTAAGCCAGACATAGGGATCCTTAGCTTAGCTTAGCCTTAATCATGGCACTGACTTGCGCCATATCAGCACGTCCTTGCAAGCTGGGCTTTAAAAGTGCCATAACTTTACCCATGTCTGCCATCTTTTCAGCGCCAGTTGAGGCAATCGCCTCTTGAACCATATTCTCAATTTCTGCAGCAGACAAAGGCTCAGGCAAATATTTCTTCAGGATATCCAGTTCAAATTGTTCTTGAGCAACCAGATCATCTCGGTTGGCTTTTTCATATTGCGCGATAGATTCTTTACGTTGCTTGCTCATTTTATCTAAAATAACCAACATACGCTCATCATCGACTTCGATACGTTCATCGACTTCAACTTGTTTGACGGCAGCAGTAATTAAACGAAGTGCGGCTAACAATTCTTTTTCTTTGGCTCGCATTGCATCTTTAACATCATTATTGAGACGTTCTTTAATAGTCATTTTTTATTCCTTAAAATCGAATGAGCGGCTCGGCCCTATGTAAGGAAACCTCTGTCCTCACTACCATGAGTTTGGGAAGAAGTTTAATCTATTCTAAAAAGCGAAAGGCCACTAAATACAACATCATAATCATCTATCAAATTGTGACTATGCGAAGTACATGTGGCCTAGTAAAAAATACAGGACAGGCAAAAATCCTATTTACGTCGGCGTTTGCCGCCTTGTTGTTTTGCTGTCATATCACGAGAAATTTTCTTCAGATGACGTTTTACTGCAGCAGCTTGCTTGCGCTTACGTTCAGCAGTTGGTTTTTCATAAAATTCACGACGGCGTAACTCGGTTAAAATACCGGCTTTTTCACAAGAGCGCTTAAAACGGCGCAGTGCGTATTCTGGATTTTCGCCTTCTTTGACGCGAACTGTAGGCATTAAATAGTCCTCTGGTTATTTGATCTTAATAGGTGGGCAATTCTAGTGCTAGTTGAAGCCCTCGTCAAGTTTTAAATCAACAATTTTATTTTTTAATAAGTACAGCTTGAATATTGGGTAATCTGAGGAGGGCACACCTCTTAGGCTACACCCCCCGCGGTAAGGGCGGACTTAGAAGATTCAGGAGAAGCCAGCTGAAACTGGTATCGAGCAGTGAGTTTTCCGTCTCCGCCGCGTTTCACCCAGTCTCTATGATATATGGTACAATGACTGAATTTTTTTATCAGGTCCTTTTTATGTTGGTTTTAGGTATTGAATCCTCTTGTGATGAAACTGGAGTAGCGATTTATGATTCCGATGCTGGTTTGTTAGCGCATGCGTTGCATTCGCAAATTGACACCCATCGAGTGCATGGTGGTGTGGTACCTGAGCTTGCTTCCCGGGATCATATTAATTATTTGGTGCCTTTACTCGATAAAGTATTACAACAGGCAGGGCTTGATAAAAAAGCATTGGATGGAATTGCTTATACGGCAGGCCCAGGGCTAATTGGTGCATTATTGGTTGGTTCCTGTTTTGCCAAAAGCTTGGCCTATGCATTACAAATTCCTGCGTTAGCCATTCATCATTTGGAAGCACATCTTTTGGCGGCAAAAATGGAAACGCCTTCACTCGAATTTCCTTTTATTGCGCTTTTGGTATCCGGCGGCCATTGCCAACTGGTTGACGTCAGGGATTTGGGGCAATACAGCATACTCGGAGATACTCTCGATGATGCGGTGGGTGAGGCGTTTGATAAAACCGCCAAGTTAATGGGAATACCCTATCCTGGAGGTCCGGTACTCGCAGCGCTTGCTGATCAATGTGAATCAACTCCTTATCGTTTTCCTCGTCCTATGACCGACCGCCCCGGCCTTGAGTTTAGCTTTAGTGGTTTAAAAACATTCGCCTTAAATACTTGGAATCAAAGCGCAAAAGATGAATGTGCACGCGCTGAAATTGCCAAGGCATTTCAGCAAGCCGTTGTGGATACCTTGATGATTAAATGCAAACGCGCGGTACAAGAATCTGGGTGTAATCAATTGGTAGTTGCAGGGGGAGTAGGGGCGAACAAAGCCTTACGTTCAGGCTTAAGTGAATGGATTCAGAGTATTGGCGGGACGATTTATTTTCCAGCTTTAGAATATTGTACCGATAATGGTGCGATGATTGCTTATGCCGGATGTTTGCGGATGTTAAGGGGGGAAAAGGATTTAAGTGATGCAGTAGAAGTTAAGGCACGATGGCCTTTGGCTTAATCATTTGATATGTGTTAAAATAAATCAATATGATACTTATTTATATTGAGAGGCAGAAAATGGGCAAAAGTAAATGGGTAAAATTCCATAGTGCACACAGTCCATTGCAAATTGAAAAAGTTAATTCTGGAGAAGGGATTAGATTAGGGGAGGATTGGAATAGGGCTATGAAGTACACAGGTGATCCTGAGCAACGCAGGCAAATATTAATAGATGGGAAACCGATTACCACATTTGCTGATGATTATGGTTTACTGAGTGACGTAGACGATGTCGAAAAATTTTTTAAAGAAGTGATTTTGGGAAAGATGGATCCTAAACTTAAAGAAAAAGATATGAAAGAAGCCATTGATTTTCTAAAGAAAACCTTCCATCAAGGAGGACTTATGCATCCAGTGTCAGGTGCTCTTGCCACATCCATGGAACGAGATGCACTGCCAGGTGAACCGGATGCTCGAGATGGAAAAATTGCTTATGGAACAATAACGAACATGCAGATAGTTGTTAATATTATTCCTACAAAAGAGGGATTTAAGGTAAAAGAAAATGTTGGAGTACAAAACATCATTGTATCCGAAAATGGTTTTGAGAAATATGGTATTAAATACAACACACAACGCACTAAAGACGGAAAAGTATATAAACTAGCAGACGATCCGACCATTTCTCGAGAAGATAAAGGAAATATTATCGAAGCACAAGGAGAAATTGCAGTCGATTTGTCACACGCTGAAAAACCAAAAATATCTATCGAGAGCAACGCAATAAACTATGGGGATCACAGAGTCGAGGCAGCGTTGCACAATCATTCTTTGATGCAATGGATAATTGATTTTGTCAAAAATGCTTTTGGTTATAATAAAATTGAAGTTTTAGAGCCGGTAAAAGCTGAGCCATTCGATATCGATGCTGAAGAAATGCAATCTATAGGTCCAAACACATTTTAATCACTGCATAAAGATAGTGATGCGCATAAAAAACTGCCAGAGGGACACCGACCAGTATTTAACTTTTGTGTTCGTTTTAAGTCCCTAAAAATCTTAAAGAAGATTTTTAGGGATTTTGATATTTCGTATGATTTTATTCCGCAGGAGGTTTCTTAGTTTTTACTTTCGGTGCAGTTGCTTTTTTAGCAGGCTTGGCTTTCTTTTCAGGGGACTCGGCCTTTTTAGTGGTTGTTTTTGTAGTTTTAGTTGTTTTTGTTGCTTTAGGTGGAGTCACTACGGTTTTGGTAATGGTGATGGTTTCTACTTCAATTGCTACTTCAGGGGCAGATGCTTCTGTTTTTCTAACGGGTGTCACAGCCTCGGGCGGCTCATCCTGCATAATGTCGTTAATCACATTATTCTTTAATTTAATTTTTGGTTCTTTTTTGTCAATAAGTCGCACAATATTGTCTTTGTGCTTGTAGAGCACTAAGAGGGCCATGATGAAAATAGGGGGGAAAATATCCAAACGTTGGATAAGTAACAGCGAATAAAATGGGGAAAAACCTACAGCAGTAATCGATGCCAAAGAGGAATAGCGGGAGAATTTAGCGACCAACAACCAAGTTGCTGCGACTAAAACACCGACCAGAAAATGAAATCCCAAGAGCGCTCCAATTGCCGTTGCAACCCCTTTTCCCCCTTTAAAGTCAAAGAAAACCGGGTACATATGGCCGATAACTGCTGCTAAAGCAGTAAACCCTACTGTAGCAGGACTGGCATCCAAGAGTTTGGCGATGAGTACGGGAATAGTGCCTTTGAGTATATCGGTAATCATAACCAAGGCTGCATATTTTTTTCCTGCAAGCCGCAAAACATTCGTTGCGCCAGGATTTTTTGAGCCCTCAATCCGTGGGTCAGGTAAAGAAAACGTTTTACTCACAATGACTGCAGAGCAAAAAGATCCCATTAAATAAGCAAGAACTACCAAGAATATGAACAATATCACCGATTGCTCCTTTTTCGGAAAGTAACTTATTATTAAATAATCTTTATTTTCAAGCAAGTGGCTGCGTTATCGTGTGAGTGTAAATCGTGGAGTCTATGAGTTTTAGAGTAGAGTTGCCCTCACCCTGCCCCTCTCCCACAAGTAAGAAGCTGCTCGTAGGGCGGATGAAGGAACTTATGCTACAAGTACAGAGCTTGTAAATCATTGGTGTAACGTCTTCCTAAAGCAGTTACTTGCCAGTGGGTTTCTGTTAAAGCGATGAGTTTCTTATTTGCCGCAATTTGGAGTTTGGGGAGTAGATGACTTAGTGGCAACCCTGTGGTTTGAGTAAAGAGCGCTAAAGGAATGGCTTGTTCCAAACGCGTTGTGTTGAGCATAAATTCAAAAAGAAGATCGGGAGTGTTCACCTCTTCTAGACTGGCTAAAAAGGGTTTTTCTGAGTCGAGATACTCTCGAGGTTGACGGTGCTTGCGCGTTCTTAGTATTCGCTCTTTCGTTGTGATTTTGCCGTGCGCTCCTGCGCCTATGCCTAAGTAATCGCCAAATAACCAATAATTTAAATTATGCCGGGCTTGTCGATCCGGTTTAGCAAAGGCAGAAATTTCATAGCGTGAAAAACCCGATTCTTTAAGTAAAGCGAGTCCTTCTTCCTCGAGTACCCACGCTTCATCTTCAGAAGGTAATGGCGGTTTTACTTTGTAAAATACCGTATTAGGTTCTATGGTTAATTGATACCAGGATAAATGTTCGGGTTGATGCGCGATTGCCGTACGTAAATCATCGATTCCTTGAGCGACACTTTGTTTGGGCAAACCGTGCATAATGTCTAAATTGATGTTATCGAACCCGGCATTGCGGGCGGATTCAATGGCACGATGCGCTTGTTGGGCATCATGAATCCGACCTAAGGCGTCTAGATGCTCTGGGTTGAAGCTTTGAATGCCCAAGGAAAGCCGATTAATACCAGTTTGTCGGTATTCAGTAAAGCGTTGTTGCTCTACAGTACCTGGATTGGCTTCCATGGTAATTTCTATATCCTTGGCAAAGGTCAAAAGACGCCTCAATTCAGTAAACAAGGTGTCGTAGGCTTGAGCAGAAAAAAGGCTCGGGGTGCCACCGCCAATGAAAATAGAGTAAATCTCACGCGCTTCAATGTATTGCAAATCAGTTTTTAAGTCAGCAATAAGCGCTTGAATATAATTTTGTTCTGGCAAAGTTTCAGGACTTTTGTGGGAATTAAAATCACAATAAGGGCATTTGCGGATACACCATGGAATGTGAATGTACAACGATAAAGGGATCATTACTCTTTTTTATACTGGCTTGTTTGGGAATGCAATAGTATCATGTTGCGAGTTTTGTAACAAAAAATGTAATCATGCATTGAGCTTTCTTTCCCGCTTCGTAAGAGAGAATCTGCAGGGGTTACCTAAAAAATAAGAGGAAATCACATGGCAAATAAACGAGTTAGAGTTGCTATTACTGGGGCAGCTGGGCAAATTGGTTACGCATTATTGTTTCGTATTGCTTCCGGACAAATGTTTGGTGCGAACACGGAAGTAGAATTAAATCTGCTTGAGCTTGAAGCAGCGCTTCCTTCTCTAGAAGGAGTTGCAATGGAGCTTGATGATTGCGCCTTTCCTTTATTGAAGCGTGTTGTCTGTACTGCAGATATGAATAAGGCAATGGACGGTGTGAACTGGGCATTACTGGTCGGTTCTGTGCCACGTAAACAAGGGATGGAACGCGCTGATTTATTGGAAATTAACGGCGGGATCTTCACCAAACAAGGCCAGGCAATTAATGATCATGCAAGCGATGATGTACGCGTTTTTGTAGTAGGTAATCCGTGCAATACAAACTGCTTGATTGCAATGCACCATGCCAAAGATGTACCCAATGATCGTTTTTATGCCATGACTACTTTAGATGAATTGAGATCACGTACTCAGTTGGCTAAAAAAGCAGGTGTCGATATCACAGCAGTTACTCAAATGACTATTTGGGGGAACCATTCTTCCACTCAATATCCTGATTTTTATAATGCGAAGATTAATGGGGTTTCTGCAGCTCAAGTGATTGATGAGTCTTGGCTGAAAGATACTTTTGTTTCTACGGTACAACAACGCGGTGCAGCAGTAATTAAAGCACGTGGTTCTTCATCTGCTGCTTCAGCAGCTAATGCCATCATCACCGGTGTGAATCATTTGGTTAATGATACTCCAGCAGGTGAGTCATTCTCTATGTGTCGTAGTTCTCAAGGTGAATATGGTGTGGATGAAGGATTAATCTTCTCATTCCCTTGTCGTCGCGAACACGGAGAGTTAAGTGTCGTTGAGGGATTACCTTTTAATGCGTACGGTCGTGAGATGTTTGACAAGACATTGAATGAGTTGAGACAAGAGCGTGATACCGTTAAGTCTTTAGGGTTGTTGGATTAAGGATAATTTCCTTTCTCTATTCTATGTTTCCCCTCTCCCGATGACGGGAGAGGGGATTTTAAAATTTTCCCTCTGTAGGATAGGAATAGGCTTTTTTCTTTTTCAAAGGGTTAGATACTTTTGAATCCCTTCTCCCCTGGGGGAGAGGGTGCCTTTAGGGCGGATGAGGGTCACTTCGGTATATTTGTCATACTCATCGAATTAAAATCTTTTTCTTCAAACGAAGAATGTTCTTGACGATTTTTATATTCTTCACTCTGATATATTCTAAAAAATTCTGAAAATTCTGATCGAGTTAAAATCTTTTCGGCTACAGAATTGCGTAAAAGTGTAGAAATAGAGCGTCCATTAGATAATATTCCATTGAGTTTATCCATGAGTTGCTCTACTTGGACTAGGGGATCTGGATGGTTTTGCAGCAAGTCAGGTATGTATTTAACTATTGCTGTGGCGAGTTGTTCGTCGGTTAAGTACAGAATTAAACGTGTGCTTGCAATCTGAATAAAGTTTTCTTTAGATTCCATAATCAAACGTGATAAGAATTCCGGATCTTTTTTCAAATGAGAGTTTAGCCTTTTGCTAAACCCCAGAAAATTCCTATGCGCAATTAACATGGCCGGTAATTCGGGTTCTTCTTGCGGGGAAGTTCTTTCAGATATGGTGTTTAGCCAGGGGATAAGCTCCACATCATGTTGAGGATTTTGCAAAGCGTAAAAATGGAGTCTGGATGAAATTTTAGGACGGTGAATGAGGTATTTATTCCAGTCAACAACGTCCTTGTGTTGCTCAGCCAGCGAATCAACGGATTTTTTGATAGGCTCAAAATTAATTCCCCACTTTTCAAAATGGGGTAATGCTGAACCCAAAGCTCTTACCAATTCACGGAAACTCGTTTTTTCATTAGCCTCATAGTTATCCATCGCGTCTTTGAGCTGTTGAATTTCATCATAGGTATATTTTCCATTTCTCATGGGGATCAAATGAAAAACGGATTCAATGGCTTCGTTTAAAGAAGCAAAAGGGTCATCCATAGATTCATCCTCATTAGGAGCAGGCCCTTCTTTAAAAGTAGTTTATAAAAAAAGAAAATGCCAAGCTTTTTTACATATTGAGTTAATAAAGTGTTATTTTGTAAAAAATAGTCTTAAAATCAATGATTTTGTGTTGCAATGCAGCATTTGTGCGCTCTAAATGAACAGTGAAAAGCAGCGGTTTTGCTGTGCTTGAATGAACCTGAAGCGACGTGATTGTATAGGATAATTCAGGTACAATAAGTCCATTATTTTTTCCCAAAGCAGGTGCGCACCATGCAGTCGTTCAAGGTAAGCTGTGTCATTATTATTGCCATTGTTTTTTGGGCTTCAGCATTCGTTGGAATACGGATTGGTTTAGCCGGCTACTCTCCAGGAGCACTTGCTCTTTTACGATTTATTGTTGCATCACTGTGTATGTTGGTCATTTACTATAGTTTAGGAATTAAGAAACGAGTGGTATGGAAGGATCGTATTCAACTGCTTCTTGCTGGGATGGCCGGGATTGGGATTTATAATATTTGTTTGAATTATGGGGAGTTAAGCGTCTCTGCAGGAATAGCCAGTTTTGTTATTGGTTTAATGCCGGTGATGACCGTACTTTTATCACTGGTTTTTTTACGGGAAAAACTGACGCGCGGCGTTTGGTTCGGTATCTTCATCAGTATATTGGGTCTGGCTTTATTGGCGATTGGAGAGAGTTCAGAACCTGGAATGCAACAGGGAATTCTCGCGATTTTGGTGTCTGCATTGATGGGTGCTATCTTAACCATCATTCAAAAGCAATTTGTGAGTGTTTATCATCCTGTGGCAATCATTGCTTGGGTTATGTGGGGTGGCACTTTATTGTTAGCCCTATTTTTGCCTGACATGCTCCAGCAAATTCAAAGTGCTGATTTTCAAACTACCGCCGCTGTTATTTATATGGGTATATTCCCAGCCGCGCTTGCTTATTTGGCATGGGGCTACGTGTTGAAATATTTATCTGCTTCCAATGCATCCATCACACTTTATGCGCTGCCCATCGTATCCACCTTAATGGGTGTTTTTTTCTTGGATGAACATATTTCACTACGCTCGCTTGCAGGATGCAGTATTACTCTGCTAGGTGCTTTTGTTGCCAATCACTTCCAGGCGCGTCGAAAAGCCAACTTTGGCACACAAGTCTGAATTTTCCTCTAGATTTTCTACTTCGATGAAGCCATAAGTTTCTTACATATTCTCTGTGAAAAGATGCCAACAGGGTTTATACTTTTATTTTTCGTTTTGATGTCCCTTTGTGAGAGCACTCATGGAATTGAGAATTGATAATACCCCGTTTAAGGCGTTATTCCAGCCTTTAGATTTAGGCTTTACCCAATTAAAAAATCGTTTGTTAATGGGTTCTATGCATACTGGCCTTGAAGAAGATAAGGAAAGTTTAAATCGTTTGGCACAGTTTTATCGAGAAAGGGCACTTGGGGGAGTAGGATTAATTACCACCGGTGGCTTTGCACCCGATCGCGCAGGACGTTTAGCACCATTTGCCGCTAAATTGACGAACAGTAAAGAACAGCATCGGCATGAATTAATTACCCATACTGTACATGAAGCCGGGGGCAAAATTATCCTGCAAGCCTTGCATGCAGGTCGTTATGGCTATCATCCATTTATTGTGGCACCCAGCGGCATCAAATCGCCCATTAGCCCTTTTAAGCCTTGGGTAATGAGCCAGTACCGTATTAAAAAAACCATTAAACATTTTGCACGTTGCGCTCGTCTTGCTCAATTGGCAGGTTATGATGGTATTGAAATCATGGGCAGCGAAGGATATCTGCTGAATCAATTTATCGTCACCCATACCAACCAACGTCAGGATGAATGGGGTGGCAGTTATGAAAATCGTATTCGTTTTCCCATTGAAGTGGTTCGCAGTGTGCGCGAAGCCGTAGGCGAGAAGTTTATTATTATTTTTCGTTTGTCGTTGCTTGATTTGATTGCGGATGGTAGCAGTTGGGATGAAGTAGTGATTCTCGCTAAAGCGATTGAAGCAGCGGGGGCGACGCTCATTAACACGGGTATCGGTTGGCATGAGGCGCGAATTCCAACAATAGCAACCATGGTTCCCGCTGCAGCGTTTACTCATCTTACCCAACATTTAAAGCCGGAAGTTAAAATTCCAGTAATCACCTCAAACCGGATCAATACACCTGAATTAGCGAATGAATTAATTGAGTCTGGGGTTGCGGATATGGTCTCTATGGCTAGACCCTTTTTAGCGGATCCATTATTTGCTGAGAAGGCTAAAAGAGGAGAAAGTGAGGCGATTAATGTGTGTATTGCGTGCAATCAGGCATGTCTTGATCGCGTTTTTGTCAACAAAACCGCTTCTTGCCTAGTGAATCCCCGTGCTTGTAATGAAACAGAATTGATTTATGAGGTCACTGCACAACCTAAATCCATTGCAGTTGTCGGCTCGGGCCCAGCGGGGCTTGCATTTGCAACAGTTGCTGCAGAGCGAGGCCATCAGGTGACCTTATTTGAAAAAAGCGATCAAATCGGCGGTCAATTTAATTTGGCCAAACGCATTCCAGGAAAGGAAATTTTTCAACATACATTGGATTACTTTAATTATCAGCTGCAGAAATTTAAAGTGAGCATCCGTTTAAATACCGAAGCCACGGTAGAACAATTGCGCGATTTTGATGAGATTGTTATAGCCAGTGGGATTAAACCACGTATTCCCATGATTCCTGGGATTGAGCATCCCAAAGTGGCGAGTTATATCGATGTGATTACGGGGAAAAAAGAGGTAGGGCAACGGGTAGCGATTATTGGTGCAGGCGGAATTGGTTTCGATGTGGCTGAATTTTTAACGCACCAACACCCAGTTCCCAGGGAACAGTTTTACAATGAATGGGGCATTGATATTTATGGAACATTTCGAGGTGGACTTAAACCTGCAGAAATTACTCCCAGTCCTCGTGAAGTTTATTTGTTACAACGTAAAAAGGAAAAAATGGGCAAACGTTTGGGTAAAACCACGGGATGGATTCATCGTGCCAGCTTAAAGCATAAACAAGTCAAAATGATTTCCGGGGTACAGTATGATGCGATTGATGATCAAGGCTTACATGTACACATTAATGAGAAACCTCAAATTTTACCTGTAGATACAGTGGTGATTTGTGCCGGACAAGTCGAATTGGCTGAATTGTTCGTCCCCTTAAAAGAGGCAGGAAAAGTCGTACATTTGGTCGGTGGTGCTTATAAAGCCTTAGAGTTGGATGCGCGTCATGCAATTGACCAGGCATGCCGTTTGGCGGCTTTGATTTGAGGAACATTTTATCAGATTCCTTTAAAAATCCTCCCTCCACTGGTGGGGGAGGGGGGATGGGAAAGCTGTTCACTTTAATGGCAGTTACCCTAGACAGATTATGTGTTCTCCGCTAATTTTTTTGAGAAGCAAAATAGTCCGTCTTTGCATTAAAATTCGAACTAAATAGTAAGGGATGCAGGCTATAAACCAGGCTCTCACTCTTAAAAAATTACGGTTGAGTTTATTTGATAATTTTATAAATATAGTGCATTATTTTGTTTATTTTGTTATTATACTGTTCAATTTTTATATCGCTTAGCCTTTTGTAGGTTATGTTTTAATCGATCAGGATTTTTATGTCTCAAGAAATAACAAGCTTCGCGTCCTTTAATTTTTCAGATGCTTTAAACAAAGCACTAGAGGATATGAAGTTTACTACTCCTTCTCCAATTCAAGTACAAACGATACCTTTACTGATGGAAGGTCGAGATGCGATTGCTTTGGCGCAAACAGGAACAGGAAAAACGGCTGCTTTTGCTTTGCCTATATTGCAAAATTTATCTCCTAATGTGCAAGGTACTCAAGCTTTAATTTTGGCTCCAACTCGCGAATTGGCGATTCAAGTTGCCGAACAGTTTGAATTATTGAGTGCCAAACAACGGGGTGTTAGTGTTGCTGTTTTATGTGGTGGTCAAGATTATGGCCGTCAATTAAAGCAATTAAAAGCAGGTGCTCAAGTTGTGGTAGGAACTCCTGGCCGTATTTTAGATCATATCGACAGACGTACTTTAAATCTCGATAATTTGCGCACATTCATTCTTGATGAAGCAGATGAAATGTTGCGTATGGGCTTTATTGAAGATATTGAAACCATCATGGCAAAACTGCCTGAAAAGAAACAAATAGGTCTGTTTTCAGCAACTATGCCTCATCGTATTCGACAAATTGCCAACACTTATTTGCATGATCCTGTGTCCATCGAAATACGAGCAGAAACCGCTACTGTAAAAAGTATCGAGCAACGATTTTTATTTGCTTCTGGACACCAAAAACCTGATGCTCTCTTACGTGTATTGGCTGTAGAAGAATATCAAGGAGTGATTGTATTCGTACGTACTAAAAGCAGTACCGAAGAAGTTGCCGAACTCTTGCAACAACAAGGCCTGCGGGCTATGGCCATACATGGTGATATTACCCAAGCATTACGTGAGCGGATTATTGCGCAATTCAGACAAGGAGCGATTGATATCCTGGTCGCTACGGATGTGGCTGCTCGCGGTTTGGATGTGGAGCGAGTAACCCACGTAATAAACTATGATTTACCGCATGATAATGAAACCTATGTTCATCGCATTGGAAGAACAGGGAGAGCTGGGCGTTCCGGGGTAGCTGTTTTATTTGTAACCCCCAAAGAATCGCGTTTAATTAGCAGCATTGAGCGGCATACGCGGCAACGTATTGCTAAAGTGGCGGTGCCCAATGACCATATGATTCAAACTGCACGTCAACAACGATTTATGGCAAATATCACAGCACGTTTAGAACATGCAAACTTGCCTTCATACAAACGAATTATCGAAGAATACATTAAAGAAAATAATGTTTCTGCAGTTGATGTTGCGGCCACACTTGCTTTGTTGTTAAACAAGGATTTGCCTTGGCAAAAAGAGCAAGTATTACCTAAATCACCCCGTCCGGCTAAAGAAGGTCGTGCTGAGCGTGGCGGCAAATTTGAACGTTCTCGAACAGAGGAGCGAAAAGGTTTTGCTGCGGACAAGAAAGGGTTGCGTGATGGACGTAAAAAATTTAATGATGAAGTGGTGGCACAGGACTTATTCCGAATCGATGTCGGTAAAATTCACGGTGTGAAACCAGGTAATATTGTAGGTGCCATTGCGAATGAGGCGGGTTTACAAAGTAAACATATTACTGGTCTTAAAATTCATGACGATCATTCAACGGTGCGCCTGCCTAAAGGCATGCCCAAAGAGGTAATGAGTGATTTAACTAAAGCTTGGGTTTGTGGACGTCAGCTCAATATTACTTTAATTGGCAGTGCATAATCCGTAACCTGGGTGCTTGAACCCAGGCTCTCTATGCTTTGTAAGCGAATAAAGCTGCTGTTGTCGCTGCAGCAGCTAGAACGACCAAGCCAGCGGTAACCGGGGTAAAAAAAGCATATGGATTTTCAGCGCGTTCTATTTCATTTTTCAGTTTAGTTTTCATACGTACAATCTTTTTTTTCACGGAATCAATTCGTTTGTTAGGGTCAGTATTTTCAGTCAGAGCCGGTAAAAAGTGTTCTTGAAATGCTGTAATCGCTGCATTTATTTCATATGCTCGTTCCTCGTTTGTTGCGTAAAAAGATAAAGAAGTGCGGGCAATCGCTTCAAAAAGAGAAGCGCTGAAGCACAGCTTATCGTGTTCGATCCATTGTGACGAGTCATTAATCTTAGAGTTTAATTGATAGCGCGAATTATCTGCTTTATTTTCGGTGAAATGACCAATCGCTTCTTTTAATTCTTTTTCATCAGAAAGAATTTGCTCCATATAATCAAGACATTTGAGGATAAAATTTTGTTCAAAAGCCATTGTACGAGCCTCCTTGGCAAAAAATATTAATATAAATATCTTTTGCTTAGGGCGCAATCGAAAGACCTTAAAGTCTCTTTTTTGTGCAGGAAATAAGCATATTTGCTTTATTGTATTGTTTCTAAGAAGGGTTATATTGTATTTAACTAATTGATAAATATAAAAAAAATTTGAAAAACACGCGCACTTAAAAAAATTGCTTATAAAGGATCTTTCATACTATAATGCGGAAGGCTTTTGTTTTTAAAATAACCAGATAAACTCTTCAAAATTCAGTGCGGTAGCGCTCTTTAATCAAGATGACGCTGCTTTTTTTAGGATTAGAACTTAAGGGTATTCATGAAACTGTTAGCAACTATAGGGGCTTTTTTATTCTCTGGGATTGTATGGGCTACACCTCTTCATAATATAGTTGTATTTGGTGATAGTTTGTCTGATAACGGTAATTTATATAAGTTTATGAAATATCAATTACCTCCATCTCCTCCTTATTTTGATGGTCGTTTCTCTAATGGACCCGTCTGGATCGAACATGTAATCGCTTCTTACTTTCCTAAAAATGCTGGTGCTCATTTATTAGATTATGCTTATGGTGGCGCGGGTGTATCTGAGGAAGAAGGGGCTGACGATGTTTTATTTACCCTAAGAAGGGAAGTGAACAATTATTTATCAGAGCATCATGATAAAGCCAGTGAAGACAGTCTTTTTGTTATATGGATAGGTTCAAATAATTATCTTGCATTTCCTTCAGAGGTTGAACAAACATTACAGGATGTGCATACAGGAATTATACACAGCATACAACGTTTAGTTGAAAAAGGTGCGAAACATATTTTAGTCGTTAATTTGCCGGATTTAGGAAGAACCCCTGCAGCAATTGAATTTGGTTCCGTTAATGAGATGACTTATTTTGCCAAAGAACATAATAACATGCTCAGTAAGTCGATTGATGAGCTAAAACAAGAGCATCCCGATGTACAGTGGCTGTATTATGATCTGCATCAAGCTTTTGAAGAGTTGATGTCTCATCCTCAAGATTATGGGTTTACCAATTTAACGGGTACTTGTGTTAATTCAGCAGTTGAAGACATCACCAAAACATCGATTCTGAAAATGGTCGCATCAGTCAAACCTAACGTGCCTCAGGATGCGTGTACAGGTTATTTGTTTTTTGATTTAGTACATCCAACTAAATTGGCACATAAAATTCTTGGCGATAAAGCCAGAGAAATGTTGGATCAGGCGGGTATAGAGTTAGCTGACTAGATGCAGTACATTCATCTATATAGTCTGGATTTGATGAAGTGCCCTTGATCTGCCGTTAGCCCGTGCGACGTCATCCCGGATATAGTGAGGGATGACGATAAAAGGATTGGATGACGGCCCGCTTCGCTTAACGAAGCGATTTGATTTCATTTTTAATCGATCAGAATCCAATTTATTAGGACGATATGAAATATATTACAAGGATAGTTTTAATATTTTTCTGTTTATTTTCTATTGCTTTTGCGGACAAACTACAAATTAAAGTTGATGGCAAAAACATTGACTTACCTTATTGGCCTGCAAAAAAGGATAAATATGGAGCCGTATTCCTGGTTAATGGAGGTGAGCAAGCACAAGCCACCGCATTGCTCGATAATTTGGCCAATCAATTGGCGCAAAATGGATGGCAGGTTGTATTACTCAATAATGACAGTAGCATTACTGTGCCCTGGATCAAACAATTCCCAGAAGTGATTACTGCTTTACGAAAACAAAAAAACATGCGTGTTGTACTTTTGCATTATGGGGAGCAATTAAAACAAACATTTGATTTCTTGGGCAAATCTCCGGTACCTGAAATCGAAGGCTTGGTTCTGTTGTCTGCGTACGATGTTCCTCCTCCCAATAATACAGATAAAAAACCTGAATTAAAGATGCCTGTTTTTGATATTGTTGGTCAGTTTGATTATGATATGACCAAACAAGAAATGGCGGCTAGAAAAAAAGAATTTGGACCAAATAAAGATAATTATCTAGCGATAGAGATACCTGGCGCTCACCATGATTATGAATATTCGCGGCAGCTACTTGTTTCCTTTATCCATGGTTGGATGGTAAAGCTTCCTGAGTTTCAACCTAAACCTCCTCCGGTGATGTACTCTTATTTGGCTCCAATCAGATTGTTTTTCAAGGAACAAGTAGCAAAAAATCAGGATTCTGATTGGAGCGGATATTTTGAGCATCCTCTTGAGATCGACTAAAATGGGTATTCATCTATAAAATAGAGTTGTTTTTAGAAAGTAATTACAAAAGGTGACTGATAGTACATGGAAAAATTAAAGATTTTGTTCATCAAGGGGGATTATTTAAATAAAATAGGTAAAGATGTAGGCGATATTTTAGTAGTTGAAGACTCCTTATTCAAAGTCATTATCTTTTGTATTACAACTTATGGGTTTATCAAGACAATTTCTCGTTTATTTTTCTATACAAAGAACATAAAGAATCAATCCCTTTATTCTAATAATATTATGAGGCGATTAATCCGTGTACCTCATTTTTTTAGAATCCCCTTAATAGGGAAAATATACCAAACGATGAAAAATGTTCATTGTCATTTTTTGCTTTTATATTTTGAGTCTCTTCTTAAGAAAAATAAACCTGATTGTGTTTTTGTTTGGAATGGTTCGCTGATGCCTGAATCAGTTTTGATTTCAGCAGCCAAGAGACAAAATATCAAGATAATTTATTTTGAGTTTGGTTTTTTTCCTGGGACCCTACAAGTTGATGCAATGGGTATTAATGGTAACAATTCAGTAGTAAAAAAACCTGAGTTTTATTTAAACCAGTCTTTTTCTGATACGATTCTCCCCACGGAACTCAATGTCAGGAAGTCAAAACATCGTAGTGATTCTAGGCACACTGTAAAGGAAGATTATATTTTTGTTCCATTCCAGGTGCCTAGTGACATGCAAATTCTTAATTTATCGCCCTGGATTAAATCGATGGTTGATTTTTATGAGGTGATTTATGAATTGGCACAAAAGTTTCCTAATGAACGATTTGTAATTAAGGAGCACCCCAGTTTTAGTCTATCCATTATCAATAAGGTGAAAAAACATCATAATATTTATTTTGCCAATTCTGAAAATACAAGAAACTTAATTGAAAAAGCCAAATTTATTATTACGATTAATTCAACAGTAGGGATTGAATCTATTTTGTTAGGTAAGAAAGTGATTAGCTTGGGGATAGCTTGTTATAATATCGAAGGATTAGTTTTACATTCTGACAACATGCAAGCACTTATTTCGTGTATAAAGGACATTGATAAGTGGCAATACAACGATGAACTTCGCTCGAATTTCTTAAAATATATTTATCAGCATTATCTGCTGCAAGGCAATTTGAACAACATCGATGAGCAGTTCATCGAGAATATTCGACGCAGAGTAACAAAGACTGATGCGCACTCACAGTTTATAACTTATTTTGAAAAAGAAGCGGAATTACCATCCTTTACTGGTGCAAATTAATTCATAAGCTTTCACAATCTTCTGGGTTTTTTCATTTGCCATTTTAATCATTTCCTGTGGTAAGCCTTGCGCAATTAATTTGTCGGGATGGTTGCGGCTTAATAAACGTCGATACGCTTTTTTCACTTCTTGCTTGCTGGCATCCGGTGATACTTCCAAAAGAGCATAAGCATAATCCATGTTTGTTTTAGTCGGTTGATAATTATATCTGCTGTAGGATGAGTACGAATGGGATGAGGAATAGGATTGTTGCGATTGTTCTGATTGTTGCTTGCTGCTATTTTGTGACTCGGATGAATAACTTGTGCCAAAATCTTCATAAAAGCGATATTGATTGTGAAGGGGGGCAAAGCCGAGCCTGGAAAAAATTTTATCCAGTACTTGGATTTTCTTGGCATCAAGTCCATCTGCTTGTGCTGCACGATATTGAATATCAATAAATAACCGTAATAAGTCTCGGTTATCCTTACAGGTTTTTTTTAACTCATCAAGCATTGCATCAAGATTGAACTTGGGTTGTTTGCCCTCATTAAATAAATGCTTTGCCCGCTTTTTTTGTTCGTTATTCAAACGCATTTCGTCCATGAATAAACGCGCCATATCCAGTTCTTGTTCTGTAACGCGACCATCTGCTTTGGCTAAATGCCCCATAATCGAAAAGGTGGCGTCAAAAAAGATTTTTTGGATTACTTCACGTTTTTCAGCGTAATACAACCAATGAGGGTTGGAAAAATAGTTGTACAAACCGCGATCAAAAAAGTTACCCACCAAGAGGCCGAAAATTGCCCCTGTAGAACCGGCGATTAAATAGCCGAAAAATGCGCCAATGATTTTTCCCCACCAGGTTGAGATGATAAAGAAGTCCCGAAGAGACATTAAAATGATTCCTTAAATTCGTTCATTAAACTGATTTTATCGCTTTATACCACATTTTAAGTATATACTGTCGCCTTTTGGGTTTGGTTTTATATGCGATTTTTTTACTCTTTTTTGATGTATTTGCTTACTCCTTTTATTCTAGTCCGTTTATTGTGGAAAGGAAGAAGCTTACCTGCCTATAGGGAACGTATATTAGAACGTTTTTTTCTTGCGAAACAGGAATATAAACCGGTTGACGTCTGGATTCACGCCGTTTCTTTGGGGGAGGTTATTGCGGCTATTCCATTGATTGATGCGATGTTGGATAAAAATTGGTCTTTATTTGTGACCACGATGACGCCAACAGGTTCTGAGCGCGTACAAGCACGTTTTGGTAACAAGGTAACACATCAATACCTGCCCTATGATCTTCCCGGCATACTGAAACGCTTCTTTAAACAAATTCAGCCTCGGGTAGGTGTGATTATGGAGACTGAGTTATGGCCGAATTTAATTTATCAAGCACGGGCAGCAAAAGTGCCGTTACTGCTCGCTAATGCACGGATTTCGGATGATTCATTAAATGGCTATAAAAAGATCAAATTTCTAATTAAACCGATTTTGAATCAATTCTCTGCTATTTTGGCGCAAGGTGAAGAGGATGCGCGACGTTATATCACCTTAGGAGCAAGAAAGGAGATAGTGCATGTTTTAGGAAATATGAAATTTGACCTGCAAACTAATACAATCGACAGCAAACGTTTTAGTGATTTGAAAAGTCATTGGGGAGCTGAGCGGATAGCGGTGATTGCAGCCAGTACCCATGAGAATGAAGAAGCACAACTTTTATCTCATTTAAAACGATTGCAACAAGCAATTCCTGGCGTGATTTTTTTAATAGCTCCACGTCATCCAGAACGTTTTCAAACCGTATATCAATTGTGCCTTCAATCAGGATTTAAGACTGGGTTACGTTCTGATTTAAATACCTTAAGCCCGGAAAATGAAATTGTGGTATTAGACAGCTTGGGTGAGCTTTTAGGTTTATATCAAATCAGTGACTATGCTTTTGTTGGTGGCAGCTTGGTTCCGGTTGGTGGGCATAATGTATTAGAACCCATCGCGATGAATGTCCCGGTGTTAAGTGGCAGCCAGGTTCATAATTTTAAAGCCATTTGCAATGATCTAAAGTCAGCCCAGGGTATCCTATTAGTACAACAAGCAAATGAAGTAATTGACGGAATCATTAAGTTGCATACGGATCCCTCATTTCGTCAGCAGATGATTAAAAATGCTAATGCGGTTTTTGAAAAAAATAAGGGATCGGTCATGCGGCATTTACAGCAAATTGAAGGGGTGATTTAGGGCAGGTATTCGTGCCCTATTCACCGAACGGCTCAAATACAAAATGCTGCCTGTTTTCGGATAAAAACTAATGCCTCTATACCCCAGGTTTCGTTTCGCTCTACCCAGACCACGTTTGATTTAAGGCTGATTTAATTAAGAGGAGTAGAAGAGACCTCTTCCCGACTTGCGGGAGAGGTTCACAATATTAGGAGCCTTGATTTTGCTTTTCTTTAATCTCAGACAAAGTTTTACAGTCGATACATAAAGTCGCAGTGGGTCTTGCTTCCAAACGTTTAAGGCCAATTTCGATACCACATGCTTCGCAATAACCAAAATCTTCATTTCGCAAGCGCTCTAACGCATCCTCGATTTTCTTAATCAGTTTACGTTCACGATCACGAGTACGCAATTCAATACTGAACTCTTCCTCTTGACTCGCTCTGTCTGAAGGATCAGGGAAATTAGCCGCTTCATCTTTCATGTGCGTTACTGTTCGGTCAACTTCTTCCATCAATGATTGACGCCAAGCGAGCAATATTTTTTCAATATGTGCTAACTGGTTTTCATTCATATATTCTTCACCTGGGGTTTCCTTGTAGGGGGTGATACCCATACTACCTATTGCGTCGTTTTTCACGTTCTGTCGTCTCTCATTGTTTTTATCAATTAATTGTTCGATCATTTTAGCCTCCGTACCCAACTCGTACAACCTGGGTTTACAGAAAGCGGTTAGGTATACCAAAAAACTATTCTATCATCAATAAAATTATCGCCAACCCCCACTTACTCTGTCATTGCCCTGAATGTCTTGCCAACAGGTTACGTTCTTATATTGTAATTCATTAAGTATAGCTTGTACTTTTAATTTTTGATCGTACCCATGTTCCAGCAAGATCAGGCCACCAGGTAAAAGGTACTCATGACCTTGTTTAATAATACATTGTAGATCACCTAAGCCTTCTTGACTACTCACTAAAGCATTTCGTGGTTCAAAACGCAGATCACCTTGTTGTAAATGCGGATCGTGTTCTGCAATGTAGGGAGGGTTAGCAACAAGGGCATGATAGGGTCTTTGTGGAATGTTATCAAACCAGTTCGATAAATAAAAACTGACATTGTGTATTTTATGATTTTGTGCATTTTCTTTTGCGATATTTAAGGCCTCTTGACTGATATCTCCAGCAACAATATTCCAATTGGGCCTTTCTTTAGCAAGTGCCAAAGCAATTGCTCCGCTTCCTGTACCCAATTCAAGCACACAGGTATTGGGTTGATTGGGGATGAGCTCTAAGGCTAATTCAACTAATCGCTCTGTTTCATGTCGCGGAATTAACGTGTGTGGGTTAACTTTTAAATTGAGCGACCAAAACTCACGCTCTCCTGTGAGATAGGCAATGGGGGTCCCTTGGGCTCTTTGAGCCATTAAATTTTGAAAGGTCTCCCACTGTAACGGGGTTAATAATTTCTCAGGATGTGCATAGAGATAAGTTCTGGTTTTATTTAAAACGTGACAGAGTAAAATTTCTGTTTCCAGATCTGGAGTTTTTCCCAGAGCTGTACGAATATTAATCATTTCGTCCCAGCTCTGCGAGCAATTCGGCATGGTACTCACGTTTTAATGGATCGATGACCAATGTTAAATTACCTTCCATTACATCACCGAGTTGATAGATCGTCAAATTAATGCGGTGATCTGTCAGTCGGCCTTGTGGGTAGTTATAAGTACGAATTCGTTCGGAACGATCACCAGTACCTACCAGCGATTTACGAGTTTGCGCCTGTTCTTTCTTCTGTTTGCTTTGTTCTGCATCCAGTAAGCGGGTTTTAAGTAATGACATCGCTTTAGCACGGTTTTTGTGCTGAGAACGCTCGTCTTGGCATTCCACTACGACACCCGTTGGGATATGGGTGATGCGTATGGCTGAATCGGTTTTATTGACGTGCTGGCCCCCAGCGCCTGATGAGCGGTAGGTATCAATGCGTAAATCATCAGGATTAATTTGGATGTCATCAATTTCATCAACCTCAGGCATAATCGCAACCGTACATGCAGAGGTATGGACACGACCTTGAGATTCAGTCTCAGGAACACGTTGAACTCGATGTGCACCGGATTCAAATTTGAGTTGTGAATAAACCGAAGGTCCACTAATTCGTGTGATAATTTCTTTATAGCCGCCGTGCTCACCATGATTGGCGCTGATTAACTCTTGTTGCCAACCTTGAGCCTCCGCATATCGACTGTACATCCGATAAAGATCGCCAGCAAAAATTGCGGCTTCATCACCACCGGTTCCGGCCCTAATTTCGAGGTAAACATTCCGTTCATCATCTGGATCTTTGGGAATCAGATGCCATTGCAGTTGTTCGTCAAGTTCTTCCACTTGCTTTTGGGCGCCTTCCAATTCTTCTGCCGCCATTGAGGCTAATTCTTTATCGTCACCTTCGAGCATTTCGCGCAGTGATGATAAATTATTTTGGGCTTCAATATAGGTTTCATAACATGTCGCAACAGGCTCGAGTTGGGCGTATTCTTTTGAAAGCGTTTTAAATTGATTCTGATCGGCAATTATGGAAGCTTCCGATAGTAAACGACCCACTTCCTGATATCGCTCCAGCATTTGCTGTAGTTTGAGTTCAAGAGATTTCTTCATAGGATGTTTGATGTGTTGTTGTATTAAAAAGATATTGAGCTAAAGTAAATAAATCTTCTCGACCATCTTTGGCTATTTGTCGTAAACCCGCAGTAGGATTATGCGTCAGTTTATTTACTAGGCGTTCACTAAACTCATTCAAAACGAGTTGCTGACATTGTCCTGCAGAAAGTTTTTTTAAAGCGCGTTGCAGTTCCTTTTGTGCCAAATCTTGCATTTGACTGCGGTAGTCACAAATGACCTTTTTGGCTTTAAGCGAACGATGTTTGCGAATGTACTTATTCAATTCCTCATCGACTAATTGCTCTGCATGTAACGCAGCATGGCGTCTTTCTTCCATTCCTTTATCGATCATGGTTTGTAAATCATCGATATTATAAAGATGAACGTGTTCTAATTCTTTAATGCTGTCTTCAACATCTCTAGGAACCGATAAATCCAAAAAGAACATCGGCGCATTATTTCTTTGATTTAGCGCCTGCTCAACCCAATTTTTATTAATAAAATGGATGGGACAATTTGTTGCCGAAACAATAACATCTGCCTGCGGTAGATATTCGGCAATGTGGGTGATCGGCGTAGTCTGTCCATTAAATGAGTGGGCAAGTTTCTCTGCATTTTCTAATGTTCTACTGGCGATCATGAACCGTTCAACACCTTGTTGACGTAAGTATTTAGCAACTAATGAGGCGGTTTCCCCTGAACCAATTAAAAATACATTGAGCGATTTATAGTTTGTAAACAGTTGGCCTATTAATTGTGTTGCAGCATAGGCAACTGATACGGGGTTCGTGCCGACGCCACTTTGGGTGCGTACTCGTTTCGACGCACTAAATACATATTCAAAAATGGGTCTTAATTCTGTTTTTATTGCGCCAAGGCTGCATGCATGTTGGTATGCTTGTTTCATTTGTCCAAGGATTTGAGGCTCACCGATCATCATTGAATCCAAACCACTGGCAACGCGTAAAAGATGTTTGATTCCCTGATGCCCTTTATGCATATAGATAAATGGGGATAGTGAATCTGCAGGTAATTGATGCTCTTGGGTAAGCCAGTGGGTGATGATCTGTGGATCTTGAGTCTCACAATAAATTTCTGTGCGATTACAGGTAGATAAGATTGCAGCTTCGCTGACCTCAGGAAGGCACAACAAACTATCGAGTACGGAATCCTGGGTAGCAGGAGATAATGCGACTTTTTCACGCACGTTTATTGGAGCAGTTTTATGATTTAGTCCGCAAGCAACAAACACCATAGAATATGAATTATTAGAATATGAATTATTGAGTTAATCGTGGGATTGTAAACGATTAGCCATTAAATTTGTAGTGTACGCTGCCTTATTTCTTTCTTCTGACCCACGAAATGGTATTCTGCGGCTGATAAAAGTGCTCTGATCATCCCAATTGCAGCGAAGAGTCTCTACTTCATAGCCCGGGGAAGTAAAACCGGAGCTAATCGCTGCACTCAGGTTGACGAAAAAAAAAACTCCTTGTAAAATTAAAGTACATCTTTATTCAGCCGCTAACAAGAGTAGAGGGTTTTATACAAAATCCCAAGTTATGGGGAGTCGATCATGGACATAATCCTGCAAGGTGCTCACAGTGGCGAAGAGGCAGCAGAAAGTTTGGCGCGTGTATTAGAATTATTTAAAGAACGATATCATATCGCTGGATTTCGTGAAATTCATTTAACGGTTACGTTAGTTGATGAACAAGGCGATGATGTTGAATTAGTTGATAGTGAGTCGAATCAAGCGTATCGAGTTTTTGAAGTATATCGTAAAGGTTATGAATTAGGTGGTAGAAAAGGAACACCAGTACTAGAATTGATCGTAGATAACACTCGCCCTTGGTGAAGGAGTAACTTATGTTTTTGGCAATTATCGCCATCATTCTGACATTAATTTTAGTAGTCGGCATTCATGAAGGGGGGCATGCATTAGTAGCACGCATTTTTTCAGTAAAAATCAAAAAAATTTCTATAGGTTTTGGTAAACCCTTATTGCGCTGGCAAAGCCGAAGCGGTTGTGAATGGGTTTGGGCATTTTTTCCTTTAGGAGGGTATGTTCAATTAGAAAATACACGCATTAGCCCAGTGGAACCTGCACAATATCCTGAATGTTTTGATAAAAAACCTGTTTGGCAGCGGATTCTTATTCTATTAGCTGGGGCTGCTGCAAATTTAATTGTTGCGTGGTTTGCTTTTGTTTTAGTGTACACAATTGGTTTGACGTACACTTTGCCTGAAATCAAAGAAGTACTTCCTAAAAGTACCGCAGCCCAAGCAGGAATGCTCCCAGGCGATCAATTCATCTCCATTGATGGCAGAGCTACTCCAACATGGAGTGATGTGGGGATGCGCTTAGTGATTCTATGGGGGAAAAAAAATATTCCAGTCACCGTGAGTCGTGCGGATGGGAAAGAATCAATCGTTGTGCTTGATTTAAGTCAAGAACACTTTCGTGGGGTAAAATTATCTTTATTGACTCAGCTCGGGATTCAACCTAATCTGGCAGCGGCCAAAAGCACACTACAGGCTCCATCACTCCTGGATGCGGTCCATCAAGCCAATCAGTTTATGTGGGATATGGTTTATTTTTTTATGATGACCTTAAAGCAATTATTTACTGGGGTGATCCCTTTTTCTGTGTTGTTAGGACCAATAGGTATCTTTGCAGCTTCTGTATCATCACTGATGCAAGGAACCATTGTATTTTTGTTTTTTATAGCCAGCTTAAGCCTTGCCGTTGCTGTGATTAACCTGTTTCCTATCCCTGGCTTGGATGGAGGTTCAATTGTTTATGCAATTATTGAAAAAGTTCGTGGTAAAGCGGTTTCCGTGCCCATGGAGCTCTTATTGCATCGACTGGTCATAATAGTGTTTTGTGTCCTCTTGGTGCACTTATTGATGAATGATCTGCAACGACTGTAATCCGCAACGTGCGGCATTTGTTGCACTCATAATGATTGGCATAGCACCTAAGTTTGGGATATAATTGCGCGGTTTAGTTAAAAAAAGGACGAAGGGCAAAGAAAAACCAAGCTTGGAATCAAAACCATGATTCCCATTTCCATAGATAGTTGGGCCTAAGAGAAAAATTCATCTCCATTGAGAGCACAATTTAGTCAAGAAAGGATGTTCCATGAAATCACAACTATATAAGAATACCCCAAAAATAGAAAAATTATTTTCCACAGAAAAGTCGGTAGAAGAAAATCCAATACAAGATGATACGATTCGTATCGCGTTGAGTAATACTTATTTATACCTCGAGAAAGGTCAATTTGAAGGGAGCTTAGAGCTCGCTCAAGAAGCAATTCAGGATTTTTTAGATAAGAATGCGGCAACTTATACTGCATATGGACAAGGTTTTGGTCTTTTACAAATTAACGATGCGAGGCGCGATATTACTCCCTATGGAATTGATATTCCGATGATGTTGGAGTTTTGTGGGATTGACCAGTCAACACTGAGTACGCAAATGGGTATGAAATAAGGTCCTATCCTTAACTGTATGGAGACAGAAGACAAAGCTGCCAAAGTATAATTTCCCTCCGTCATTGCGGATGCAACGAGGAATCTCCCAGTGCGCACACGGTTCTATAACGAGGAGATGCCTCGCTATCTCAAGATGACGAGGTCAATGGACCCTCAACTTGTCACTCTGCCATGAGTGGTAGAGGCGATTTCTTAATAGTTATAGTTAATGTGTCTACAATTTACCTACGGTTCGTGCACAACACCAAATATCCACCTGTTTCACCCCTGATTTTTTTAAAGTGAATGCCAGTTCATTCGCTGTGCTTCCTGTAGTTAAGAGATCATCAATAATCGCAACATGCTGCCAGGGGAGTTTTTTACTTTTGAAGGCATGGCGTAAATTTTTTTGTCTTTGTTCTCCATCAAGGCTTGCTTGCGGTTCGGTATTGCGAATTTTTTGACAACTGGTGATATCGTAAGGTAGGCCTAATTTTCTAGCCAACAAACGAACCAAAACTGCGGCTTGATTGAACCCACGTGCTTTAATGCGTTGTGGATGCATGGGAACTGGGATTAAACACTGGGGTAGATTTTCAATGTTTGGTAGCGAATTAACCATTAAATGACTTAAAAAAGAGCCTAGATAAAGCCCCTCATGATATTTAAATTGATGTAAAAGACTGCGTAGCGGTTCTTCAAAAGTATAATTAATATAGGCCCGATCAAAGTGAGGTGCTTTTTTAATACAACGACCACAGATTTGCAGATGGGGATCCGGTAAAGGATAAGCACACCGTTGGCACGCAGGGCCTAGATGAGGCATGAAGTCAATGCAAGGGGTACAAACGGCCATTTTATTATTATGAAATTGATTACATAAAGTACATATTGAGTACAAGCGTAAACTTTGTGTTAAACTCCATATTTTCTGGCGCACAAGTGTTGGATTCCTTTAATTTTTCCTGGTTTTATAATGGCTGTTATCTACGAAATTAGCAAGACATTTAATCAACATGCTTCTGAATATGAATTGGCTGCCAAAGTACAACAAGAAATTGGGGTGCGTTTATTAGAGCGTTTGCAGTATTTGAACATCAAGCCACAGCGTATCCTGGATCTTGGATGTGGACCTGGCTTTTTTTCTTATGAATTGACTAAGATCTATCCTAAAGCACAGATCGTAGGTTTGGATTTGGCACAGTTCATGTTGATTCAGGCGCAAAAAAAACAAGGCTGGCGACGAAAGTGGCCTTTAGTGGCGGCAGATATGCGAAGTATGCCTTTTGTCACAGGGGCGTTTGATTTAATTTTTGCCAATCAAGTGATTCACTGGGGTGGTTCGTTGACACCTGTTTTTCGTGAATTGAATCGAGTCATGAAAGCCAATGGTTGTTTGATGTTCACTACTTTGGGTCCTGATACATTCAAAGAATTGAAGCAGGCCTGGGCGGGAGTCAATCATTACGCGCATGTCAATGAATTTGCTGACATGCATGACGTGGGGGATTGTTTGATGGCAGAGCATTTTTTAGAACCAGTAATGGATATGGAATTATTGTCGGTGCATTATCAAACGTTGCCTAAGTTATTACAGGCTTTGAAAGCTCAGGGAGTAAAAAACATTAATCCGAACAGAAACCAAGGTCTAACCGGAAAAACAGCTTGGCGACATTTTGAACAAAATTATGCCGCCCTGCAAACGGATAAAGGAAAATATCCACTGACTTATGAAGTGGTATACGGTCATGCCTGGAAAGGGGAGCAAAGAAAAACCGAACTTGGAATCGAAACCATGATTCCCATTTCCCAGATAGTTAGGCCAAAGAGATAAATACCTCAGGGTCTACTGGTGCATTGGATTTCCATAATCATAATTCGCAGTTGCACCAGGTTACTTGTCCAAATTACTACGTTCTTGTAATTTCTTGGTTAAGTTAATCAAAGTAGATGCTTTTTGATCAAATATTTTCAATGCATCCAAAGCGATTTGATAATGTTTGCTGATTTCGTCTTCTAATTTATTTTGAGTATAAAGCGCTGCAAAGGTGGTTTTTTGATTCGCCAAATCGGATGAGCGCCCTTTACCCAATACCTCAGCAGGTGCATAACGATCGAGATAATCATCTTGCATTTGAAAAACTATGCCCAGATGACTGGCATAAGTGCGTAAAGCGGCTTTATCGGTTTCAGATATGGAAGCATGGGCATTGAGCACCATTTCAATACACGCCAAAATAAGTCGTCCGGTTTTAAGATAGTGAATTTCTCTCAGTTGTTCTTCACTAATAGATGATTTGGATAACTCCGATAAATCCAAACTTTGCCCACTCACCATTCCACTAATGCCACTGGCTTTAACCAGCTCCAGCGTGATGGCAATCACTTGCTTGGGCTGCAGCAGAAGAGAAAGATGGTTTAATAATACTTCAATGGCCAAGGCCTGCATGCCATCACCAACTAAAATGGCAGTTGCCTCATCAAAAGCCTTATGACAACTCGGCTTGCCCCGACGGAGATCGTCATTGTCCATAGCTGGGAGATCATCATGAATTAAAGAGTAGCAATGCGTTAATTCTATAGCCGCAGCAATCACATCCAGAATTTTTAGATCCAGATCAAGCAGGCTCCCGGTTAAATAGACCAGTATGGGGCGGATTCTCTTTCCGCCAGGGAAAAGAGAGTAATTGATTGCAGAACGTATGGTTGCAGCAGGTACCGAAGATTCATTAATGATTTGACTAAGAAACTCTTCATGCCGTTGTATGTAATTACTGATCACTTAATTGTTCATCCGAGCTGCGTTCAGCAGAGGTTAATATTTCTATTTTTTGTTCGGCCTTTTGTAACACATCCTGACATCGTCTGGCCAGACTAATTCCTTTTTCAAATTGTTTGAGCGAATCTTCTAAAGAAAGCTCTCCTTTTTCGAGTTGCCTGACAATTTCTTCTAGCTCCATGATCGATTGTTCAAAATGCATGTACTGGCTCATAGATTTTGTCCTGATTGTTCAAAATGTACTGATTATACTGAGTTGTTCTCAGGATTCAATGTAGGTGAATTAATTTTAATGAAAATTGGAAATCTTGGTGAAGGCAAAGCCGCAACCTAAGCTCTTTTTTGCTTTTAGATAAATCGTGTATATTAGCGCCAACAGAATTTGATGGAATAAGCATGAAAACAAAAACCCAATTTGTATGCAGTCAATGTGCCGCGATTTCTAAACAATGGGCGGGACAATGCACCCATTGTGGCGCATGGAATTCGATTGCGGAAGAAGGTATCCCGGTGAATCGTAACTCCCGCAGTGGGTCTTGGGTCAATCAACGCTCTGTAATTACTGCAGTCGAAGATGTCGTTATGGATAAAGAAGTACGTATGGATTGCGGTTTATCAGAGCTTAACAGAGTACTTGGCGGCGGATTGGTGTATGGTTCGGTGGTTCTTATCGGAGGGGATCCGGGTATTGGTAAGTCCACTTTGTTATTGCAAACCTTGGCTAATCTTTCCATGCAGGAAACGGTTTTATATGTCACGGGTGAGGAATCTCTACAACAAGTAGCCATGCGGGCCAAACGCCTGGGACTGCCTTTAGCGGGATTAAGGCTTTTAGCTGAAACACAGGTTGAATCGATTGTTGCACACGCTCAAAAAGAAAATCCTAAAGTGATTGTGATTGATTCCATCCAAACTATTTTTACCGAGACTATCAGCTCTGCTCCCGGTGGGGTAAGCCAAGTACGTGAATCGGCAGCTCAATTAGTTCGTTTTGCTAAACTCACCCAGACTGCAGTGTTTTTAGTGGGGCATGTGACTAAAGAGGGTGCTTTAGCCGGACCACGTGTTTTAGAGCATATGGTAGACAGTGTTCTCTATTTTGAAGGTCAAAGCGACAGCCGTTTCAGAGTCATTCGCGCCATTAAAAACCGTTTTGGCGCAGTCAACGAATTGGGTGTATTTGCGATGACCGATAAAGGATTAAAAGAAGTAGCTAATCCGTCGGCAATTTTTTTATCGCGTCAACCAGAACCTACTTCAGGGAGTGCAGTCATGGTGACTTGGGAAGGATCACGCCCCATGTTAGTCGAGGTACAAGCTTTGGTTGATGAAGCACATGGGCAACAATCCAAACGAGTGACTGTGGGGCTTGAATCGAATCGATTAGCCATTTTACTCGCTGTGCTCCATCGACATGGAGGAATTGCTACTTACGATCAAGATATTTTCATCAATGTAGTCGGTGGTGTGAAAGTGACAGAAACTGGCTCAGATCTTGCATTATTAGCTGCAGTAGTATCCAGTTTGCGTAATCGGATTTTTGACAGGGAAACGATTATTTTTGGTGAAGTGGGTCTTGCTGGTGAAATCAGACCAGTACAAAGTGGGCAGGAACGTTTAAAAGAAGCGGCAAAACATGGATTTAAACGAGCTATAGTCCCTTTTGCCAATGCGCCCAAGCAACAACACGATTCTTCAATGGTTATCGAACCCGTCAAATATTTACATGAAGTTTTGGAAAAAATGTAAGTCCTGTGTGCAGCTGGTATTAAAGCAAAACCAATAATCTACGGTCACTCCAAGTGCAACTACGGATCTTCCTACTAAAGCACCACGTTAGGATGAGGAGATTTCTCGTTTGCACTCGGATGACGGGGACATTCGTCGTACCCAGATGACACAAGCAGTCTTCGTTGTAAACGTTTTAAGAGTTTAAGACACAGTCTTTATCGTATTGAAACAAACCAACATAGGAGCAATGATGACTTTTCCCACCCAGCTTAAACGTGACTTTATGGATATGTTAACTCGCAACAAAATTTCTCACAGTCAAGGTTGGTCCAATTTTATGGGGAATGTGAGGAATCCCGCTGCTGTGGTTGTTGATGTTGAGAGCGAAGCGCAAGTTCAACTCATCATGAAAGAAGTGAAGAAGATGAATGAAAAACGGACGCCACAGAATAAGATTACTTTAAGAGCGAGTGCTGGTTGGGAAGATAAGAAGAATGCAGGTTGTTGTTTATTTCCTTGGTCTAAAGTTCAAGATGAAGAATATGCAGGCAGTTTCTCTTTCTCGGAAGTAGTAGGGGGGCGAACATCACCTCAAAGTGAGGGGACTGACATTATTATTCGTTTTAAAAAGAAATATCATAAAGCCAAAGTATTAGGACCCCTTGATACCAAGCCGTCATGGATTAATCCTGACAATCCAATTCATCAACTTCCAGCCATGCTCGTGGAAGTAAACGCAGGAACTCAGATCGCTGAATATGCAGAATTTTTACGAAAGAATAATTTATCTTCATCGACACTCAGTATGCTGAGTTGGGCGAGTCTGGTAGGCTTATCTATTCCTGGTGGGCATGGAACGGGGCGTGATGAACCGGCTGTAAGTGGCCTGATTGAATCCATCAGAGTGTGCGATTTGGATGGAACCATTCGGGAACTGACTCCTGAGCATCCTGATTTTGAGACCTTACGTGCGGCAAACAGTGGTTTTTTAGGGGTTGTTCTGAGTGTGAAGTTGCGTGCAGTGAAGGCCTTTAATTTACGTGAAACGGTAGAGCTGTTTCATAACACAGAGGAAATGAAAGGCAAACTGGGAGACATATTAAAAAACAATCACTATGTGAGTTTTATTGGAATGCCCAGTTCTGCTGAATCGGAACTTAGCGAACACATTCACCAATGGCAAGTCCGGAAGTGGAATTTTACTACAGAGAAACCAACCCAATCCAGCAAACCGACTTATGCGCCCTCAATCACTTCCTTTGTTCAAGAATTGGAGTTAAGGCTGGGTGCGGATTTGATGAATTTTTTAGTTAATTCAGAATTAAGAAGTTTATTACCCCAATTCATGTTAATTGCTGCCGCTGAAACGATTGAAAGTCGTGGCACCAAGCCTATAGTTGACTTTGAAAACCATATTACCCATCCACAAGTCGCTTTTCCAAAGGTATTACGTGATGTGGATTATTTTATCCCTGTAAATGATGAGAAGGCAGGGGAACAGTTGGAAGAAATACTCCAGCAAATTGAAAGTCAGATAAAAAGTGCGGCAAAACAAGGTGAGAATCCGGTAACCTATGCGATTTACGTTCGCTATTTGAAAGGTACCAATGGAGGATTGTCTCCAACCAGTACTCAGGCACCTGATGAACGTATTATTGCTTTGGATGTGGTCACTCACCCGCAGGCGAGAGGTATTGCTCGTTTTGAAACAGTTTTTATGGCCAAATTAAAAGAAAAAGGATTTGAAGTCAGAAATCATTTAGGAAAAGAGTTTCCCGCGGGAGTAGTTCGTTATGCTCAATTTTTAGATCCCCAAAAAATAAAACAATTTATTGAAGCGGCAGAGCGTTGGAATGCAACCCCAGGTCAGAATGATGGGGCAGAGCGTTTGGCCATGGCTCCTTATTATACAAATTACTTTCAAGAGATGCTTGATCTGAGTCCTCAATTGGCAAGTGAGGAAGAGAAGAGTACAAAAGACGAAATTCTTCCACCCAAACAGACGTCTTTGGAATATACTAAAGAGGAGCATACACAATTTTTAACTCGCTTACGTGAGGTTGTTGCGTTAATGCCTGTGCATCATGAAGCTGCAAAAAATGCGAAGGCGGCTTTTTTACAGGCGTGTGACTGTGAGTTGGAAAATCGAAGAATACGTGATTTGGTGATTAGTTAAATGGATTGATGTAGCTGGATGCAGGGCAGTGATGTTGCCTTTAAGTTAGGAAGAATCCCCTCTGCCAAATGAGAGGGGGATGGGGTGAGGGTTCATGAGCTGCAATCCATTCCCTCATCCGCCCTAGCGTTGTAGCTTCTCCCTTGTAGGGAGAAGGCAATGCAACTGTGTGAGACCCAGGCTACGTTTCAAATGATACGAAGGTGATAAATGGACATAACTCCTTTTTTTAAATTAATGGTCGATCGAGGGGCTTCAGATTTGTTTTTTAGTGTGGGTGCACCACCTAATATTAAAATTGAAGGAGTTATTTCCCCGGTGGGGCAGGCACCTCTCAAGTCGCAACAAATGGCTGAAATTGCTTTATCACTGATGAATGATGATCAGCGTAAAGAATTTGAGGCCACCATGGAGCTGAACATGGGGCTGTCTATTAACCAGGTTGGACGCTTCAGAATCAATTTATTTCGTCAGCGTGGTGATATTTCAATGGTGGTGCGCTACATCAAAAATAAAATCCCTTCAATTGAGCAGTTAAATTTACCTCTTATTTTAAAAACAATCGTGTTGGAGTTACGTGGGCTAGTTCTTGTAGTAGGTGCTACCGGTTCGGGAAAATCAACCACTTTGGCCGCCATGATCGATTATCGCAATGAAAATCAAAGCGGTCATATTTTAACGATTGAAGATCCGATAGAATTTATTCATCAACATAAAAAATCCATAGTGGATCAACGTGAAGTAGGCATTGATACCATGAGTTATGATAATGCTCTAGTCAATGCAATGCGTGAAGCGCCCGATGTGATTTTAATCGGTGAAATACGGGAGCGTAATGCCATGAAACATGCTATTGCCTATGCAGAGACAGGGCATTTATGTATTTCAACTTTGCATGCGAATAATGCGAACCAAGCGATGGATCGTATCATTAATTTTTTTCCAGAAGACGCACGAAAACAAGTGTTGATGGATTTATCCCTAAATTTGCGAGCTATTATATCGATGCGGCTGGTCCCAGGGGTGAACAATCAAAGGGTGGCGGCTGTGGAGCTCTTGTTAAACACTCCTTATGTATCTGATTTAATCGAGAAAGGCAAAATTGATGACATTAAGGAAGCGATGGAGCGTAGTACGGAGCAAGGGATGCAGACCTTCGATCAGGCTTTATTAAAATTATATCGAACTGGGGCGATTTCCAAGGAAAATGCGATCAAATATGCTGACTCGAAAAATAATGTGGGTTTACAAATTCGTTTGAATAGCGCTGGAGATTTTGATTCACAAGATGACAGTTTGAGCATAGAAGATAATTGATATTTTTTTGCCTTATGTTAAAATTTCACACAAATTGATTTCCTTATGTGATCCTTTGGCTCCCTTGATGTATGGCAGAATTTTTTCATATAAAAGACATAAATAAAGGTCCAGCGACACAAGCAACCGCGCATGTGGCGTTTCTCAATGCCATATATACTCCTCCCGATAACCAAAATTCGCCCTACAGAATTATCTATAAAAAAAATAAGTACGGTTTACCCGAGTTGTCGCGTCTTGAAGTGATGTTTAGCCAATTGGCTCGTCTTTTTCTATTACCAGAACTCACGCCTGCTAACAATTTAGTAGTTAATGAAGACCATCGTATTCTTGGTTTAGCAGTCCAGCATCTGTGCTATGTCATCGCCAATAGGGAAGGCTTAGAGCATCATTTTTATACCTTAAAAAATACGGATGATGGGTGTGATTGCGCTCCTAAAAAAGTGGAAGTCCCCACCAAAATACCTATTTATTTTCTAGATAAGCTCCCCCAAGGATTTTTTGCAGACTTAGTGAACGCTGAGGAGGCTGAACAACTAACCATTGATTATGAATCACTGGCTAGTATCTTTGCGACTTCTTATACCCTGGAAGAGGATGATTTACATAAAGGAAATTATGGTTTTTATTTGGTAGAGCGTGCGGGCAAGCCCCATGCGGTATTTTTCAAAATTGATCATGATTTAATGTTTGTAGACAGCATCATGGGATTTAAAACCAGAAGACCTTTCCATTTATTCCATGGTCCTCATGCGTTTGATATCACGGTGGATGATCTTGAGTCGCTCATGTGCTTAAGCACTTCATGCAACGCTTATTGGCCTACGAAATTTGGTTATGTTGCTAATCCTTTTGATAATAAGGAGTATCGTAGTTATGCTGAAATCAATGCTTTTGCTCAATTAGGGAATAATTCTCGTTTTATCAGAGCGAAATGGAAATCCTTTTTTAAACATATTCTAATGCCCCAAGAGCTCATTCAGCAGACTTTACATGACTGTGCTGATATGAGCAAAGCCTCAGAGCGTGCGCAAGTTGCCTTGATGATCCAGGCCACTACTGCCAGGCTTGCGCGTTTGCGCGCTGTATTGTTTTCCAGCCAAGAATTTCGTAATTATGTGAGTCAATTAGATGAACAACAAGCACATGCTTTCGTGAAAGAAATCATTCCCCTGCGTTGGGCAACAGAAAAGGTCCTGCAGCAAATCAAGGACTCAATTGCTCGTTTTAAAGAGTTATCTCAAAATGAAGATGGATTTGATCCTGAAGATACTCCGCTGCATGTTGCAATTAAGCTTGGCGAATATCGGTATGAAGAAACCTTGGATATGTTTGGCGAATTCATCAATGTCCGCAACAGAGCGGGCAAGACTCCTCTAGATATTGCACTGGAGCGTGTTCAAGTGGAACCGATTGATCACGACACGGTACAAAACAATGGTTTCTTAATCGCCAAACATTTATTGATAAACGAGGCGCAACACGCTAAAGAATACAAAAGTGAGCTCTTGTTAACCATTAGATCGTATCATTTTAAAAACCCATACTTAAAAAGAATTAGTGAGGATATGGATTATCGAGATTTCAAACAGATTTTAAGGGATATAGGTGAAGATCATCAGTTTGGTTTGAAATTTAAAAAGGATTTGGCCCTTGGATGCATAAAACATTTTATTCAGTTGAATAAGGGATGCCCTGATTTTAATGACCAATTACAGCAATTAAAGGACGATATAAATGGTAGCTCCTCTGAAGAAGAAGCTGCTGGGGTGAAATATATCCGCCAGTTACGCAGCAGGTTATGGATTATTCGCCAATTACGCGGATTATATGGTTGGACTTCAACCCAATGGGAAGCCAACACCTTGATTAACCAGGCTATGGCGCAACATAAGCCTAATGAGCACAGTTTATTTTCATTCTTTTCTTGTTTTTCTGCTGGCGAGAGAGAACGCCCTATTCGTTCTGAAGAGCAGGATCTAGGTTGCGCAGGCACCATTGCTGTGTGCTAAACGTAAGTTGGGCCTTGGCTCAACCTACATCGTATGCAGATCTGTAGTCCGACTTTTTGCTAATGGGTTTGCATTTCTCCCAAGTGGAAGGGGTAATCATGACGGCAACGGGCGTATGCGGCGCCAATTTTGGCGGGGTTAGGGTAAAAGGCGTAATGGGTGGCCTTATAGGCACAACAGGGAACGGCGCTGACAAAACAGCCTCTTTTAGCGTTCCAGCGGTAATGACCGTCTTCTGCAAGTTGCAATGTTCTGCCATCAAAACAGACATAACGCGGTTGGGAGGGGATTTCCCCAATGACACAGCCTTGAGCATAAGCACCGTTTATTAATGCAAATAATAGTCCAGTTAGTATGATTTTCACACTTAATCCTTTAATCTTGCTATAATAATGTTATAAAGTTAGTCCATCTTACCGCCTTTATTCAAGCAAGACATGCATAGGCGATGAAATTTAAGGTTATTTTAATAAAATAAGGTTAAAATAAAAACATCATGGTTTGCGGAGTTTGTGATTATGACAATGAAGAACAAAGAATTTTTAGCTGCGTTAAATAATACCCCAGCATTACGAGCTGCAAAACCGAGCGATAGAGATCGTGCATTAGAAGCAATATTGTTGGCTGATGAAAGGAGCCAAACAGCTTTTGAAAAGGCGGCGGTTGATCATGTAGCATTTTGGGGCACAATTGATAATACACACCTTGCAAATCTGAAGGCGAGACCCCAATACTCGTATTCTTATGACTATTTGGACTTAAACCCCAAAACTTCAGATACTTTTGCAAGCATGAAGCAAGCTGCCGCTGAACAGCGTGTCAAATTTGCATTATCCGGTGCGGCACCAGATGTTTTAGTTGGCCTTTTAACCACTGATTTCAAGGATAATGGAACAATACTTAGGCAATATGTAAAAAGCAAGGAAACTTCCTTGGGGCTTGATGGGGTTTTACTTAATGGGGTTCCTTGGGATCCAAACGATGATAAGCTCCTGACACAAACTGCATTGGATAAAATTAGAAAAGAAGCAGCAAATCAGCTATTACTAAAAGTAATGGCTAACCCTGGAATCACTGATCCTAAATTATTTGATGATCTAGCCAAGGCTGCAACTCCGGGAGATTATCACTCAGCTGCAAAAGCGCTTGCTACTGCAGCAGGAATGACTGCCGCTCCGGGAAAATCACTGGATGAAACGCTCACTGCTTTTACTGATGCTTTAGTTTTGTCTCAGGATATTATTGATGCAGCTACAAAGCACAGAGAGGCAATATTTGATGCACCGGCCATAGTTGGGTTCGAGAGACAACTGCAAAAATTTAAAAGCAGTGCTACAGATGCAGAAGTTTTGGGAATGAAAACCCTCCTCAAAGAGGCTGATCAAAAAACATTCACAACTGATCTAGCTGCGCATGCCAATTTGAAAGAGGATCCCCAGAACCCATATAAGGCAAGAATGGCGGGCTTGCCTGAAGACAAAAAAAAGGCCCTTGCAACGACTCATCAACAACCCTTATGTGAACAGTATCTAAAAGCAAAGATATTATCTACAAATAAATTGATTAATGATAAACATTTAATTAAAGCATTGAATGACGCAAATAAAAGTAAATTAATAACCCATTTAGAAAAGTTCACCGGGGCAGACGCTGATGATAAGGCAATCATCGGTAAAGCTGTAACAGATACCAACATGGCCACTTTCAAAGTCGCTTTAACAAAGAATGCTATTAAAGCAATAGGTGCAGGTGGTACTCCGGCTCATCTTACCTCTTTAAAAGAACTTGAGACAGCTGCTAATAAAGATTTAGCGAGTTTCCGCAAAGAGCTCGCGAAAAAGATACCTGGAGTGGCTTCTTTTGATTTTGTGCAGGAAAAGGATTTACCTGAGTTAAGAAAAGCACTGGGTGCGCAGATAGGGGCCTTCGCACGAAATGATCGCGCGGCTCAGTTTGAAGCAGAAGTTAAAAAATCTCGTCTTGATGCAGGAAAGCCCGCAGCCACCCATAAGGAATTAGTAGCAGTATTTAAACAACTTCCTGATGCAAAACAACTTGAGATATTAAAAGACATAGATAAAACTAAAAAGCATGAGCTGCTAATCAGTGCGAAAACTAAGGAAGAGCTTCAGTATTATTTGGGGACGAAAAATGCTGAAGGGGGACCGCTTCAACTGACACGATTAGTTGAGGAAAATGCACGAGCTGCTCTGTTTAAGCAAATACATAATCCTACAGTAGCTAAGGTTTTGATGGGGTTTGAACCCAGTATTACTCCTACTCCCACTATGATTGATGATATAAATACAGCTCTAAAAAGTGCAGCAGCTCCAGCCGCAGTGGATATCTCTCAGCAAGCCAATCTTAAAACGGTGGTTGATGCTATTAGTCAAGCCTGTTACAGCAGACAGAATGATCTTTCAGACGCAGAGTTTTATAAAGCTTTTGGTTTTACAGATCAGAGCGCTACTACTTTAGGCGTATCACCAATACCTGCTGCTGCTCAAGCACAACATGCTGTTAACGTACCCTTGTTTGCTGGTCTTCATGGTGCCACCTTAGACGCTGCAGAGAAAGAGTTTGTGAAAGTTCTTTTAAGAGTCGGGGAAGCTATTCCTGGACTACCTTTGTCTAATGATGTAGACATCCGAAACGCTCATAAAATACTTCGAAATAATGCTAATGTTCACAACTTTCTAACTGAACTTCTTAAAGACCCAGGTGTTTCTGATCAGTTAAAAGAAAAGGTAAGCAGGGAGTTTACCCCAGATGTATATCGTGAATTAAAAGGTGCAAGACTTGCTCAACGCTTTAGTGGAACCGATCAAAACAAATTGAACGTTATAGGATATGTTGGCAAAAATTTAACCGATATTCAGGAAAAATCGCCTGCCGTTGAAAAACATAAAAGCCATTTAGAAAAACTTGAAGAGGAACTTGAAGCACTCCCTGGTCTATTTAGCGGGGCTAATGAGCCCAAGGCAAAGAATAAAGCTCAGAAAATGATAGGGGAATATCGAGCTTTGTCAGAACAATGTGGGACGATCATAGAGCATTTAGCAAAAACTAAAGAAAATCTTAAAGTGTTTCGTGATAACACCCCTGTATCTGGTGCCGGAGCTAATCAGGAAGTGATACAAAAATTAGCAAAACTGCATGAGAGGCTAGATAAAGAAATAAAAACAATAGACGAGCAGCTAGAGTTTTATAAAGGAGTAAAAACAAAAATCGATGGAAAAGATGGCGCCATAGCAAACATCGAAAAAGTGATGCAGGGTAAGGCTACTGTGCAGGTCGAGAAAGCAACGGTTAGTTATTCAGTAATTCCTATAGGCCAGGAAAAAACAGCAACACTTCAATCAAAAGCCGGCGAAAATGTAGGCACAACGACTGCCATCACTAACATTGATCAAAGTTCTCCTAACTATAAAATTCACGAAATCCCTACAAAAGGTAATGTGTTCAGTGCTGACTTGGTTCACAAAAAAGATAATCCCCAGCGCGGTAGACCCGGTCAACCTGATGAGATAGATGACCCCAATGGCCAAGCCCGTGTTACTGTAAATTATCATCCTGAGGGTCAACCGAGCACCTCCGGTTCTAAGCCTATCAGTGTAAGCCTGCCAATAGTCGCTAAGGATAAAAACTATCTGGCAGAACAATGTATGGAAGCAGCAAAACAACTGTTAAAAGACTGGGATGGTAAAAGCCCTATTAGATTAAGAGGGGTGAATGGAAAGGAGAAAGAATTAGCCTATTTATGGACCGCAGTGTGCGTTCTAGGAGAGCATCACCCAAAATTTTCAATGGATAAGATCGAGTTTAGAGGTTCTTGTGCGTGGAGACCTGATCAGGGTAAGGATAAAGAGTTAGGGGGGATCCGCGGGAAAAGTTTTACTAAGACTTCTCTTTATAATACAGTATTCAAAGGTACAGCCAGAGGACTTGTTGAGGAGGTTGAAAGGGAGTTTAAGGCTATGGTTGATCCAAAGAAAAGAGATCAAGTCGATAAAACTGTGGTCAGCGCCACCAGCCTCTTTAGAGATAAGATGAGCCAGGGTAGGCCGAGTGATATTGCTTCAATAGTTGAGCTGGATAAAGGAAAACAAGTACCTCGTGCTCCATCTTTAGGTCTTAGTAGTGGGGATGAGGACTAACAATAAGGGGGATTCAATTGAATTCAAGCCAACTGGCGATTGGTGTATTTGACTCTGGGATGGGCGGACTAACGGTTTTGCGGGCATTGCGAGAGGGCTTGCCACAAGAATCGTTTATCTATTTAGGGGATACAGCCCGGCTGCCTTACGGTACTAAAAGTCCAGATACTGTAAAACAATATGCAATGCAAATGGCAAAGTTGCTGGTAGAGCGGCAGATTAAGGCTTTAGTGATCGCCTGTAATACCGCAACTACAGCTGCATTGCCTTATTTGCAGGAAATGCTACCCGATATGCCGGTGCTTGGTGTGGTGGCTCCAGGTGCTGCAGCAGCTGTTGCGGCAACTGAGAACAAACGCATTATTGTTTTAGCGACTGAAACCACAATTGCATCCAACGCATACCAGAAGCTCATCATCCAAAAACTACCGCAGGCAGTAATTAATACGCGTGCGTGCAGTGTTTTGGTTGCCCTGGCTGAGGAAGGTATGGTGGACAATCAGGTAGCACGTGAAGCGTTAAAACATTATCTCGATGGATTTACTAACGAAGATACAGTTTTGTTGGGATGCACCCACTTCCCGGTATTTAAGCCTTTGCTACACAGTTTATTGCCGCAAGGAGTGACTATAGTCGACTCAGCACATGCCACATCGCTGGCATTGCATCAGTTGCTCGAAAAGCAGGATTTACTGAATGATACCCCTTCCTTGAATCGCAAAGTCAATTATTTAGTAACCGATTCCATCAAACGTTTCCAGATTGTAGGCGAGATATTTTTGGGTGAGCAGTTGGCATCGGAAGATATTGAGCTCGTGGATGTTAGGAATTAAATAGAACGTATCCCTCATCCGCCCTGACGGGCACCACCTCCCCTGAGGAGAAGGAAAATTAGCGAGGTCGCTACCAAAATCCTCTCTCCCGTTTCCGGAGAGGGGCAAGGGGTGAGGGATTTAAAAGAACCTTATTCTTCTTTCGGTGGACGACTCATTAGATTTTGCACCACCTGTTTTGGAGTAATTTTTCCTTGTAGCAGTGCGTTAATTTGTTCACATATCGGCATTTCCACTTGATATTGCTTGGCGATGAAGCAAACTTGCGATGCATTATATTTTCCTTCCACAACTTGGCCAATTTGCTTTTCTGCATCATTGATGCTGATGTTTTGCCCTAAAAGTAAACCAAAGCGACGGTTTCGTGATTGATCATCGGTGCAGGTCAACACTAAATCACCGACACCCGCCAAACCAAGAAAAGTCTCTGCACGAGCACCTAAAGCAAGTCCCAGACGCTCCATTTCTGCCAGGCCGCGGGTTATTAATGCCGCTTTGGCATTAGCCCCATAGCCTAAACCATCACTGATTCCACAGCCAATAGCCAAGACGTTTTTTATCGCACCACAAATTTGCACTCCGATCAGATCATCGCTCAGATAAACACGGAGGTTGTGATGATGAAGTAGTTCACGAATATTTTTTTGATAGTGCGGATCGTTGGAGGCTAAAGTGACCGCTGTAGGTAAAAAGTGAGCCACTTCTTTGGCAAACGATGGACCTGAAATAATTGCTTGTGGAAAGGTAGCACCAAAAGTTTGACTCACCAGCTCACTTAATAATTGATGACTTTGTGGATCGATACCTTTAGTTAGCCATGCTAAACCTTGGGGTGATTTTTTAATTTTTGCAATAATTTCTGCAAATGCATGGGAAGGAACAGCAATAATGACGTAATTGGCTTCATTGATGCATTGATCCAAATCAGCCAGGGGTTCCAAAGTATCAGGAAAAGCGATATCGGGTAAATAATTTGGATTTGATTTTTTTCCCTTCATCAGCGCAACATGTTGGGGATCATGCCCCCACAACAAAACACGATGACCCGCTTTGGCTAGGTGAATTGCAACAGCAGTGCCCCACGAGCCGGCACCTAATATAGCAATGGTTTTTTGGTTCATTTTATGTTCTTGAATAGGGGTTAATTAGAATTGGAAGCAGGGTTTTGGTTCTCATTAAATTAAGGACTTCCCGCTCCCCAAGCGGCAGTGGGGCAGGGGTGAGAGTTCATTAATCCATACCCTCATCTGCCCTCACAGGCCCCTTCACTTTATCCGCGTTATCCCTCGTTGAACTCGGGATGACTGGGGCGGGGTAAGAAGGGGAATTCCTTACTTATGTGATACAATTTCGCCTGCACCCTGTTGCTCTTGTTAGGGCACTTGTAATTTTAAGCTTTGCCTTCTTTTTGTTTTTCTGCAAGTTGTTGCATGTACAGCGCATCAAAATTAATCGGTGCCAGTACCAGTTGTGGGAAACTGCCACGAATTACTTGGGAAGTAATTGCTTCCCGAGCATAAGGGAATAAAATATTAGGGCAGAAACTGTTTAGCAAATGATCCAGTTGATTTGCTGGAGCGCCTTGAATGGTGAAAATACCGGCTTGTTTTACTTCAACAAGGAACGCAGTTGTTTTGTTATTGGTTACTGTGGCAGTAACTGTTAATACTACTTCAAAAACACCTTCTTCCAGTTTTGTATTGGTGGTATTGAGCTCAAGATTCAGTTCAGGTTCCCATTGTTGCTGAAATACAGCTGGGGTATTAGGCGTTTCAAAAGATAAATCTTTAGTATAAATCCTTTGAATCATGAATTGTGTTTCATTTTGATTTTGTTGCGCCTGGTTTGCTTGATCGTTCATGTTGTTGTTATCCTCTTAGTAATTTATCGAGATTCCCCTGAGCATCCAGGGCATATAAATCATCGCAGCCACCCACATGCTGGCCATTAATGAAAATTTGTGGAACAGTACGTCTGCCACTTTTGGTTATCATTTCATCACGTAATTCGGGTTGTACATCAACACGAATTTCTGTGAATGAAACCTGTTTTTGTTGCAATAACTCTTTGGCTCGGACACAGTAAGGACAATATGCGGTACTGTAAATAATGACTTCAGCCATAATTTATTTTCCTTTAACTAAGGGTAACTCGGCATTTTGCCAAGCAGCGATTCCACCACCTAACACGTGGGGCTGGTAGCCTTGAGCACGAATTTTATTGGCAACAGCCTGAGCATCAAAAGCGCGTGAGGCGATCAGAATAATGGGTTTATTTTTATATTTCTCCATTTTCTGTTGTTCAAAATCTTCGCTTTTAGCATGGATCGAATCAATTATGTGTCCTTTCGAAAACGCTTCTTTGTCACGCAAGTCAATGACCACAGCATTTTCATGATTGATTAAATCGACAGCGGCTTGAGGGGTTAATTCCTTTGCTTTCCTTTTTTGGGTGATTAATTCGTTGATAAAAGTTAATAATAAAATCACGATAAAGGCAAGCCATAGCTGCCAATGATGGATGATAAATTGACTAAAGTGTTCCATGTTCTCTCTTGCATATTTTATTAATTTGGGAATTATCACCAGAATGAGGCATTAACGCAAGTCACAGAACTATTTTCTATGTCCCGGCGGCACCTTATAGCGAAACCCGGGATCTTTTACGGTTATCCCGAGGGTGGCGAGAGCGCTATTGCAATTGGGTGCTACAGGGTGGTGAGCTTTCGGCGTGCTTGGGATGACGTAATTATCGGTTTCTCTTAAGCAGCACATAAACTGCACCACTTCCTCCATCCTTGGGTAAGGCACTGTGAAAAGCCAAAACCTCATCTAACTGGGGCAGCCAACGATTGAGTAAATTTTTAATCACAGGGGGGGCTCCTTGGTAACCGCCCTTACCGTGAATAATTAAAATGCATCTGCTGTTCTTTTCGGCCTGGGTTTGAATAAATTGGCATAAGGTATCGCGGGCATTTTCACTTTTTAGTCCATGCAAATCCAAGCGGGCTTCCCATGGGATTTGGCCATGTCTTAATGCTTTAAATCGTTGGCTGGCAAGGCTGGGATGAGAATAAGATAAAATGGTTTCGGAAAGAACCGTGTCAACAATCATATCGGATAAGTAATACTTCTTTTTTTCGTATGTTGCCTGGGGTGTACTTTTTTTAGGCTGGACTGAAGGCTTTGGTTGAGCCACTTTGACCTGCTTTGATTGTTTCTGCAATGGTTTTACAGAACGCATGTGTTCGCGAAACAAGGCTTTGTCTTCATCGGACAAAAAATCGTCAGCCATATTTTACTAAAAATAATAAGTGATATGAGAAGTATAACCCGGGTTTCGCTGTGCTGCACTCAAATCCGAGTTTTCATCAAGGTAAAACATACAACTACTTTTGTTGATTAACATAGGGTACAATTTGTACTTTTTCTGGATGAGAATTGACCCCCCATGAGCAAATATATACTTAAGGAAACGGAAGAATTAGTTACGATTTTGGATTTTTTACGTTTTAGTGTGTCCTGTGCAACTCATGCGAATTTATATTATGGCCATGGCACCGATAATGCTTGGGACGATATGCATTCATTAATCCTGAGAAGCTTGTCTTTGCCTTATGATTTAGACCCCAATTGGCTTAATGCACGTTTAACTACCAGTGAAAAAAAATATTTACACCAACAATTGGAAAAGCGAATTAATCAACGCGTACCAGTGCCTTATTTGATCAAAGAAGCTTATTTTTGTGATATTCCCTTTTATGTGGATGAACGAGTTCTTATACCGCGTTCACCAATGGCAGAACTGATTAAAAATGAATTTTCTCCCTGGGTCGATGCGGAAAAAGTACATCGTATTTTGGATTTGTGTACGGGCAGCGGATGCATTGCGATTGCCTGTTGTTATGCTTTTCCTCAGGCAGAAGTTGATGCAGTCGATATTTCTAGTGAAGCGCTTGCTGTTGCTGCGAGGAATCGCGAACAGTTAGGGGTTGAAGAGCAACTGACGTTAATTGAGTCTGATTGTTTTTCCAAAGTACCAAAGGTAGGCTATGATTTAATTGTCAGTAATCCTCCTTATGTTGGTAAGGAAGAGATGCAGACTTTACCTGATGAATTCCGTCATGAACCTGTTTTAGCTTTGGAAACTGGCAATAATGGATTAGCTATTGTTGAAACAATTCTGCACAATGCGTCTGAGTATTTAAATGAAGCGGGTGTCCTGATTGTAGAAGTAGGGAATAGTGAGGAGGCTTTATGCGATGCCTATCCCGATGTTCCTTTTACCTGGCTTGAAATGAGCCATGGAGGACAAGGTATATTTTTATTAACGAAGCAGCAGTTAGACGAGTATTTTAATGTCCGGTAATACATTTGGAACTTTATTTACGGTAACAACATTTGGTGAAAGCCATGGTCCGGCCATTGGCTGTGTGGTCGATGGCTGCCCACCCGGATTAATGTTGCAGGAAGAAGACATTCAACCATTTCTCGATAAACGCAAGCCAGGCCAATCCAAATATACAACACAACGCCGTGAGGAAGACAAAGTACAAATCCTTTCTGGTGTATTTGAAGGTAAAACGACAGGCGCGCCTATTGCCTTATTGATTCATAATACCGATCAACGATCTCGGGACTATGAAGAAATCAAAAATTTATTTCGACCAGGCCACGCAGATTTTACTTATCACCATAAATACGGTCATCGAGATTATCGCGGTGGCGGGCGTTCTTCAGCGCGAGAGACTGCGGCACGCGTAGCAGCCGGCGCGATTGCACGTTTGTATTTGCAACGTCATTTAAATTTGGTAATAGTGGGTTACTTACAGCAAATGGGCGATTTGATTCTGGACTTTGTTGATGAGACGGAGATCCCTAACAATCCTTTTTTCTGTCCAAATAATACTCAAATCCAGGATCTTGAGGAGGCAATTGAACACTTAAGACGTCGAGGCGATTCAGTGGGGGCCCGGGTTAAAGTGATCGCAAAAAATATGCCTGTAGGATTAGGTGACCCTGTATTTGATAGACTGGATGCAACATTAGCTTATGCTATGATGTCAATTAACGCAGTTAAAGGCGTCGAAGTGGGGGCAGGGTTTTGCGTCGGTAAATCAGTTAGGTTCTGTGCATCGAGATGAAATGACTCGTCAGGGTTTTCTCAGTAATAATGCGGGTGGAATTTTGGGTGGTATTTCTACAGGACAAAATGTAGAAGTAAGTATTGCATTAAAGCCTACTTCAAGCATTATTACCCCAGGAAGGACGATCAATACTTCTGGGGACGAAGTGACTGTAGTGACTAAGGGTCGGCATGATCCTTGTGTAGGAATTAGGGCTGTGCCTATAGCTGAAGCAATGATGGCTTTGGTGCTGATGGATCACTATTTGAGAAATAAGGCATTATCCTAAACTCTCCTTAATTATTTCCCTTTTCCCCGAAGCAGGAGAAGGGAGTTTTTTTCCCTTCTCCCATGGAGAAAAAATGATAAAAGAATTCAGAAGAGGTTAATCATGAGCAGAGAATTAAATATAGCGATTGTTGGTGCTACTGGGGCAGTTGGTGAAACTTTTCTAACCGTATTGGAAGAACGAAATTTTCCTATAAAAAACCTTTATCCATTAGCAAGTTCTCGTTCTGTGGGTAAAACAGTAGAATATAGAAATGAACAATTTGATGTAATAGATCTGGCTGAGTTTGATTTCAGTAAAGCGGATATCGCTTTATTCTCAGCAGGTGGTTCTGTATCTAAAGAATATGCACCCAAAGCTGCTGCAAGTGGATGTGTGGTGGTCGATAATAGTTCTTGCTTTCGTTATGAAGAGGACATTCCTTTAGTCGTTCCCGAAGTCAATCCTCACCGTATTATTGACTATAAAAATAGAGGCATTATTGCCAACCCCAATTGTTCTACGATTCAGATGGTTGTTGCCTTGAAGCCTATATATGATGCGGTAGGAATTGCTCGAATTAATGTGGCGACGTATCAATCAGTTTCTGGTACGGGAAAGAAAGCGATTAGTGAGCTTGTTTCCCAAGTAGGTGATCTTTTGAATGGTCGGCCTGCGAATATCAATGTGTACCCACAACAGATTGCTTTTAATGCGATTCCGCACATTGATCAGTTTGAAGAGAATGGATATACCCGCGAAGAGATGAAAATGGTGTGGGAAACACGTAAAATTATGGAAGATGACAGTATCATGGTCAATCCTACTGCAGTTAGAGTACCTGTTATTTACGGCCATTCTGAAGCCATTCATTTGGAATTAAAAAAGCCCTTAACTGCTGACGAGGCGCGTAAGATTCTTTCTAAAGCTCCAGGAGTGAAAGTCGTTGATAATGTGGCTAAGGCAAGTTATCCCACTGTTCTTAAAAACGCTATAGGGCATGATGAGGTGTTTGTTGGACGAATTCGGCAAGATATTTCTCATCCTAATGGATTAAAATATGTGGGTCGTTGCGGATAATATTCGCAAAGGTGCGGCATCCAATGCAGTACAAATTGCTGAAATTTTGCAAAGAGAATTTTTGTAAGATATTTTGTGCGTTATTGTAGCCTGAATGATAGGCCCGTCTTCCCGAACGCTAGTGAGGGATCTCCGCAGTACTGTGTATGATGACGAGAGATCCCTCGTAGCACTCGGGATGACGTCTAAAGATCCCGGATTACACTGCACTAATCCGGGCTACAAAACATCCAGGCTTCAAGAATCACATTTTTTGTACAATAAGCAGAACTTTAAAAAAATCCTCCTACTTTTTGCAACCTAAGTTATACTTTGATTAACATGATTGGATTTTTAAACTATGCTAAATGAATATTATTTAACCGATGATATTGAAGAGCCTGTTCTTGCAAGTAGTGTTTTAGCTTATGTGACACCCAATGTTTCTGGTAAGCGGTTTAATGAATTAAAAACTGCGCAAATTCCTTGGGAAGCAAAACTGGATCTTTCAAATTTAAAGCCAGATGATGCGCGTCGGGCTTTGTTGGAATTTATTCTAAAACAGGTAAAGAAGAATAAACATACCTTACTTATTGTCCATGGTACACAAAGCGCTAGAAATGCTCCCCCTCTGCTAAAGAATTTAGTGAATCACTGGTTACAGCAAATCCAAGAGGTCATTGCGTTTCATAGCGCGAAGCCTAGTGATGGTGGTACTGGTGCGGTGTATGTTTTACTTAAAAGAGTATCGGATCTTCCTGTATTCACTCGTACGGAAAGCTCTTCCTTTTTAGTTGTTGAAACTAAAGCTATGGAGCGACAGAGGCGTCTGGCTGAACAGCAAGGTGAGCGGCGAATGGCGTCGGTGAAAGCTCGTGAACACTCCAATTATGAGGCTCAACCGGGTCTTGAAGGGGAGTTGCAAAATAATATTTTGCAACATCCTGCGTTAGACAGCCAGCGTTTTGATGGCATTGATGCACCTTTAAATCCTGAACCTCCTTTAAATACGGATGCGCGACGCGAATACGATAATGAACGACGCAATCAGGAGCAAGAAAAACAACTGCGTTTAGGTAATATGCCTCGATTCACTAATACACCTAAACCTAGAGGTCCTTAATGACAATTGCAAGTGACATAATCAGCCATCGAATGCCTGATTTTGAAGCTTATCTTCGAGCAGGGGAATCGTTGGATGACATTGATGAATATGGTTTTACACCCTTAATTGAGTGTGCTATTACACGCCAAACGCACATTGCTGAGCAATTAATTGTTCGTAAAGTCAATGTGAATAAAGCCGACGTGACTGGGCGTACCCCCTTACATTGGGCGGTGGATAATAATGATGTCGAAATGGCGCAATTGTTATTAAATAGTGGCGCAGATCCCAATGCCTATACGCGCAATGGACTTTCTGTATTGGTTTATCCAGTATTGCGCGGTCAAGAGACGCTTAAACGGTTACTCTATCAATATGGAGCTAAACTTGATTTTGCCCTTGATTTCATTAACGGCAAACTTATTGGGCATCGTTTTGAGTTGCAAGGGGATGTTGATATAGTCAATGCCAAGGGCGAATTTATTGAACTGGATTATGAAGGTTTTATCCTTGAATTTACTGTTGCCGTGATAAGGGATGCTTTAAGACGTTTTATCAGCAGCTATTCAACACGCCATTTACGAGACTATTTTCCATTGGCTTACGTCATTATCGATGGCTTTACGCTTGCAGAGGAGCTTTTACAATATCAGCACTTGCCTTATTTGAACGAACAACAAATACGACGGGTGCAGGAATTTTTAAAAGCACCTATGTTGATTCTTCCTGCAGCCAGTCGCGGCCATGCTATGGGATTTATTCGTTTTGGTCCATGGTGGGCTAAAATTGATCGCGGTGAAAACAGCTTACAGGAGGGGAGTGTTAATATCTATAAAATGAGTAATCCCGAAGCCTTGAATGTTCGTTTTCTGCAAGATTTTCTTTATAAAAAACAACCGAGACGTTATTTCCATCAAGTAATTAACCAGCAATTAGGGTTGATTCCCGTCGCAAAAATGCCAATTAGTTCGCAAATTAGTGGTAATTGCTCTTGGGCCAATATACAGGCGATTGTTGCAGTTGCTTATGCCATTCAAGAATTACAAAAGAATAATTTTATTAATTTCGATCCAGCGATGAGCTTTTATGATGAGTGGGTATCTTGGGACAAGGAACGAGCTATCGATGAATGCATTCAACGTTTTTATTTGGCTAATCCTCTCCGTAAAGCCAGTATTGCCGCCATGTTAGGTGGCGTTTTATTCCAAGCCTGTCATTATAACAATGCGCGCCATTTGGAAATGGCAGAGAAAATACTCAAGATTCTCACCTTGCCTGATTATGAATACATTTTAAAAAGTTATCTTGAAGAGTATTGCATCAAACGGTTAACCAAAAAAGGGAATAATTTACTCAAAATTCTTGATGATTGCGGTATCAATCCCAATATCGGTGTGAATCCCATTGCCACCGATTTATGATTGGAATTGGACGTAGCGAGGGATGACGGTTTCCCTTTAACCAGCCTACGATCCTACAGTTTTTCATTACCCCCACTTTTTCAACTATACTCAAAATGTACGAATTATCGATTAAGATAAGGAGATCATCATGTTAAAGTGGGCGCTCATTTTTTTGGTAGTCGCCATTGTTGCAGGTTTATTTGGTTTTCGCGGCATTGCGTCCACGGCAACCAGTATTGCCAAAGTACTCTTCTTTTTGTTTATCGTTATTTTCTTGGCATTTTTAATTTTGAGTTTATTTGGAACCACATCACTTAATGCGGTGCCGTAGATTTGGCCTAGGCGAACTAAAGGACCCTCATCATCCCTCGTTAGACTCGGGATGATGAGCGGGAGTTATCATAGAGTGGCGATATCAATGACAAAACGATAGCGGACATCGCTTTTTAGGACACGTTCATAAGCTTCGTTAACTTGTTCTATGGGAATTAGTTCAATATCGGACACAATGTTGTGTTTGCCACAAAAATCGAGCATTTCCTGGGTTTCTTTAATTCCGCCAATTATCGAACCAGCCAGACTTCTACGTTTCGCTATCAGAGAAAATGCATTCAGTGGAACAGACTCTTCTGGAATACCAACAACAACCATGGTTCCATCGCGTTTGAGTAATTGGATGTAATCATTCCAATCGATTTTAGCGGAAACAGTACAGATAATGAGATCAAAAGAATTGTTTAACTTTTTGAAGGTTTGAGGATCCGATGTAGCAAAAAAATGATCGGCACCCATGCGTCTGCCATCAGCTTCTTTGCTGAGCGAATGACTCAAAACGGTCACTTCAGCTCCCATTGCATGCGCCAGTTTGACGCCCATATGTCCAAGTCCACCCAAACCTAAAATACCAACACGTTTTCCAGGACCAATCTGCCAATGCTTTAAGGGGGAGTAGAGGGTTATTCCTGCACAAAGCAACGGTGCAGCTGCGTCCATAGGCAAGTTTTCAGGAATGTTCAAAACATAATTTTCGTCTACAACAATTTGGGTAGAGTAGCCGCCTTGAGCCAAATTACCGTGACGTTTTTCCACATTATTATAGGTTAAAGTCATTCCTACTTCGCAAAACTGTTCCAATCCTTCATGACAGCTGTCGCATTGCCGGCACGAATCAACAAAACAACCGACACCCACGCGGTCGCCTACTTTAAACTTAGTGACCGATGGACCTACTTGACTGACTACACCCACAATTTCATGACCTGGAACCATTGGAAATAAGGAACCACCCCATTCATCTTTTATCTGATGAATGTCTGAGTGACAGATGCCACAGTAATGAATGTCAATCAGCACGTCATTTGTTCCAACATCACGACGCTCAAATGAATAAGGTTTAAGAGGGGCTTTTGCACTTTGAGCCGCATAACCTTTTACGGGTATCATCTAAAACTCTCCTTGTTATGTCGAATTATTTTTCTTTTACTAATGAAGGTGAAGTCCTTTATTCGTGGAGTATCCCTTTCTGGGATCGCTCCTGAATTGTAGCCAGGGTGAAGACAAGGCCCTAAGACGGGGGACTATTTGCCGTCATCCCGAATGCAACGAGGGATCTCCCGTCATAACAACCTGCTATCGGGGAGATCTTTTGTGTCATCAGGCTAAAGAGTCCGCTTTATTCTTTTGCTGCGGTCTCTCTTTTTTTCTGGCCATCTGCTTTAACAACTGCTTTGATGTTTCCTTGTTGCTGTGGTCCAGTTCTTCTACGATTCTGGTTTGAAGCAGTTGGATTATTACCTGCACTGGCTCTTTGTTGTTGGTTACCATTGGGCCGACGTCTTCTATTTTGCGATCTGCGGTCACCACCAGAACCTTTAGACGTTTTTGCCTGAGCTTGATGACGGCCTGGTGCTCTTTTAGCCTGGCTTTGTGGCACTGAAACCGAAGTGTCTGCATGTCCACCAAATAAACTGGACCATAAGCGCTTGATAAAGCTGGTTTGAGCGCTTTTTACCGGTTGATGTTCTGTTAATGGTTTGACTGCAGGTTCATCTCGTAAAGAACTATCAACCTCACTACCGGGAACATGTAATTCAGGCTGTTGGATTAGAGAATAACTAGGCTTTTTCGATTTACCTACATTATCTTCTTTCAGACGAGTGATTGAGTACTGTGGTAAGTGCATGTAAGGATTGGCGATAATCATTACTGAAACACTATGCCTTTTCTCAATGTCTTTAATGAAATTACGCTTCTCATTCATAATGAAGGTTGCCATTTCTGCAGGAAGCTGTACTTGGATTTCAGCGGTTTTTTCCTTTAATGCTTCTTCTTCAATGAGACGTGTAATTGCCAACCCGTGAGACTGAATGTTACGAACCGTACCTCGTCCTTCACAACGTGGACACACCTCCTGAGCACTTTCCCCTAGTGATAATCTCAGACGTTGACGCGACATTTCCAAAAGACCAAAGCGGGAAATACGTCCGACTTGAATACGTGCTCTATCCGCTTGCAATGCTTCTTTCAGGCGATTTTCGACATCCCGTTGATTTTTACTGGAGCTCATATCAATGAAATCGATAACAACTAAACCACCCAAATCACGTAGACGTAACTGGCGAGCGATTTCGTCGGCTGCTTCAATATTTGTATTGAATGCAGTTGCTTCGATATCTGATCCACCCGTTGCTTTAGCTGAGTTGACATCAATTGAAACCAGAGCTTCGGTTCTGTCGATCACCAAAGCACCTCCAGACGGCAACATCACTTGGCGCTGGAATGCAGTTTCTATCTGACTTTCAATTTGATAGAAGTTAAACAGAGGGATGCTGCTGTTGTAGAGCTTCAAGTTAGGTAAGAATTCTGGTTTTACTCGCTCAATATATTGCTTGGCTTTAATGTAAGAAATCTGATCATCGATAATGATTTCGCTGATGGACTTACGTAAATTATCACGAATAGAACGAATGATGACATCACCTTCTTGATGAATCAACGAAGGGGCAAGTTCCGAATTATAAGCTTGTTTGATGGATTGCCATTGATTGCACAGCATATCCAGGTCATCTTGTAATTCTTCTTGGCTTTTGCCTACACCCGCCGTACGGATAATAAGTCCCATGTCTTCAGGTAAAGTCAATGCATTGAGTGTCTCTCGCAGTTCGTCACGCTCTTCACCTTCGATACGTCTGGAGATACCGCCTGAGCGAGGATTATTAGGCATGAGAACTAGGTAACAACCTGCTAAAGTAATATAGGTTGTTAGCGCGGCTCCTTTGCTGCCACGTTCTTCTTTGTCAACCTGAACCAACAATTCCTGGCCTTCTCGGATTAAGGAAGTGATGGGTGGTTTTTCATCGCCAAATTCTTCAGGATTTTTGCTTAAATATTCAGGTGCGATTTCCTTAAGGGGCAAGAAGCCTTGACGTTTAGAACCATACTCTACGAAAACTGCATCGAGACTCGGTTCTCGTCTGGTGACGGTTGCTTTATAAATATTACCCTTTTTTTTCACTTCACCGGGACATTCAATATCCAGGTCAAATAAATAACGATCTTTAACTAGTGCAACACGAACTTCCTCAGTTTGCATTGCATTGATTAACATTTTTTCCATCTGTTACCCCATAATTAAGGGCGCCATCATTCAAGTTGAGATAGGGTCTCTTTACCTTTCTATTATCTTGGCCAAAATGGTTTGATTGTCGGCGTTTCGATGCGCACCTGCTTCGTAGAGGTTGCGCTTCGATACTCGAAAATCAAGCCATTTTTGGCTCAAGCTAGCGAAACGTGAAAAAAACCTAATATAAGGCTCAAAATACCTTAGAGGTTCAATAGGATTTACTGATATTTCGATGCTTTTGGCTGAGGTCTGGATTTTCTGTGCTACATGGCATACCTCGGTATGCTCTGTTGCAATATTGGAAAATCCGGGGTTTTCACCGCAAGTAGGTAATCGATCAGTAGCACCTGGGATTGAACAATAAGCGATGTGATCTTTAGGCGAACCCATGGCCTTATAAACAGACGTTACACATGTACCCTGTTCAACAGAATCCTTATGTACTGACGTGTACACTGCAGTTCTGTGCTCCGTTCCTCCTAGCATTTGTCGCTCTACAGCGAGTTTCGAAAGAGGTCTGATGAGAGGTGCATACTGTGAGATATACTGATTACAAACCAAACGGGTTGAAATAGGAAGCCAAAGGCGTGCGAAAGCCCTGAAATAATTCGTAATCGGTATAAAGCATGTCTGGCATGCGTAGGTTTCTGTCAAAAATATGGTCAATTTATCTCTGGCATTGGGTCGCTTCCTTATATCTTATGCTTAAATGGAAGCGCTATTTTTATGTAACTCTATTTAACAAATAATCATTCATTTAGATGGGCCAAAGCCTTTCTTCCTCAATGATTAGCATATACTTTAAAGTAAATAGTTACGCTTTTTTTATTTAAATGCGTTATAATTCGGTTGCATGGAAATTTTCCCACGCTACAGGCGATCATATCAAAAAAATCACGCCCAGCAAACAGGTTTATTGACAAATGAGTGAAGTAAGTTATAGAGAAATCAGTAATGAAGAAGAAGGGCAACGTCTGGATAATTATTTGATTCGCATTTTAAAGGGTGTTCCCAAAAGTCATATCTACAGAATTATCCGTGGTGGTGAAGTTCGGGTTAATAAAAAAAGAGCACAAATCAATTCACGATTACATGCCGGGGACAATGTTCGTATTCCTCCAATTCGGGTTTCCGAATCAAAAGAGGTATTTGTAGGCGATGCTTTGGCCAAGCGATTGAAAGACTGCATCATTTTTGAAGACCCTTGCTTTTTGGTCATTAACAAGCCAGCAGGCATTGCGGTTCATGGTGGAAGTGGTTTGAGTCTTGGTGTAATCGAAGCGTTGAGAAAAACCCGAAACGATTTAACTTATCTTGAATTGATTCATCGCCTTGATAAAGACACTTCGGGATGTCTTTTATTAGCTAAAAAAGAAGTACCTTGAGAGCAATGCATGCATTACTTGAGGCACGCGAGGTGCAAAAAACCTATTGGACCTTATTGACTCATCGCTGGGAAGGTAAAAAACAAGTCACCGTTCGTGCGGCACTTGAAAAAAATACTTTAAAATCAGGTGAGCGTATTGTGTCGGTTAAAGAAGAAGGAAAAGCTTCTGAAACGGTATTTAAACTTCTTGAAAATTATCAACAGGCATGTTGGGTCGAGGCCAGTCCTAAAACCGGGCGTACGCATCAAATTCGTGTACATAGTGCCCATTTAGGACATGTTATAGTCGGGGATAAAAAATATGGGGCACTTGCAGGAGATGTAGAAGGGATAGATAATCAGCATCATCGTCTTTTTTTACACGCACGATCGATTCAATTTGAATTAAATGGCACAAAGCATGTGTTTCAAGCTGATGCAGATAACCATTTTTCTACCGCACTAAAACAATTACGTGCGAGGAGCGTAGTGAGCAATGAGCAATCCATATGATTTGGTAGTATTTGACTGGGAAGGTACTATTGCGGATACTTTAGGGATAATTTTACATGTTGTTGCTACAGAAGCGAATTTGCTAGGGTTTGGCGATTTTGACCCCAATCAGGCGAGAAAATTTGTTGATTTAGGTTTGGTACAGGCTTTAAAAAAAACTTATCCGCACTTGACTGAACCACAACATCAACAATTATTGCATGCAGTGCAATTGGCCATGCATTCTCGTTCCGCAGATGTCTGTTTGATGCCTGGTGTACGTGAACTGATCTATCAATTACATGAAGCCGGGATAAATCTGGCAGTTGCAACCAATAAAGGACATCAATCCTTGTCTCGTGCTTTGCAGGCTGCAGGCCTTGATAAACTATTTAAAGTAACTCGCTCTGCGGGACAAGTACCAGCAAAACCTTGTCCACAAATGTTAGAAGAAATTATTGAAGAATACGGCGGAACTGCAGCGACAACTTTGATGATAGGTGATTCTCTTACCGATATGGAAATGGCAAAAAGTGTTAAAGTAACTGCGGTAGGAATAGATATTTATCATCAGCAAGAAGAAGCTGTCCTTATGGCAGCTGGAGCAGTAGCCGTGTTTGATGATTATAAACAGGTAGCGGATTTTTTAAATTTATCCAAATGGAGTTAATTGCATCCATAGCTATTTGTTTTTGTGTGGGTATGAAAAATAAAAACTGCAGAATTCCGGGTGGACGTTATCGCTTCACCTAGGGTACGTTTTTATATGGACACTCATAGGACCATTGTCGTTAAGCTTAAGGATCCCTTCTCCCACTCGTGGGAGAGGGGCAGGGGTGAGGGTTCATCGGCCATTATCATGCCCTCATCCTCCTTCAGGCATCTTCTCCCCATGGAGAGAAGGGAAATTCCTTAACCTAATGGCAGTGATTCATACAAACGGGAGTTGCTTTATTTAGTCATATGTAAAGGGAGTATCAAACGTTGAGTACATTAACCAGTTTGCCTAATTTATTAACTTTGCTGCGTATCGTGCTGATTCCAGTATTCGTTATCGTATTTTATATGCCGTTTTCGTTTGCACATATGTTGGCAGCCAGTATTTTTGCTGCGGCAAGTTTTACGGATTGGTTAGATGGGTACTTGGCACGCAAACTGAAGATGATGTCTCCCTTTGGTGCTTTTCTTGATCCTGTTGCAGATAAGCTATTGGTTTCTACGAGCTTACTGTTGCTCGTAGGCGCTAAGGAAATTAATTATATTACTATTCCCGCTATTGTAATTGTTGGACGGGAAATTGTTATTTCAGCATTAAGGGAATGGATGGCTGAAATTGGTCGGCGTGCCAGTGTGACGGTCGGTTATGTCGGCAAGATAAAAACTTTTTTACAAATGGTCGCTTTATTTTTATTGTTGGCTTTTAATTCTTTAGATACTTGGGGGGGGATTTTCGGTTTTATCTTACTGTATGTGGCCGCAATTTTAACGATTTGGTCGATGATTATTTACTTGGCGATTGCTTGGCCAGAATTAACGAAAAAAAATTAATTTTATTATTGACAGGGTGTTAAATTTCGGTAGAATCACACCCCGTAGAGACGCGGGAATAGCTCAGTTGGTAGAGCACAACCTTGCCAAGGTTGGGGTCGCGAGTTCGAGTCTCGTTTCCCGCTCCAAATTAAAGCGACACAGAAAGTCGCTTTTTTTTTAAGAGCTTTAAGAGATAGACGTATCAGAAGTATCAAATGAGGCTGTGTGGCAGAGTGGTCATGCAGCGGCCTGCAAAGCCGTGTACGCCGGTTCGATTCCGGCCTCAGCCTCCATAAAGAAATTGCCCAGGTGGCGAAACAGGTAGACGCAAGGGACTTAAAATCCCTCGGAGCTTAACCTCCGTGCCGGTTCGATTCCGGCCCTGGGCACCAATCACCAATCATTCTGTAGCAAGTAAGATTAACGCAAGAATCGCAAAAACCATTCCCAATCCATGTTTGAATGTTAATTCTTGCTTTAGAAACACGACGCATAATAATAGAGTAATCATAGGGTACATGGATGTGACGAGCACTACCGGCATCGTAGGTCCATTTTGTAGTGCCAAAATGAAAAAAATACAGGCAATACCACTCGCTAAACCGTTCAATAACCCATACGTTCCCCCCCGGGGACAAAGATCCAATTTAAAATCAAGTAATACCAAGGCGATGATGCCTGAAATTAATACGCCAATACTTGAGTAAAAGGTAATGGAAAGTGGATTGATAAAACTTGACGCTCTTGTGCCCCAATAGCCCCAGGCACCATAAAGACATAAAGCAATGAGTGAAGGAAAATACCAAGAGCTCGGATTCATACAAATTACCTTACCTGTTAGCGGGTTTACAAAATGTTATATAGGATAACTGGTAGTCTATTAAAAAGACACTACTCAGTATTTTCTTCTTATTCCTTGGTACGGTTGTGCCTAAGCAAGGGAATGAGATTCCCGTCAGAGAGGTAGTGATGATGGTTCATTTGTCGCAATCAATCTTCTCATCTACCCTGACATGCATCCTCTCCCCGACGGGGAGAAGGGACATTCCAACAGTCTACTTTAACCGGGAGTTGAACGAGCAGCTGCTGATTGACCGGCTTCTAAATCCAATTCTCTTTGTTTTCCTAGCCATTCAATTAATCGAGTACGAAATGTTTTAAAAAATAAGTTAAAACGATTAGAGGAACGAATTTGAGCGCCCTCGTCCCTTTGATACAACTCCATTATCTCATCGGAACTGGTTAATTTTAAATTTAAGGCTATTTTATCTGCATGAAAGGCAATATCTGTTAAAGCGGAATTTTTTAATTTGAAATTATCTTCGATAATTTCATGCCCCTCTATTTTGAAATCAACGAGTGTAAATTGGTGCTTTGCGAAATAGGTGCTGCTTTTTCCATTTGCGGTCTTTATTTTTTCATTAGCGCCTGCAGCAATGAGTTCCGCAGCTAAACTATCAAAATGGTATAATCTTGCCCAATGAAGCGCAGTCATCCCGTGGTGATCAGCCTGATTTACATCACAGCCTAATTCGCGCATTCGTGCCAAAATAAGCTGTGCAGATTGTTTATCAGCCAGTTTGCACGCTAATACCAAGGCTGTATTTTCATATGAAGTCGCTAAAAGGAGTTTGGAATTCGCTAAGCGTAATGCTTGTTTTAGACTAAAAAGATTACGTTGGATAACCGCCAGGTGTAAGGGAGTGTTTGTAGTCACCACATCATCAAAATTACCGGCATCAGGAAGAGACAGTTGGCAATATAGGGGCAGTTTTTCTAATGCTTCTCGACATGAGCTCGCGGACTGCAGTTCTTCACTATAGATGGAGAAAAAAATCTTAAGCACATCTAGATAATGCAACCAAGGCAGTGCATGGTCTAAAACCTGGGGATGGAGCAAATCATTTTTTTGTAAAAAGAGCAGCAAGGATTGGAGATTCTCGATGTTCCTTTTATTATTGAGTTGGGGCAGCATCACGGTTACTATTTCGTAGTGTAACAGCTTGAGTTTATCTAAATGACTTAGGAATAATCCAAGGGCTTGAAGATCCTCCGCTGAAGGATTCGTAGTGCATAAATGTTTGGCAAGTAAGGGAATTAAATCGTGAGGTAGATTTTTACAAAGTCCAAATAAGTCAAACAGCAAATACCATTCCTTGCATTCTTCCTCCACATATTTGGGTTCCTTGGCACTCCCGGATTTATTTACAATCATGGCAAAACGCAGTGGCGTCACATGGGCTATGTCGGAGTAGCGTGCCAGCTTTTCATTTTGAGCTAAAATGCAGATAAGCTCATAAATTTTATCATCACGTGCAGGTGCCATTCTAATCGCGTTAACGAGTGCTTTTGCTGTTTCTGGAGTTGTATTTTTATCCGCAAATATTTGTAGCGCTCGAATAGGATCAGAAAAGTGTTTTAAACGAATGAACGTAACTAAATGAATGAAATCAGTTAATTGATCGAGTGCTTTTCCTCCTGGAACAGTATTGAGTTCTGCATCCAACAGAGCATTAATTTCTTCAATACACACGTGAGGGGTGTTAACTAAGGCTCTAAGCTTATCACTGAGAATGATTTTTTTTACCTGGAATGGTGATGAAGCCATGGGATACTCCTGTAATTTTTTTTGATAAAACAGTTTACTTTAATTCAATATAATTCACAATTTGTAGAATTAATGGCTTGAAAACATCCCTTAACTGCTGCCTAACAGCCTATAAATATCCACAAATTCTGTGGATAAGTATGTGGGTTATCTGATGACGAAACAATAAAATAGCAGAACTGCTTATGAGGTATATCTCTTGGATGATTTTTTCTCTACAATAAGACTTTAACTCTAACTAATAGCAATTATGTATAAACCATTAGCTCTTTTTATGGGCTTACGCTATACGCGTTCTCGAAAAAAGAATCATTTTGTCTCTTTCATTTCTCTGAGCTCCATGCTGGGTATAGGCTTAGGAGTGATGGTTCTTATTACTGTTTTATCAGTAATGAATGGTTTTGATGAGCAAATACATAACCGTTTTTTCGGTATGGCGCCTGAAATCACGGTCTCTGGCCCCAACGAGCGACTCAATAATTGGCCTGAAGTAGCTAAAAAGATTCAAACAGTTCCCGAAATTAAAGCATTAGCCCCTTATGTTGGTGGACAGGGATTAATGGTGCATGAAGGGCAAGTTTTACCTATTGTCTTAACGGGAGTATTGCCTGAAAAAGAAGAAAAGATGAGTCACTTACAAGATAAATTGCTGGCCGGTAGTCTAAGCAATTTAAAAGATTTTGGCATTATCCTAGGTAGAGGTCTCGCAGACAGTATGGGCACCATGATTGGCGATAAGGTCACGGTGATGATCCCTCAAGCAACCGTGACTCCTGCTGGAATGATTCCTCGTTTTAAGCGATTTACTGTAGTTGGTGTTTTCTCTGCGGGCACTGGATTTAATTTTGATACAAAGTTGGCATTTATCAATATGGGAGATGCCCAAAAGCTATTGCAAATGGGTGATGATGTCACCGGGATCAAAATGAAAATAGATAACGTGTACCAAGCACCCGAATTGACTTCTCGATTATCTCATTTGCTGGGAGAAGAATATCAGGTCGGCAATTGGACACAGCAATATGGTGCGTTTTTTCAGGCTGTCAAAATGGAAAAAACGATGATGTTTATGATTTTATTGCTCATTATCGCCGTAGCTGCATTTAATCTGGTCTCTTCTTTGGTGATGGTTGTTAATGACAAACAAGCAGAAATTGCCATTTTAAGAACCATTGGTGCGACCCCTTCTACGATATTGTGGACATTTATTGTGCAAGGAATGATGGTAGGAGTCGTGGGGACATTTTTTGGTTTGCTGGGTGGATTAGTATTGGCTAAAAATGCGACCACAATTGTGAACCATCTGCAATCCTGGTTTCATTTCAAGGTCTTGTCATCCAGTATTTATTTTGTTGATTATTTACCTTCCAAGATTATGTTAAGCGATCTATGGACCGTTTGTGTTATGGCTTTATTAATGAGCTTTCTGGCAACAATTTATCCTGCCTGGCGTGCCTCAAAAACAGTGATTGCGGAGGCTTTGCATTATGAGTGATGTTATTTTAAATGCTACAAATTTATGTAAATCATACAATGATGGCGCTTCTAAAGTAGATGTGCTGCGAGGAGTCGATCTGTCGATTGCTAAAGGCGAACGTTTGGCAATTATTGGTCCATCAGGATCTGGGAAAAGCACCTTATTGCATCTAATGGGCGGGTTGGATAAGCCAACTACTGGCGATGTATTAATTAAGGATGTGAATTGGCAAAAAGTAAATGAAAAGCAACGTTGCCGATTACGTAATCAAGGTTTGGGATTTATTTACCAGTTTCATCACTTGTTACCTGAGTTCACCGCACTTGAAAATGTTGCTATGCCTCTGCTCTTGGCGAATATCTCAGTAAAGGATGCTACGGCTGAAGCAAGTAAAATGTTGGATGATGTTGGACTTAAAGAAAGAAAAACACATAAACCGGCTCAGCTTTCAGGAGGCGAGCGGCAACGCGTTGCCATTGCTCGAGCTTTGGTACATCAGCCTTACTGCGTGCTAGCTGATGAACCTACAGGCAATCTCGATCAGACAACGGCAACCAAAGTGTTTGATTTAATGCTGGAGCTGAATCGAAAAATGAATACGGCTTTGGTTATTGTGACTCATGATCAGCAGTTAGCGAAACAAATGGATCGCGTTTTAGTGCTGGGCGATGGTCTTTTATCTGAGTTTAAATAAATTTTGTATCAGGGGTTTGTTTTCCTGAATGATTACTGATTCAGGGTCATCAACAGAAAAAGGGGTAAACAACTATGTTTAAAAGAAAGGAGGGGGTTGGTAGCCCTCAACCAGCTGCAGCCAAGAAAAGTTTATTCGATGGAATCAGAGAAGATAAAGTAACTTATGATTTGGTCGATATGGGGCGCTCTGTAAATGCTCATCGATTTTTAAAAAATAAAAGTTCAAAAATTAAAGCCCCTCGATTACCGATCATTATTGAGGAAGTCGAAGCCGTAGAGGATAACCTGCCTGAAAATAAAGCTCCCTTAAATTTATAATCTGGGCAAGTATAACCTTCGTATGTAGCCTGGGTGCAGCGACGCGAAAACCGGGTTTCTGAGCCAAGCGGGAATAAGATTTGTAAATCAAGGAGCCTAATGGGTTGCATTCAAATCTCCTGGGTTACGGCTGACGCCTTCACCCAGGCTGCAAATCACCCAATGGAGCAAGAGATTTATTTAATAGTTTGCATGCCCTGGTGTGCGTGGGAAAGGAATGACATCGCGTACGTTAGCTAAGCCTGTAACATAGCTGACCAAGCGTTCAAAGCCCAAACCAAATCCTGCATGGGGTACCGTACCATATCGACGTAAGTCTCTATACCATTGATAGCTTTCTTTATTTAAATTGCATTCTTCAATGCGCTTATCCAGGATATCCAGGCGTTCTTCACGTTGACTGCCGCCAATGATTTCACCAATTCCAGGTGCTAAAACATCCATAGCCGCAACGGTTTTTTCATCATCATTGAGACGCATATAAAACCCTTTGATTTCTTGAGGATAATTAGTCAGTATCACCGGTTTTTTGCAGTGGATTTCTGCCAGATAACGTTCATGTTCTGATTGTAAGTCCAATCCCCAGCTTACAGGGAATTCAAATGATTGACCGCATTGTTCCAAAATTCTGATGGCATCAGTATAAGTCATGATTTCAAAATTAGAATCCGCGATGTGTTCTAGCCGTTCAATACATCCTGGAGCGACAAACTGATTGAAAAAGTCCATATCATCTGCACGTTCATCCAGAACTGCTTTGCATAGATAACGCAACATCTTTTGGCTTAAGGTACAAATGTCATGCAAAGTGGCAAAAGCGATTTCAGGTTCAATCATCCAGAATTCAGCCAAATGGCGGCTTGTATTCGAGTTTTCAGCACGAAAAGTCGGTCCAAAAGTATATACTTTCGACATGGCCATGCAATACGCCTCAAGATTTAACTGTCCTGAAACAGTGAGAAAAGTCTCTTTTCCAAAAAAATCTTTACTGAAATCAATTTGACCGTATTCATTTTTAGGGATATTTAAGAGGTCTAAGGTCGATACGCGGAACATTTCACCGGCCCCTTCACAATCACTGGAAGTAATAATGGGGGTATGTATCCAAAAGAAACCCTGTTCGTGGAAAAAGCGGTGTATGGCTTGTGACAAACAATGACGAATTCGCGTTACCGCGCTTATCGTATTAGTACGTGGACGTAGATGAGCTACATCACGCAGAAATTCAAGTGTGTGGCGTTTGGCCTGAATAGGATATGTATCTGGATTCTCTACCCAACCTACTACTTTAATCGAGTCAGCCTGAATCTCAAATGCTTGGCCTTTACCTTGAGAGGCTACCAATTTTCCTGAAGCAATGATAGAGCATCCAGCCGTCAGTTTACTGACTTCATCAAGGTAATTGTCCAAATTATCTGTTGCTACGATTTGAATGGGAGCAAAACAAGAACCATCATGTAAGCTAATAAAAGATAAACCCGTTTTGGAGTCGCGGCGAGTCTTAACCCAACCTCTAACGGTAACGTGTTCATCAATGCTGATTTCACCATCTAAACACTGCTTTATGGTAAAAACTTCACTCATTTTTTTTACTCCTCACTCTGATTATACTTTGCGCACTCACAAAGGGCACAGTTTGGGTGCATTTAAATTCTATCAGTCGACGTACGCTTATTAATCAGCGCAAGTATTTGCATTACACCAAGCATTTCCCGATTGAAGAATTCGTCTGGTTAGCGAGACTGGGCAATGCCAATCCCGATTTGTGGCTTCGCGAAGTATAGATACCTTTAACTAAAAATGAGATGATACACCGGGGTTATCAGCATTTCTACTATCTTAGTGCTAAAACATGTTGATTTTCTTACTTCATTAAGATAACTCCAAATTAGAATGAAAGTGCTTTGATCTCAACTGCTTTTTCGAGGTTTATCATTGAGGAAACATTATGTTGCGAAAAGTGTTCTGTATCTCATTGTTTATTTGCTCTTTAGGAGCTGCAGCAGATGATACGATATTAAAATTATATAGACCCTTTGGTGATGTGACGAATCAAGCGATTCCGCAAGTGAAAAACACACTTATGGGTGAATGTTATTCTCAATCCCAGTTAATTGTGCGGGAAGATGCCTGGCGTTGCCTGGCAGATGGCAAAACTTATGATCCGTGTTTTGTTAAGTCAGGACCAGAGCGGACAGAGGCATTATGCCCTCAATCTCCTTGGATTGGAGACAGTGTACTGATTAAAGTGAAAGAACCATTGCATAATGAGCAAAATAAAACATTAGATATGGCGCTTACTTATCCTTGGGGCATTGAGCTGACTAATGGTGAACATTGTATGGCGATTAATTCTGGAAAAATTTATGATCAAATGCCGGTGCGATATAAATGCAGCAGTAAAAATTATCTAGTTGGCCATTTACAGCGATGCAAAAATGTTTGGAGCATGCTTCAGAAAACGCCGCAAGGTGTGGTTACCGTAGAATTAAAGAAGGCTTGGTTTTGAAAGAGACTCTTATTGACAAAGGATTAAGTAATGTAGGTTGGGTCAAAGCCCAACCTGGAACAATTATTGAATCTCGGGGGCTGCTTTTTGAAAGGGTTCCAGTGTCAAACAATGCGCGTTGATTTCATTGATAAGGGGGTAGCTGTCCATAGCAAAATGAAAACGATGCGCATTATAGACTTGGGGGATAAGACAAAGATCGGCCAAGGTCACTGTATCGCCAAAACAAAAAGATGGACTGCGTTTTATCTGTTTTAATTTCATTTCAAAAGCGTCAAATCCTGCTTTAAGCCAATGGTGATACCAGTCTGTGACTTGTGTTTCATGTGCTTGAAATTGCTCTTTTAAGCGGTTTAATACCCTTAAATTATTCAGCGGATGCATGTCACAAGCGACAATTAAGGCAAGGGATCTTACAATAGCTTTATCCCAAGGATCAGAGGGCAATAATGCAGGATTAGGGTACGTTTCATCCAAATAATCGATTATGGCAAGTGATTGACTAATCACTCGCTGATTGATTTCTAAGCTGGGCACTAATTCTTGGGGATTAACCTCTCGGTATTCTGGACTATGCTGTTCTCCACCATGATTCACCAGGTGAATATTTATTTTCTCATAGGCAATATTTTTTAAGTTCAGGGCTATACGGACGCGATAACACGCCGTGGAACGAAAATAATCATAGAGTTTCATCGCTTATACCTGCTTCACGACTTGATCGATTGCCCCAAACAGGCTGTTGCCTTGTTTATCGAGCATTTCAATACGAATTCTGTCGCCAAAACGCATAAAAGACGTTTTTGCTTGGCCTTGCTCTATGGTTTCCAGCATACGCTTTTCCGCGATACACGATGAACCTTTGCTGCGATCCAGATTAGAAACTGTACCTGAACCAATAATGGTTCCTGCACGGAGGACTCTGGTTTTTGCAGCATGTTCAATCAGTTTTGGGAAGGAAAACGTCATATCTATCCCAGCGTTGGGTTGGCCAAATAATTGCTCATTCAGATGACTTAATAAAGACAGATGCACTCGTTGACCATCCCATTCAGATCCTAGTTCATCAGGTGTGATGGCTACAGGAGAAAAACTGCTGGATGGTTTCGATTGGAAAAAACCAAAACCTTTAGCCAGTTCATTGGGTATTAAATTACGCAATGAAACATCATTGACCAGCATGAGTAGCTTAATATGTTGCCCTGCGTTTTCATGGCTTATGCCCATAGGAACATCATCAGTAATTACTGCAACTTCTGCCTCAAAATCGATGCCATATGCTTCATCTGCTGCCAAGATGGGATCTCTGGGGCCCAAAAAGGAATCAGAACCTCCTTGATACATCAAAGGATCAGTCCAGAAATTCTCTGGCAATTCTGCACCACGTGCCTTACGCACCAGTTCAACATGGTTAACATAAGCACTGCCATCCGCCCATTGATAAGCACGAGGCAGGGGGGATTCACAGTGTTGTGGATCAAAACTAAAGGTATGCTCCAAAAGTCCTTCATTAAGTTGTTGATAGACTTGTTGTAACTGTTCCTCTACTGCATTCCAATGATCTAGGGCATATTGCAAATTGGGTGCAATTTGAGGTACTCGTATTGCACGAGTCAATGCTTGATTGACCACGCATAATTCCCCATCGCGTGATGATGTTGATTTTAGACTGGCAAGTTTCATAAGTTCCTCATTGAGTTGTAGTCCGGGATAAGTTAATCCCCTCTCCCACTGATGGGAGAGGGGTAGGGGGGAGGGGTTCATTAGCCGTAACCAATACCCTCATCCGCCCTTTCGGGCACCTTCTCCCTTGGGGAGACGGGAATCTTTACCCTATGTGCCCAGGCCATAGTTTTGTTAGGCAGACTTTTCTTTCAAAGTTCCACGTTTGATCTGATCTCTTTCAATCGCCTCAAATAAGGCTTGAAAGTTACCTTCACCAAATCCTTGATTTCCTTTGCGTTGAATGATTTCAAAAAACACCGGCCCAAAGATATTTTCAGTAAAGATTTGCAGCAATAAACCATGTTTGGGATCGCTTTCACCATCAATCAAAATTTTCTCTTTTTGAAGTTGACTCACTGATTCTTGATGCCAAGGAAGACGATCATGCACCATTTCATAGTAGGTATCTGGAACATCAAGGAATTTAACCCCTTGCTCCCTTAATGTATGCACCGTCTGGTAAATGTTGTCCGTAGTTAATGCGATATGTTGGATGCCTTCACCTTTGTAATCATGTAGAAATTCTTCAATTTGCGATAAATCATCTTTAGATTCATTCAAAGGAATTTTTATTTTTCCACAAGGACTACCTAGAGCACGACTTAATAATCCGGTCATTTTCCCTTTAATGTTAAAATAACGAATTTCCTGGAAGTTAAAAATGGATTCATAGAACTCAGCCCATTTATCCATATTGCCACGAAACACATTATGGGTTAAATGATCAATCAGTACTAAGCCATTACCCGTTACTTTTTTATTGGCTTGTTTTTCCCAATGCGTTGAGAAGGGTTGATGTTGATCATCAACAAAATAAATGACACTACCCCCTATAGCTTGGATACCTAATAAACCATGATGCGCGTGAGCGCAATCTTCAAATGCTTTGGCTCCATGTTGGAGTGCATATTCGAATGCTGCCTTGGCATTCTTTACTTTAAATCCCATGGCGCAAGCACCCGCTCCATGAGTTTTGGCATGTTCTTCTGCTTGGCAATTTGTTGCTGCATTGACAATAAATTGAATCTCGCCTTGTTGAAATAAGGTGATGTCCTGGTTTTTATGATGCGCGGTAGCCTGGAAACCCATATCCATGAACTGTTGATGCAGGTGTTTTTTATCGGGACCTGAAAACTCTAAGAAAGCAAAACCATCTAATCCACATGGGTTGTTATTTGTTTGCATTGTTGATTACTCCTTTAAAATGATTCGGTACTTAAAAACTCCTTTCTCTATAGGAGATGGGTAAAGTAAGATTACCTTGCCTGGCTCGTGGCCACTGTCATTTACTTCAGGAATTGACCTTTTTCCTTGCCCGTCATCCCGAGTGCAAGCAGCGATCTCTCCAGGGTGAACACTGTTCTAAAATGGGGAGAGCCATCACTATGCTCGGAATCACGAAGACAAAGGAGAAGGTGCCCGTTAGGGCCGATGAGGGTATTGATTGGGTTAATGAGTCCTCATCTCTATCCCTCTTCCACGATAGGGAGAGGGATTCCTAGCTACTTGTTGTCTTAAGATGGTTGTACTAAAAATAATCCATCTGCTATAGGTAACAAACTAACAAACACGCGTTGATCGTTTTTAATCAGATCATTCAGTTTTCTAATTTCTCTGGTTTGTCCGCCTAGTTCATTTTCATCAATTACTTTACCATCCCAGAAAATATTATCTATAGCAATTAACCCTTTTGGTTGAATCAGTTTTAAGGCCAATTCATAGTAATGCACATAATTGGTTTTATCGGCATCAATAAAAATGAAATCAAACTTTTGTTCCCAGCCTTCATTGAGGAGGTTGTGTAACGTATCTAATGCACGGCCAAGTCTTAATTCAATTTTATGGTCTTGCTGTGCTTCTTTCCAGAACGGATGGGCCTTGCTTGTCCACTCGGAATTGATATCACAGGTAATGAGCTTGCCATCATCAGGCAAAACCAAGGACATGGCTAAGGCACTATAGCCCGTAAATGTTCCCAACTCCAAAACATTTTTGGCGCGGATCAAGCGTAGGAGCAATTGCATAAATTGTGCTTGTTCCGGCGCAACTTGCATGTTCGCCAGCTCCATAGTGGAGGTCACCTTGCGTAGACCAGTTAGGGATGGATGTTCGCGCAAAGATTTGTCCAGCATGTATTCATAAAGTTCGGGAGTCAGGTTTAAATGTTTCATAGATTCCTAAGTTCTATTATTTGGGCCAAAATGGCAATGGCTTTTAAGTGTCCAATGCTCATCTACTACTCCGTCGAGTGCCGGAATCTCCTGTCATAACACTGTGCTACAGCATGGAGATTCCCGTCGCACTCGGGATGGCGAGAGCCCTAAGATAACTTCTCTTTTGCCAAATTATCTGCGATTTCACTAGTAGGTAAATTTTCTTGAGCAGATCGTACAAAAATTTCAGTTAGATGGGTATAAATCGCATCGATTTGTTCGTTAATTTTTTCTTCTGGAGTATGGAGATATTTAGATGCTGCAAAAATTAATCCTCCAGCATTAATGACGTAGTCCACAGCGAATAAAATGCCTTTATCATGTAATTTATTACCATGATAGGTATGCGCCAACTGGTTATTTGCCGCCCCGGCAACAATCGTTGTTTGCAATTGAGAAATGGTAATGTCATTGATAATTGCACCCAAAGCACAAGGAGCAAAAACGTCACAGGGAACTTTATGAATTTGATCCGAACTTACTGATTTAGCGCCGAATTGGGTAACAGCGCGATCTACTGCTGCTGGAGAAACATCTGCAACCGTCAATGTCGCCCCTAATTCATGTAAATGTTTGGCGAGCAAAAATCCAACATGACCTAAACCCTGGATGGCCACATGAATTCCTTGCAGGCTTTCTTTCCCCAGTTTAAATGCAACAGCTGCTTGAATGCCTCGTAGAATCCCTTTTGCAGTAGAAGGGGAAGGGTCTCCATCATATTTGGATAAACTGGCTACGTAGGGTGTGTGTTCTGCGATGATGTCCATATCAGGTAATTCAGTTCCGCTATCAAGAGCAGTAATGTAGCGACCATTTAATTCATTAACGAATCGACCAAATTGATGCATATATTGGGCACGATCAAATGGACCTTTGGGTTTAATAATAACTGATTTACCGCCTCCCAAGGGTAAGTTGACTGATGCTGCTTTAAAGCTCATTCCCCGGGCAAGACGCATGGCATCTTGAATTGCTGCATAAGTATTGGGGTATTCAATAAAACGACAACCACCTAAAGCGGGACCTAATTTGGTATTGTGGATGGCGATTATTGCTTTCATTCCAGTCTTAGGATCTACTTTAAAGTGCAAGTCACCAAAATCATGAGAGAGGGCGTAATCGAGGAAATCATCTTCGGTTGCTATTTGGTTAGTATTTGATATATTGTCCACAGAAATCATTGTATATGCTCCTCTTGCAAATATTTTTGCAGAAGTTATATTCCTATTTTTTGATTAAATCAATGGTATATCCCAAGAAACTCTAAAATGCTATTTTTATCTTATTGCTTTTCTCGCTCCGTTAGTTTATGACAATTCGCAATAGAAGGTGGCTATTCCCCCTCATTAAAACTTCCAAGACAAAAAATAAATTGCCAATCATAGTATTTTAAAGTTTCTTAGGCACAGCTAATAATTTGGTATCTTAAGGCATGCTGGTATACACTAATTTGATTATTCATCAGATCGGAGAGGGTTATGCGCCAAATCGTTACCAGAATCCTGGTTTTATTGGTTATCACACCGTTTGCTTTTGCTGAAGATGTTTTACCACCCCCTCCTCCACCACAACCTCAATTGGTTCTTGATAAAATTGATTTTCAACTCTCCGCAAAACAGTGGGTTACAACGCAAACAGCTTTATTGGGTGTGAGTATTAATGTGACATTGACCAGTGCTGATTTAGTGAAGGCGCGTGCTGATATCATGGAACGCTTAAATAAAATCGCCAAAGGGGATTGGCATTTAATTGAATTTGACCGTTCTCAAGATAGCTCAGGACTTGAAAAGCTCTATGTGCAAGCACAAGCGCGAGTCAATCAGGAAGCATTAACGGAGATTTATAAAAATGCCAAGGATGTCAGTTTACCGGGTGCCAAATATGAAATATCCAGTGTAGATTTTAAACCGAGTTTTGATGAAACCCAGACTGTTTTAAGTCAAATTCGACAACGGTTGTATCAGCAGGTGAATGATGAATTGGCTCGTATTAATAAGGCATACCCAAACCAAAATTACAGTGTGAGCAATTTGGTTTTTGTTGAGGGAAGTAATCCGTCGCAGCCAAGACCTTTGCAAGCGAAAGCAATGAATACCATGATGGTCGGCGAAGCATCTGCTCCGGCTCCTGCTTTAACGGTAAGTAATGAATTAATTCTAACCGCGCTCGTTGAGGTTGCTTCGAATCGTAAACCAAATACAAAGTAATTGACTCGCTAAAACTCCCTCTTCAACCAGGGGGAGAGGGGTAGGGGTGAGGGAATTACGACATTATCCTCATCTGCCCCGGGCGGCACTTTTTCCCTATGAGGGGAAAGGACATTACATTTTACAAAAAGGGGAATGAATTTTGTTGGTTGTTGAAAAAATTATTGGGCACCGAGGCGCAGCCGCTTATGCCCCTGAAAATACATTAGCTTCATTCGACAAGGCGCTGACTTTAGGCTGTCATTTCATTGAATTTGATGTCATGTGCAGTGTTGATGGGGAACCTTTTGTAATTCATGATGATAATTTAAAAAGAACAACAAATGGACGTGGTGATGTAGGCTTGGTGGAGTCAGCCTATTTGCACTCTTTGGATGCGGGCTCTTGGTTTTCCCGCCAATTTAAAGGCGAGCATATTCCCCATTTTAAAGAAGTATTGAAGTGGTTGTCTTTTTCAGGTGTACAGGCAAATATAGAAATCAAACCTTATCCTGGTACCGAGGAGCAAACTGCAGTCGCGGTGATGAGCCACATTCAACGTTATTGGCCGCAGGGAAAAGAGTTACCTTTAGTTTCCAGTTTTTCTTGGGATGCTTTGGTTTTATGTCGAAGTATTGCTCCAGAAATGCCATTAGGTTTACTTCTGCATGCTTGGGATGAGCAATGGTCGCAAAAAGCAAAGCAATTAGACTGTTTCTCCATTCATTTTAACCGTAGGGTTTTAACTGAGGAACGTGTTAAGGCAATTAAAGCAGCAGGCTATGTTCTTTGTGCTTATACGGTGAATCGCAAACGCTTGGCTAATAAGTTATTTAGCTGGGGTGTTGATGCGGTTTTTAGTGATTATCCTGACTTATTAGCATGAAAAAAATTATTCTTTTTTTATTCGTCATTTTTTTTGCTCTATCTGCCCAGGCAAAACCGATTGAACTGGTGTTTTGGCATGCAATGGCAGGGCATTTGGGAGATGAGGTCAGATTACTCGCTGATGATTTTAATCAAAGTCAAAAAGAATACTTGATTAAGCCCGTTTATAAGGGCAATTATGTTGAGACATTAACGAGTTTTGCTGCTGCATTCAGAGCACATCATCCACCGGCGATCGTACAAGTTTTTGAAGTGGGAACGGCTATTATGGAATCCCCAAAAGGAACCATCAAGCCTGTAGATGAACTGATGCAGGAACAAGGGATAAGCTTGCCTAAAGAGGACTTTATCCAATCTGTTCGTGAGTTTTACAGTAAAGAGGGACAACTCATGGCGTTGCCTTTTAATCTCTCTGTTGCAACGCTTTATTACAATCTAGATATTCTTGCTAAAGTAGGTTACTCCCCAGCTAACTTTCCACGCACATGGGCTGAGATGGAAGTATTGGCTGAGAAATTAAAAAAAGCAGGCTATGATTGTACTTATACAACGGCTTACCCAGGCTGGGTACTTTTTGAATCTTTTTTAGCGATTCATGGGTTGCCGCTGACTCAAGATAATCCTGCGCGCGCTGTTTTTAATACGCCACAATTAGAGAGCCATTTCGCACGTTTGAAGCGTTGGCATTTATTGCATTATTTTCGCTATGCAGGAAGGGTTGATGATGCCACGATTTTATTTACAAGTGGCGTTTGTCCTTTGTTTAGCCAATCTTCTGGGGCTTATAATAGTTTGTCTGCCTTAGTTCCCTTCCGCTTAGGAATTGCCAGCATGCCTTTGGATACCGAGGTAAGTAAGGTGCGGCATGCCAATGTTGCTGGTGGTGCGGCATTATGGGCTGTAGCGGGACAAACAAAAGAGCATTATAAAGGAATCGCCCAATTCTTTGCGTTTATCACCAAACCAGAAATACAAAAGCGTTGGCATGAGCATACAGGCTATTTTCCTATAGGTTTAAACGGTATTTATGCTGATATTTTGCACAGCAGCCACCATCCCACTTTATTGATGGCGCGTACTGATTTAGCAGGGGCATCGCAAGACAAACCCTTACCCCGTTTTGGTCCACAGAATCAGATTCGTGGGATTAACGATGAAATTTTGGAGGCGATGTTTGCAGGATTTTTAAGCCCCAATGAAGCATTGCGCGAATCTGCGCTACGTACCGATCATGTGTTGTCGCGTTTTGTGAGGAATACTACAGGATCATGATGATAAGGACATCAAAAATAATTTGTGTTGTCGCAATTGCTTTTTACTGTTTTCTTGTTGTTTTGGGTAATGTTACCGATTATAAAAACAATTATGTTCTGGTAGAGCGTACGTTAATGATGAACGACCTCTTTGCAGACTCTCAAATTGGTTATCGAGCTATTTCTAATCCCACAGTACATCGTGCAGCATACCTTATTATCATGGGCTTAGAAACGTTAACCATGGTGCTTTGTGCAGTAGGTGCTTGGAAGTTATTTAAAGTAAGGCACGCAAGTGCTCTCATTTTTAATAATACTAAACGTTGGGCGATAGGCGGTCTAACTTCGGGTTTTTTAACTTGGCAAGTCACTTTTATGTCGATTGCCGGTGAGTGGTTTGGTGTATGGATGTCTTCCTCGTTAAGAGGATCTTTAACCATAGCGTTTCAAATATTTATTACTTTTTTGGCTCTTCTAATCTTTTTAATTATTAAGGATGAGTAAAGTGAGCGTTAAAATGAGGGATAACGGGTATGATTAAGAATGGTGTTTGAATCGGAAATTATATTTGATTTCAAATGAATATAAAAAAACCCTCCGCAGAGGGAGGGTTAAATAGGAGACAAGTTAAGATAATTCAAACTGCCTGCTGACTTCTTCCATTTTTTGGATCATTCGCACTTCCTCTTCTTTCAGTTTGTCTAGCTCTAAACTTCCATCTCTGATCGTTACTTGAAGTTCACTTATATCTTTTTCTAGTGCCTCTATTTCAACTTCAAGTGCCTTGATAGTTTGTACTACTTCTTTTGTTTCCGATGCGAGTGTCGCTCTTTTAAGAGTTGCTTTTACCCAGGTTAAGTAAAGAGAAGGATTTCGTGCATACTCCGATGGAAGTGGAATTGCTCCATCCTTATCTTTTCTTCCTGGTACTATATACAATTCTTTATCAAGATCATCGATTTCTTTAAGAAGAGATTTCTTGCTCGACTCATGTTTTTCAGAAGTTCTAGCCAGTTTATCCTTTTGGACGTCGAGAGTTTTCTCTTGATCCATTAATAAATTCTTGGCTATGTCCAGTTTCTCAATAAGTCCCTCAATCCTATCATGCAAAGGTACACATCGTTGAAATAATGTAAACGCATCGAAACCTTTTAACTCAACCTTCAGAAGATGGAGAACCTTTGCTTCTTTTTGAGCTTGTTTTTCTCTATTCAGCATCACTTCCCTTGTTTTTGTAGCTGAATTTTTAGGATCAATAATATCATCTACAGTAAGAATGAGACCTTTGTCCTGATATCGTTTATCGATATACTGTTGCGCCCGCGCCTCAACGTCTTTATTTCGTACGCAACGTCCTGTAGCTTGAGGTCCTGACAGTATTCCATTAATCGCATTGATATTTGATTCGATTACTGGCGAATTAGAATTAATCACTTGTACGTTCAAGATATCGCGAATACTTACTCCTGTGGCAATGACCTCGTCGGCTACAATATGTGTTCTCAATCCTACTTCAATTTGCGCAAGCTGTGCATCAATGACATCCTGTTTTGTTTTCATATCAATTGCACTGGCGTAATTCTCCGTTGCTTTTAATGCCGCTAAATCAACAGGAGCAGCCTTGGTAACCACATCAGATATAGGTTGTGATGTTTTGATTTTAGCGACCATTGCTTCTGCTCTATCCAAAATCAATTTAACCATGGCTTCTTTTTGCTCAGCAGGCAATTTAGAAATAGGCGCTCCCAATTTTGTCAAAGCTTCATTTAATTTTACCCTATTTGTTCCTTCACATACTTTGAGCTTGTTTAAAAACGGAGGAGGTATTTCTCCATCTTTTGTTTTGTATTTCTTGATATGCTCATCACATTCCTTTACATATTCCTCGAGTTTATGAGTTCTGTCTTTCTCAGCAATATCGGTGAACTTTTCATTAAAGATCAATGCAAGAGCAAAACTATTGATTGTTCTTTGAATGTCTTTCTGTTGTTCTGTGCGGATATCATTTTTTAAATTCACTTCACGTAAAGGAACCTGACCACGCACCGCTACTTCATCCACAGCCCCAAATCTTTTGGCCAATTCTACCCTGGCTCGCGATTCAGATTCTTTTCTGAGTTCTGCTACTTTTGCTTGATATTTTTCAAGAGTAGCTTCATCCCCATTTGCTAATTTCTGATAGGTCTCAGCCAATTTTTCACGTGTTGCTTTGTCATCAGAAAAGCCCATGTTGCGTTGAGCACGGATACGGTTCAATTCTAAAGCGTGATCAATGGCTTGTTGTTGTGCAACAGAGTCTTCAATCCCACTATTTGCTTTTTTAATCTGTTCTTTTAATTCGACTGGATCAACATAACCATTCATTCCCTCTTGGAGATAATAATCATCAAAGTAATGAATTACTGCTTGATCAACCAAATCTTTTTCTTCCAAATAAGCCACTTCAGGTTTAATTGGACGAATGGTCCCTAACTGAATTGCAGCACCAAGACTTAAATCATCCAAAGGCGTACCAGAAAAGAGGTTGTACAACTCGGAAGTCGGAGTAGCTGTTAATGCCAAAATGGAGTTACGCCCTTTTAAGCCTTCTAAAATTTTTGTGTCTTCCTCAGTAAAGGTATGACGATGGCTTTCATCAATTAACACCATTGAATCTTTGATTTCGCTGGCAATGATCTTGAATAGGGGATGTTCAGCTTGTAAAACAATCTGATCAAAATGTTCGGTACCAGCAATCACTTTAGCAAAATATTCCTTAATTTTTAGCTTATCCTCTTCTTCCATATCACTTAAATCGTCCTTCAAATCATCCCAAAACACATCTACTTTTGATTTAATTGTTTCTAAGGTAAAAACAGTAGGAACATGCGAAACGCCATTGATTTTTCCTGCACCTAACATTTTTTGGGTTTCACCAGATTGCTGATCCACTAATGTCTTATCGGGAACAATCATCACGGTACGTCCAACAGCTTGAGCAATACCTGCCATTACAATACTCTTGCCTGATCCGGTGCCCATCACTGCAAGACGTTGTTCATTTCCTGCACTTAGGCTGTCAGTAAATTTGGCTAATATTTCATTTTGATATGCATGTGGAACAAAAGATTTTGTATCTACAGCTAACCCTTTCTTAGTCACCGCACGAAGATCACCTTCTTTATCGTAGGTTAATTTAACAGTGGCTGAATGATCGTGATCGAAAAATAATTTGCCTCGGCTCACTTCGGCATTTAATTTGCTGGTTATATTAACAGTGTATTCTTGTTGATCATCTTTTATGCCATTATAAGTAAAATCGACTGTATAAACCGCGCCGCCGATGGTAATGGCTGCTTCAAGATGCAATCCGTCTGCTTTTTGAATCCATTGACTTCTTTCTTCTCCGGGGCTACCTGCTTTCGCTAAAATCGCTTTCACTACATTTCCAATCTTAGGATCCTTTTTTGAGTTTTCTACAGCAATTATCTCTTTTGCTGAACCTACGGTAACCACTGCTCCATTGGTTACAACTTCTTTTAATAAATGAACTGCTGCAACGGTATCTGTGTAATCCTTAAGATCTGCAATCTGTTTTTTAACAATTTCGCTATTCGCGCCCATAAGAATCTCCCCATAGAATAATTTTTAAAAAATAAAAATATAATCTCGATCCTTATAAATTATATTTGGGTATTTAGGTGACAAGTCGCCTAAGGTTTTCGATTATACAAAATGAATATTAAGTGACCATTAAGTGATTTAATAATTTAATTTGTAGGTTAAGGCTCACCATGTACTTAATATTTGCGATTATACAAAAAGAATATTAAGTGACCATTAAGTGATTTCGTTGATGCTAAATTGATCATCACGGGGGTGTATGGTATATAGTAGATAGACCTTCTGTATTTTAAAATCCAATTATTTGATAGTATCTTGACCTTGGTGAATCTTTTTTGATGATAAACTCAAAGATAACAGATAAAAATTTTTACAGCAGATAGATGACACAGGAAAGTGAGGCGGCAAATGGCATTTATGAAGTTCAATCAAACAACTGAGACAAGAAGTAAGATCATGGCACGTATCGATAAATTAGGTTTGAAGTCTGATCCACGGATGATCCAAACTCTTGAGGAAAATTTTCCCTATCTCAATCGATTGACCTCCTTATTCAATGTGTTAAAAAAATGCAACATTACTCTGGATGATAGTCTCCATCAAATCATTGCAAATAATGTTTCTAATGCCAGCTATGTGGTAAATCTTTTAGAATTTATGTGCGAAGAAGGAATTGATACGGCGATTATTCCAATAGAACTTTTGTTTCAGGTTGCTGAATCAGAAACAACACTAAAGCATGGAATGCGCCAGCTTATCAAACATAAATCGCTTGATGCGGCCACTTTAAAACTTATATTTTCTTATCCGGAGCAGTCTTATTTACTTGCCGATTTAATTATTAATTTTCAAGCTCATGCCTATCCTACTGAAAAAATAGTGGAAAAGTTGGGACAATTTTCGGTACAAAGTATGAATGCAGTAATCGAGTTACTTACTTTGCTTTTAAATAACAACCTCTATTATTTTGACTGCCTCGACATTTTTTTAGGACAGCAAGAGTATCTAGGTAAAATATTCGAGGGAGCAAAAAAACTTGCTGTAGCAAATAAACTTTCATCAAGTTATTTTGATGCCGTTGGAAAAAATCCCCAAAATGCCAATATTCTTGCAAATCTTATTTTGCTTCTACAGAACCTTTCAATTATCGATTATAAAAAAACCGAAGATCTTTTAATTGCAAGCCAATTGGGGGCTGGTGCATTGCACTTGTTGACGCATTTGCAGCAATCAGGAATGTTAGATGCTGAGAACTATAAAAAAGTGAGTCAGCATCATTCCATACTGAATTCCCAAAAAGTCAATGATGCTTTATGTGGTCTTCCCTTATTCGCCGCCTTCGACAAGGAAGAATTAGAACATATGCTTATTTTGATCACTAAAGAACCCCGCTCGGCTAACGATCAAAATGAATTAATTGAAATGATTCAAAAGCATGATTTAACCAGCAAACTTCATTGGTAAAAAAAATGGAAAATTGCTTTAAGACAGTCATTTGTGTTATATTTGTGCTCTTAGAGACCAATTAAGGGACAATTATGGGTGGAACAGACAGCAGCACCAATAGAATGATTACAAGCTTAAAGCCTAATGGAATCAAGAAAATATCTGAGACACCCCTAGTGCCGGTGGTACCTGTCGCACCTGTAGTATCTGACGGAGCTACTGATCCCTTTATTAGCCGCTTGCAGAAATTAAATTTAGGAAATGATACTCGAATGGTGTCTCTGATTCGGGCACATTCTAATTTTGGTAATCGTTTGATTTCTTTATTTAAGGCACTCAAGGAATTTAAAATCGATTTGACGGATGGTCTTGAGAGCACGATTAGGGAAAATATTTCTCAAGTTGGCGGGGTTGTCAGTTTATTAGAGTTAATCAAAAAAGATGTTCCTATTAACCTTGACTCTCTGCCAATAACGCTCTTATTTAATGCCGCGAAATTTGAAGCATCCGTAACACAAAGCATACGAGATTTGGCTTTACTGGGGATGCTTGACTCAAATATTTTTAATTTATTGCTTGCCTATCCGGAGCAAGCGCTTAATATCTCCCAATTGCTGATTAAGTTTCAAGAACGTGCTTATTCACCCACAATTTTAGTGGATAAACTTAAGGATGTCTTAATTGCTCGAGAGTGTATGGATACAGTGATCGGTTTGCTTGATTTAATATTAGAAAATAATCTCTTTTACCCTGGTGTGGTTGATATTCTTCAAAGACAAGAAAAACATATTGATAAAATTTACGAAGGGGCTCAAAAGCTTGCCGCAGAAAACGCTCTATTCGCTGACTATTTTACGCTCATTGAAGACAATCCTCAAAATGCCAATATCTTTGCTAAAAATATTTTGTTACTCAAGAGCGAATCTCTGATAGATTGTCACAATCCTGAGTGCTTATTTGCCATAAGTCATTTAGGGGCTGGGGCATTTCACTTTATGAAACTGTTACAACACGCCTCTATGTTAGATGAACATAATTTTAAAATAATCTGTCGACAAGAAAATAATATATTAAATCGCAATGAGGTCATTGATGCACTAAGCAATCTTCCTTTGATTGTTGAGTTCGAAAAAGAAGAATTAGAAAAGATGTTGAATTTATTGAATTACCCAACAGTGTCTGCTCAGGATATTCAAGAATTCAATGGAATAATACAAGACCATTTTATTCCTCAGTTTTCCTGTCAATTCTCCAGCGCATCTATTTAATCAATAAACACATGCAATAACCGCTTGCGTTCATCGATCGCTGCTCTTCAGTTGAGCTAATGATTAAGGATGAATAGCCATGGTATTGAGTTGTTGTTGAATTGCCTGTTGCTGAGCGGCTTCATTTTGCTGTTGGCTAGCGGCACTGGAATCATTCATGGCATTGATGGCATCTTCTTGCTGGACAATCGCAGGACTGTCTATTGAAGTATTTGCATCTAAAGGTACATCGGGATAAGCCGCTTGCGGGGGATTATATCCAGGAGCGAAAGTGTAATTGGCTGGTGGATTTGATGTACCCACTACATAAGCAGTCGGAGCGCATCCTGCTAAAATAAGTATTGTTCCAAGAAGACTTATAGAACCGGTGGTCTTTATCATAAAAAAACGCCCTTAAGAATACAAAAATAAAGTGTATTGCCTTTCCGTCTGTATTGTATAATTATAGGACATATTGAGTATAAAATTATCTTTTGTGGGCGATGTAGACGATATTTGTAACCTTGGGTAGTGCAGAGAACGCAGGCTCTTTGTTAGCATCTCCAGTGCAATGAGCGATCTCCTATCATCAGAACCCTGCTACTACCTGGAGATCGCTCATTGCCCTCGGGATGATTCAGGTCATGAATAAATTATAATGGCTCCAGGAAATTACCTAAATTAGGTTTTTGGCCCATGCGGTATTGGTACACTACATAAAAAGCCATGATGTTTTTTAGGTAGTTGCGTGTTTCTTGCCAAGGTAGAGTCTCTATCCATACATCAATTTCCTTGGGCGGATGCGTCCTTAACCAATAAACGACTTGTTTAGGGCCTGCATTGTAAGCCGCAGCAATCAGTATGGGATGATTTCCAAATCGCTTCGCAAGTTGTTTTAAATAAGCAACACCAATGTTAATGTTCTTTTGGGAAAGAAATAATTGCTTTTGATCATTATATGGAATCTTATCTGCCCTTGAGACAACTCGAGCAGTATAGGGCATAACTTGCATTAATCCTCGAGCCCCTACAGAAGAGGTTGCATCATCTCTAAACCCACTTTCCTGACGAATAATGGCATAAATAAACTCTGGGGCAACAGCATATTTTTTAGAATAGAGTGAAATACTGTCTTTATAAGCCAATGGAAATCTTAACGAAAGTTGATTATTTAAGGTTTCGTTGTTACTTAAATAAACGGATTTACCATGCCATTGCAGTTTCTGATCAATCCAATAAACTAATGCACTTGCTTCGTCTTTAGGTAACTCACTAATAAAATCATTGAGTAAGCGCGATGCTTGCAGCGTTTGTTTGCTCATGTAAAGGGTTTGAATTTGATCAATGAAGGTTTGATAGGGCTTCAATACGTCCAGATTTGTTGTTGGCGTTTCATTGGTAAAACTGGGTGTTTTATTGAGACGAAGACTGGCAAGAAATCCATAATATTGCCTGTTTTTGGCTAAAGGTTCGTAAATGGCTTTAGCCTCTGCTTTCTTTCCCTGTTCTTCTAAAGATCGTGCTAACCAATATTGCCAACAAGGTTCATCTTTATTCTTCGAATCATTAATTAATGTGGTCACTTGCCTCCAGTCTTTTCTTTTCAATGCAAAACGTATTTCCCAATCCAGTAACACATCGTTGTAATATTGAGGTTTGACTTTAGCAAACCATTGCAGCGCATCTTCATGATTGCGCATGGCTCTATAAAGTGCTACATGGGCTAAAAATGCTTGCTTTTGTGCTTGGTTAAGCATTTTTTGAGTTTTGCTTTGCTGCCATAACAGCAGCGCTTTATTCATATTAATAGAAACCATACGCTTCAAGCCGTAAAGGTAAAAGTCACTATTTAAACCACCAGGGTTTAGCTTGCTGATGTTTGCTGGGTTTTGATAAACGAGGTTTAAAGTATTTAACTCAGATGTATGCGGTGTTCTGTATTGCTTTAATAAATATCGAGCCAGTTGAATATTGCGTCGCTCCAAAGCCAGAACGATTCGTTGAGTAATTAAGTTTTGATCAAAGTTATTATCTTTTAAAAGCAAGTCAAATAAACTGTTGCATGAAGGGGGCCTTGAATCACCGCTTAGCCATAGTGGAATAGATGCTTTTAATGCTTCTTCCTGCTTGCCTGTATTGTAGTTTGCGATTTGCTCATAACAAACAAGATTCAAATCATTAGACGGTTGATAGTATTGACTAAAGGTTATCCAATTCTTATTTTTTGCCAGTTCATACAACCACTTTTCCCGTAGTTTTGTGGATAAAGGAGCGGTTCCTTTAATAAAATCCAGGAAAGAAGCACTGGGTGTCGTTGTAGGAAGGTTTTGGCTAAACGACAAATAAGTATTAAAGCGCTCCATGTAAGCCTCTCCCGAGAGGGCAATACAGGCCTGAGAACTAATGAATCCACATAAAAATAAAATAATTTTTTTCATAACTTTTCTTAGATTAAAATTTAAACAGTCCCTAATTGTTTTCGCATGGAGTCAATTGTTTCTTTATAATTCTTGCTGTTGAAAACAGCAGCACCGGCCACAAATTGATTCGCTCCTGCACGTGCCAAAGTAGCAATATTTTCTATGGTTACCCCACCGTCAACACAAAGATCAATTTGGGGGTAGAGCTTGCGGATTTGAGGGATTTTATCAATAATTTCAGTGATGATTTTCTGTCCTCCAAAGCCAGGATTTACCGTCATGACTAATACAAAATCGAGTTTATGAGCGCACCAAGTCAATACTTCAATGGGTGTTGCCGGATTTAATACAAGACCTACTTCACATCCTAAATCTTTGATCAGTTTTAAGCTGCGATCCAAATGGATTGTCGCATCGGGGTGAATACTAATTCGTTTTGCACCTGCTTTTGCAAATGCTTCAATTAGTGCATCAACAGGTTCTACCATGAGATGAACATCAATGGGAAGTTTAGGGAAACGTTTGAGCAAAGCCTCACAGAACGCAGGACCAAACGTTAGATTAGGAACGTAATGATTATCCATAACATCAAAATGTATAAAATCAGCTCCTGCATTCATTACGGATTCTACTTCATTGCCCAGGCAAGTGAGATCAGCAGACAAAATCGAGGGTAAAATATGATAAGTCATAGAGTATTTTTTTAATTTGGAGGAATAGGTATATCATATTCTGTCTTGGAAAAACATTCCACGTGTTATGTAACTAAAGTGTGTGTCTCCCAGGTCTTGCATCTTGAGAATTTGGTTGAAATATGAGACAATATGCTTCTATTTTTGCTCTTGTAATTTGGAAGTTATCTCAATATGATAGCAAAATTACAGAGATCCTAATCATGCTTTTTAGGGAGAATAATATGAATCAAAACTGGCCTACCAGAGACAAAGATTTACAAGCCGCCCGCGTGATTATGGAAGAGTATGCGAGTGATCGCGAAAGTGATACCTTAGGTCTTTTTGAAATTGTCGTGGATCAAGCGGAAAAAAAAAATGAATTTTCGTTTGTCGGGTTGGGTGGTTATTTTGGCCAAACATTTTAATTCAATTTATGGTGTGAGTCAGGGGGATTTTGTAACCCGACAAATTATTACCCGCTGTTTGACGCAAGGACAAACACTTCATTAATTTCACGGTTTACGGAGCGGCGGTATTTGGCACATCGTCCACGACTTGTGCTCACATCCAACCGCTCTTCAAGATTCAAGCATGGCTCTAAACAGTGCCTTCCATCGTTTAGAATTCAAGCAAGTACTTATTATAATTTTGTTTGTATTCATCCGAATTTTGAAATTTGACTAAGGCTTGGTTTATTTCGGTTAATAAATTTGGTTTAGCAGGATTAATGACTATTCCATAACCCGATCCATACATGTAGGGTGGTCCTATCAGTTTAAATGCATCTGATGAGTTAGATGCCCAATAAATGGCGGTTGCATTATCAAGTAGAATAATGTCTACGTCACCCCTGCTTAAGGCCGCAAGCTGATCCTCAATACCCGAATATTCTTTAATATTGGGATTATTTACACCCATCTCCTTAAGCTGTTCTAAAAATACGGTACCGGTTTCTAATCCTATTTTTTTGCTGTTCAAAAGATTTAAACTGAAAGTATCTTTTGAATTAGACTGTTTTTCTAAAAAACGAGAATAACTGAGTAAATAGGGTAGGCTGAAATTTACTATTTTTGCGCGTTCATTAGTAATCGTGATGGAGCTTATCGCAATATCTAATTTATTATTAACTACTGCATCGATTAATTTATCAAAACGCATCACATGAAAGACACACGTCTTATTCATAATTTTGCATAAACTGTTCATCATATCAACATCAAAGCCGTAGGCTTCATTACGGGTTCCTTGCATGACGAAGGGGGGATCAAAACTTTCAATCCCTACATTGAGTGTTTCGCCTTGTGCGAAAAGCGAGGAGGTGAAACAAATAAATGCAATTAAAATTAATCGAGTCATTTTTTAATTATAGAATTATTTATTGATTTTTATAGAGTATAACGAGAGTATTAATTTGGGAAATGAAAAATATAAATTTATGACAATGGAAATCCCTAAATTATTGGAATCAAAAGCATGGTTCCTTGAAAAACACCTGTCGGATTTGCATCATCCCCTGTATGACCAGGTCGTCAAGTTGCTTCTTGTCAGTGATTATGCGTGCCGACAGATTCAATTATTAAAAACCTTAGTCAAGGAAGATGAGTGCTGTTCTTTGTTGTCTCGTGAGGATTATTTTCATAGGGTGCAGGATGTCTCACTTAACTTGGCCCAGGCTGCATATTTTCGTGCATTGCGACAATTTCGCAATACGCATTTTTTGCGGTTACTTCTTCTTGAACTATCCGATATTGCCAGTACGGCACAGATTATGAGTTCCTGGTCTGATTGTGCTGATGCACTTATTTTGCATGCGATCAATTATTGCAAACAAGGATTATCTTTACGTTATGGGATCCCACGCGATGAAAAAGGGAATGAGGTCGAATTATTTGCTCTGGCGATGGGTAAATTAGGAGGCAGGGAGTTAAATTTCTCCTCGGATGTGGATCTTATTTTTGCCTATTCTGTTGTGGGCGAAACTGACGGTGTTGAGCGCATTGATAATCAGCACTATTTTAGTAGGCTAGTGCAACAACTGGTACAGACCTTACAAAATGTAACGCCTGATGGCTTTGTTTTTCGAGTCGATTTACGATTAAGGCCCAATGGAGACAGTGGCCCACTGGTTTCTAGTTTGGCTGCCATGGAAACTTATTATCAAGAGCAGGGGCGCGACTGGGAACGTTATGCAATGGTTAAAGCACGGGTGATTGCTGAATCAGCGGATGAGGTGCCTCCCTGGTTTACACGGTTGATCATACCTTTTGTCTACAGGAGGTATGTGGATTTTAGTGTGATCGAATCGTTACGTAGCATGAAGGCTATGATTGAACGGGAGGTGCAATTAAATCCACGATTGGATGATATAAAGCGTGGCAAAGGCGGGATCAGGGAAGTAGAGTTTGTCATTCAAAATTTTCAATTAATTCGTGGTGGCCGCTTACCGCAATTGCAGGTACAGAATGCTTTGCTTGCACTGACTGTTTTAAAGCGAGAAAAATTGTTATCGCACACGGATGCTTTAAAACAAGCTTATTTGTTTTTACGTAAGCTTGAAAACACACTCCAGAGTCTAAATGACCAGCAAACCCACTCGTTACCCGATGATTTAGTGAAACAAGAGCAAATTATTTTAGCGATGGGATACAAGTCATGGGACGATTTGCTTAATAAATTACATAAATATCAGAGGATCATTAGCTATGCATTTCATTCAGTGCTCGGGAAGGTCAAAGATTATGAAGATGAGAAACGATTATTAGCGAATCAATTAGCCAGTCTTTGGCAAGGACATGTAGAAACCAGTATGGCAATTAATTTGCTCACTAGTTTAGGCTTTACCAATGCCTCTCATTGCTATCAAATGATTCATTCTTTTCGTCATAGCCCTCGTTGCAGACGTCTTACGCAAGGTGCACGGATGCGACTGGATCGGTTCATGGTGATGTTGCTTGCCGAGTTAACCCATGTTGAAAAAACCGATGAAGTTTTATTGCAAGTGATGCATTTACTCGAAAATATAGTAGGCCGTAGCGCCTATCTTGCTTTATTAACTGAGAACCCTCAGGTCTTAACTGAGTTGCTGTTTTGGTTTGCCCAAAGTCCGTTTATTACCTCCTTACTCGTAAACCAACCTTTTTTGTTGGAGGTGTTGTTGGATCAGGGGGAGGAATGGCGACCCCAGTCGTTGCATCAATTACAAGGGCAATTAATTGAAAAACTGACCCATCATCATGATGTGGAAGCACAAGAAGAAATATTGCGTCAATTTAAGCTAACCCATTGGTTAATGGCTGCACGGGCAGAGCTTTATGGTTTATGTAATGCCGTGCGCATTGGACAATTTTTGTCGGATGTGGCTCAAGTCATCGTAAACCAAGTGTTAATCATTGCTAGTGATCAATTGTGTGTGCGATATCCGGAAATGAAGCAGGCAAAATCGCACTTTGCAATTATTGCTTATGGAAAATTGGGGAGCAGGGAAATGAATTATGCCTCTGATTTGGATTTGGTTTTTTTACATTCGGCACCCCTGTCTGAAGAAGCATTGATTACCCGTTTAACGCAAAAAATTTTACATATGTTGACTACTCGTTCCCAGTCAGGGGTCCTCTATACAGTCGATACACGTCTTAGGCCTTCTGGTGCGGCGGGATTATTGGTAAGTCATGTTGATGCCTTTGTCGAGTACCAAAAAAATCAAGCATGGACCTGGGAGCATCAGGCGTTATTGAAAGCACGTATCCTGAACGGAAATACAAAGATTAGAAATACCTTTTTACAGTTGAAAAAATCGGTATTGTTCATGACGCGTGATAAACCGACGCTGCTGCAAGATGTATTGGCGATGAGATCCAAAATGGAGCAACATCAAGATCGCAATCCTATTTCTGGTGGGTTATTGGATTTGGAATTTTTGGTGCAGTTTTTAATACTTCATTTGGGAGCCCCTTCTTTATCACGATATACGCATACGTTAAGTCAAGTCCATCATTTGTTTTTAGCCGGTGTTTTAAGCAAAGAGCACTACAGTTTTTTAAAGAAAGCATACAAAAAACACCATCAGTTATTGCATCAGAATATATTGCGTCCGGGGGTTGTGAATCATGAAAACATGCAAGATGAGATATTGAGTGTGTGCAAAGAACTTTATAATCAGGCGAAATAGTTTTTTATCTGTAGCCCGTATTGGCGTAATACAGGCTAACAGATCCTGAGGAGAAGCTTATCTTTTACTTGAATTCCGCATAGAGATCATAATCATCACTATCGGTAATCAGGACTTCCGCAAACGATCCCACTTTAACGCCGGGAGTTGGTGGCAGAATAACAAGTCCGTCGATTTCTGGGGCATCACTTTGGCTTCGGGCAATAATTTGTTCTGCGTTGACTTCATCGATTAATACGGTTTGCATACTGCCAATTTTATTTTCTAATTTATCGCGGCTAATTTCTGCCTGTAATTGCATAAAGCGATGGTAACGTTCCTCTTTAACTTCTTCCGGTACGGGGTCGCTTAATTCATTCGCTTTAGCCCCTTCAACTGGTGAGTACTTGAAACAGCCTACGCGATCTAACTGAGCTTCCTCGAGAAAATCGAGTAATTCCTCAAATTCTTCTTCAGTTTCTCCGGGAAAACCAACAATAAAGGTTGAACGTAATGTTATGTCGGGGCAAATTTCTCGCCAAGAAGCGATACGCAGCAAGGTATTTTCACTACTTGCAGGACGCTTCATTGCTTTAAGTACCCGCGAATTAGCATGCTGTAATGGGATATCTAAATACGGAAGAATCAGACCATCTCGCATTAAAGGGATGATCTCATCGACATGCGGGTAAGGATAAACATAATGCAGGCGAATCCAAATGCCTAACTCTCCTAATTGTTCGCACAAATCATAAAAACGAGTATCAACGCTTTTTCCTTTCCAGGTTATCGGTTGATAGCGAGTATCCACTCCATAAGCGCTTGTATCTTGGGAAATCACTAAAATTTCATTAACCCCTGCGTCTTTTAATTTTTGCGCTTCGGTTAATACTTGGGCCATGGGGTAGCTTTGCAGTTTTCCACGCATAGTAGGAATAATACAAAACGTACATTTTTGATTGCAGCCTTCAGATATTTTCAAATAGGCATAATGACGTGGCGTTAATTTAATCCCTTGGGGAGGAATCAACTGTGTAAACGGATCGGCGGGTGGAGGTAGATGCTGATGAACGGCATTCACTACTTCTTCATAGGCATGCGCACCACTAATGTGCAGAACATCTGGACAGGCTTCTTTGATAATCTCGGCTTTGGCACCGAGACAACCTGTAACAATAACACGTCCGTTCTCCGCCATTGCTTCTTTAATAGTGTCCAAAGACTCCTTGACGGCGCTATCAATAAACCCGCAAGTATTAATCACTACAACACCTGCATCCTGATAACTGGATACCAATTCATATCCCTGCGCACGCAGTTGGGTAATGATGCGCTCGGAATCTACCAGAGCTTTGGGACAACCCAAGCTAACAAATCCTACTTTATGATTCATAAAACTCTAACTGTAAAAAAAGTGAACGAATTATACCTCTTAATGAGTATTATTGTCGACAAGATTATGGAGGTTTTAAGTATCTGATTGCATTTAGGTAAATGAGTGGTTATTTTCAAAATGCAGGTGGGCCCAACCTACACGCTCTGCTGTTTCGGGAGACCCACATCCGTCCTTAAGGCATTTTCATTCCTAGTGGAGGAAGGATATTTTTTTCTGTCTAATTTATCTGCTGTACGATTTTTAAAAATTTATTTGCAGAGACTTCGCCAACCAGCTTGAGCTGATTAAGTTCTTTGCCTTGCTCATCAAAAAAGATAAAGGTTGGGGGAGCCACAACATGAAAGTAATTGAGGATGGCTTTATGTTCCGCAGTGTTTGCGGTGACATCGATTTTAATTACCGTAAAACGCGCCAAAGCTTCTTGTACACGAGGGTCTTTAAATGTGGTTGCATCCATCACCTTACAGGATGTACACCAGTCAGCATAAAAATCAAGCATCACCGGATTGCCTTTGGCTTCAGTTAACGCTTTTTTTATAGAGCTCAAGGTCTGTTCTTGTTGTGTTTTAATCGCAGTATTAACAGGAGCCGCATTTGCTGATTGGACTGTAGTTAAGGGTTGCAGCGGATTTGTTGCCCCCATGCTTGCTCCCACCAAAATCAAGAAACCATAAACCAGTAGGATGAGGCCCACTCCTTGATTGAATTTTTCACGATGGGTTGCTGAATAGGTAAGGGCGCCACTGTAGATTCCTGAAAAAATAAGCAAACTTGCCCATAACATCATACTGAACAAGGGGGGGGTGATTCGCGAAATAAGCACAATCGCCACCGCAATGAAAATAATACCAAACAATGCCTTGATGGTATTCATCCAGCTGCCTGTTTCAGGCAACCATTTGCCTGCAGAAGTACCAATAAGCAATAAAGGTGTACCCATTCCCAGGCCTAGAACAAATAAGGTAAGGCAACCTAAAAGAACATTCCCAGTTTGCGCAATGTAGGTTAATACCCCAATTAATGGCGCTGTAACACAAGGTGAAAGAATCAGGGTGGATAAACAACCCATGATCGCAGCCCCGAGATAGTGGCCTCCTCTTTGATTGCTGGAGCCGTGTATTTTTGCTTGCCAGGAATGCGGTAACTTGAATTCATAAAACCCAAACATGGATAAGGCTAACAGCAAAAAAATTAGGCTAAATACACCTACAGACCACGGTGATTGCATGCTCACTTGCAGATTGGATCCGAGTAAAGCGACAACTGCGCCAATGATTGAATAGGTAATCGACATACTCACTACGTAGCTTAATGAGAGAAAAAAGGCTTTTCGCGTAGTAATTTCCTTACCGTGACCCACAATAATCCCAGACAAAACCGGCACCATGGGCAAGATGCAGGGAGTGAATGATAAAAGCAAACCAAAGCCATAAAAAGTAATCAAAATGAGCAACCAATTGTGACTCGAAAAAACTTTTGTGATTCCCTCATTTTGCGTTTCTTCAGCAACCGCAGGTTGCGTATTGTTGCTTTGCTCCAGGCTTGCTTGGGTTAAAGCCAAACTGTCATCGATAGTTAACTGAATTGCTTGGGTTTCTGGTGCATAGCAAAAACCATCATCAGAGCAGCCTTGATAGTGTAAGTTCACCAAAGCTTTTCCAGGTTTATTGCCCAAAATACCTACTGGAATGGTGACGTGATTACGATAAACAGGATACACATGTCCTTGTTTATCTACTTTTTTCTCTGTAGAGGGGAACCGAAGGGTGCCTATTTGCACCGTACTGTTCGTTTTGGTCGTTAATTTAATTCGATCGCTGTAGAGAAAATAATTAGGCTTTATCTGGAAATTAATGGCAAATGTATTCGGATCCACTGTAGTTACATTGACTTGGAATACTTCTGCAGCAGGAAGAGGGGTTGCATGCAGAGCAAATGTGGTTATGCAACAAAATAACAATAAAAACCATTTTCTCATTCTGAAACCTTTATTATGATTATGACAATGAAGCCTGGGTAGAGCACAGCGAAACCCGGGATTAGAAATTCATCTAAAAAATTCCCGGGTTTCGCTGTGCTCTACCCAGGATACAGAATTTTACTGATATATACTGTAACTATATCAGAACATCGAGTGGTGTGAAAAAAATAAAATTAAAATTTTTTTTATTTTTACCCTTGAAACTCTCTTCCTTGTCCCCATATGGCTCTCAGTAACATTGCAAATTGACTTTTAAAGATTAATTAATCAGGAGATAGAAGCATGAAAATTCGTCCTTTACACGATCGAGTTGTTGTTCGTCGTATGGAAGAAGAACGTACCACAGCGGGTGGTATTGTTATTCCAGATAGCGCTACTGAAAAACCAATGCGTGGTGAAATCATTGCTGTTGGCGCCGGTAAGGTATTAGACAACGGTGATGTTCGCGCTTTAGCTGTAAAAGTGGGTGATATTGTCCTGTTTGGCAAATACTCAGGTACTGAAGTGAAAATCGACGGTAAAGAATTAGTTGTGATGCGTGAAGACGACATCATGGGTGTAATCGAGAAGTAATCGTTTCATTTAGGAGATAGAGATAATGGCTAAAGAATTACGTTTTGGTGACGATGCGCGTCTACAAATGTTAGCTGGTGTTAATGCATTAGCTGATGCAGTACAAGTAACTATGGGCCCACGTGGTCGTAATGTTGTTTTAGAAAAAGCTTATGGTGCTCCCACTGTAACTAAAGACGGTGTATCTGTAGCGAAAGAGATTGAATTTGATCAACGCTTCATGAATATGGGCGCACAAATGGTTAAAGAAGTTGCTTCTAAAACTTCTGATACTGCTGGAGATGGTACTACTACTGCTACTGTACTGGCTCGTGCGATTGTTGTTGAAGGGTACAAGGCAATTGCTGCGGGTATGAATCCTATGGATCTGAAGCGCGGTATCGACAAAGCGGTTGCTGCAATCACCAAAAAATTGCAATCTATGTCTAAGCCTTGCAAAGACAATAAAGCAATTGCTCAAGTAGGTACTATTTCTGCTAACTCTGATGAAGCAATTGGTTCTATTATTGCTAGTGCAATGGATAAAGTAGGTAAAGAAGGTGTTATTACTGTTGAAGACGGTAATGGACTTGAAAATGAATTATCTGTTGTTGAAGGTATGCAGTTTGATCGTGGTTATATTTCTCCATACTTCATCAACAATCAACAAAACATGACTTGTGAGCTTGAGCATCCATTCATTCTGTTGGTTGACAAGAAAATCTCCAGTATTCGTGACATGTTGTCTGTATTGGAAGGCGTTGCAAAATCAGGCCGTCCATTATTGATTATCGCTGAAGATGTTGAAGGCGAAGCTTTAGCAACTCTAGTTGTAAACAACATGCGTGGTATTGTTAAAGTATGCGCAGTTAAAGCTCCTGGCTTTGGTGATCGTCGTAAAGCAATGTTGCAAGACATCGCAATTCTGACTCGTGGTGAAGTAATTTCTGAAGAAATTGGCAAGAGCTTAGAAGCTGCTACTTTAGAAGATTTGGGTTCTGCAAAACGCATCGTAGTAACCAAAGAAAACACTACGATTATTGATGGCGAAGGTAAAGCGGCTGAAATCAATGCGCGTATTGCTCAGATTCGTGCTCAAATTGAAGAAACTACTTCTGATTACGATCGTGAGAAATTACAAGAGCGTGTTGCTAAACTTTCTGGCGGTGTTGCGGTTATCAAAGTGGGTGCTGCTACTGAAGTCGAAATGAAAGAGAAAAAAGCTCGTGTTGAAGATGCATTACATGCTACTCGTGCTGCTGTAGAAGAAGGTATCGTAGCCGGTGGTGGTGTTGCTTTAATTCGTGCCCAAAAAGCTCTGGATTCTTTGAAAGGCGACAATGACGATCAAAACATGGGTATCAACATTCTTCGTCGTGCTATTGAATCGCCAATGCGTCAGATCGTATCAAACGCTGGTTATGAAGCTTCAGTTATTGTAAACAAAGTATCTGAAAACAAAGATAACTATGGTTTCAATGCTGCGACTGGTGAGTTTGGTGACATGGTTGATATGGGTATTTTGGATCCAACTAAAGTAACTCGTATGGCATTACAAAATGCTGCTTCTGTAGCTAGTTTAATGCTGACTACTGAGTGCATGATTGCTGATTTACCAAAGAAAGATGAAGCTGCTGGTGACATGGGCGGCATGGGTGGAATGGGCGGTATGGGAGGCATGGGCGGCATGATGTAAGCCTCCTCTCAATTCCTATTCCTTTAAAAACCCGCCGTAATGGCGGGTTTTTTTATTTATAACAGATCCTACCCTAGAATTTTTGAAATGTATCATCCACAATAATTGAGAATTTATAAAGTCAGGAGTGATGATGGGAACAATAATTAAAAAGTTGGAAGTAGTTTTGGCCGATACATATGCTTTATACCTTAAAACGCAAAATTATCACTGGCATGTTAAAGGCGTGCATTTTAAAAGTTTGCATGAATTATTTGAAATGCAATATAAAGAATTGGCCGAAGCCGTGGATGCTATTGCCGAACGCATTTTAATTATGGGGCATAAGGCTCCTGCGACATTTACAGCACTAAATCAATTAAAGACAATTAAGGATGGTGATTCCAACTTCGATGCGAATCGAATGGTGAGCGATTTAGCTCAGGATCATGGCGCTTTGGTTAAGGATTTAAATGCAACAATTAAACTGGCTCAAGAGCATGGTGATGAAGGGACTGTGGCGTTACTCAGTGAACGCATTGCGGCTCATGAAAAAGCACGCTGGATGTTAAATGCCTCTACTGTTTAGTATTTTTCGAGATTATTGATATTCATCAAGCCCCGGTTAGGCGCAAAGCTCTAACCGGGAGTCGTTTAGGACCTTTGAACAGAAGGATTGCATTTGGCGCATCTTCTGTGAAAATAATGCTTGGGTAGCCTCATATATTGATATATGGTCCGTTTTATACGGTATTTTTTTTCAATCTGAACCAAAATAACTCCCCTCCCAGGATTGAAGCATACCTCATGCACGGTTAAGTCCCAGTTCTGAATTGTCGCATGTCTAGTGAGTACTCTTATTCGTGGTATCACCAGTATTGATGGTATTCGAATTACTAGTATTAGACTGTATTTGATTACTCGGATTTGACTTATTGATCATAATATGATCACCCTTTAAAATTAAATTCTCATTAGGGCTGCTTTTCATAACAATAATACTGATTCGACGATTTTCAGGGGCATATGGGTCTTTTAAATTTAGGAGCATCGTTGAACCAAAACCAGATACCCGTTTGACACGATCTGGGTTTAGCCCGGCTTTAATGAGTGCGCGGCGAGCTGCATTTGCTCTTTGGGTAGATAATTCCCAGTTGGTGTACTCTAATTCATCTGGATTATGGTAGGGATGAGCATCGGTATGTCCTTCGATTATAATTGCATTGGGAACGGTGCTTAATAGTTTGGCAATCTGTGCAAACATAGGGTCCATATTGGGGTTGAGCTTATCTGAACCCACATCAAACATAGATTGATCTTTATTATCAACTAATTGGATGCGCAACCCATTGGACACAATACGCATTAGTAATCGATTTTTTAATCCTGAAAGAGAAGGATCTTGTTGGATGCTTAAATTAATTTGTGATTTTAATTCTTCAAGTTTTTGGGTTTGCTCTTTATCTGATTGAATGACTTGAATGTCTTGGGCTTGTTTACTTTGCGTGGATGCCTTATCAGTTGTAGAAACTTGACCATTGGTGTCCTTGATATTGGGTCCTCCGCCTTTAAGATTTATTTGCTGATTGCCTACGTTTTTACCGCCAAAAAAAGTTATTTTCATTGGCTGTTTAAAATATTCCGCAATACCATCTTTTTGCGCTTTATTCAGTGATGCAATCAGCCACATCAACAAAAAGAAGGCCATCATGGCGGTAACAAAATCGGCAAAAGCGATTTTCCATGAGCCTCCATGATGCTTGTGTTGATTTTTTTTGATTTTTCGAATTATTGGGCTTGAACCCGCTTTTCCTTTACCACCATTGTCACTCATGCTGTAACCTCATTAACTCGGGGTAGGTTCAGCAGCAGAACCCTCAGCGCTGGATGAGGATGCGGCCGGTTTGAAATTTTTAATTTCGTCATTAAGCTGGGAGAAAGAGGGACGTTGACCCGAAAACAATACCTTACGCCCAAATTCAACGGCAATAATGGGAGGATTATTATGTAAACTCGCTAGAATTGTTGCTTTAATGCAGTGCAGCATCAACTGGGTCTGATTGGCATGATGTTCCATTGCTGATGCAACGGGACCAATAAAGCCATAACCGATTAAAATACCTAAAAAAGTACCTACCAGAGCATGGGCAATGAGTACTCCAAGTTCAGGCGGAGGCAAATTGATCGATTCCATCGTATGGACTACGCCAAGAACTGCAGCAACTATCCCAAAGGCAGGCATCGCATCAGCGAGTTTCGATAAGGCATTGGCTGGAATCATTTCTTCTTCATGATGTGATTCAATTTCCATGTCAATTAAAGCCTCAAGTTGGAACGGTTGCAGGTTTGAAGTGATGATCAATCTTAAGTAATCACAAATAAACTCAATCACATGATGGTTTTTCATTAACGAAGGATAAGTATTGAAAATAGGACTTTCTTCTGGTGAGTCAATGTCTGCTTCCAAAGACATCAATCCTTGCTGCCGCGCTTTATTCAGTAGATTGTATAAAAGGCCTAATAAATTAGTATTGTTCTCCTTCACGGATTTTTCACCACGAAATACTTTAGGTATGGCCTTTAACAGGGATTTTAAAACTGAGGCACTGTTTGCCACGATAAGTGAACCTATGGCAGCCCCAGCGATAATGAGCAGTTCAATAGGTTGAAAGACTGCTGCGAGATGGCCTCCAGCCAAAGCAAATCCTCCAAAAACACAGAGTAGTATGACTATATAGCCGATTATAATTAACATTTTTATTCGCTCTCCTAACCTCTATTTAAGATAATCGTGAACAACGCGACCATAAGGCAAGGTGAGATCGGTTAATAAATGGACTCCATTTACTATGCGTCGTATGGGAAGATTCGCTACCGGAGCCAAGGCATGGTGTGCTAATTGCAGTTGAGCTGGTCCTTGCCATGCACCTTTAACCACAACATCTTCAAGATAATACTCAACCAATTCACAAATTCGCACACTACCGTCCACATGAGGAATAATCTTAAGTAAATAATTGGGAGTACTCATTGATTCGGCAACCTTTTTTACATCTAGTGCTTCATATTTGTAACCCATAGTGGCTGTCGCGATACGACAAGGTCCATATTCTAAGGTACCTAACAAAGTTTCATGGACAACTTCCAGTTTGGGTTGGGCCAGTTTTTTAGGGAATCCCCATATTTCACGACCACCTGCTATGGGAGGGAGATCATCTAAAAACATTGCATGGGTGTAATTTCCCATTTTACCCTTGTAGCGAACAGGGATGACTTGCCCAGACTCGGTATAGTCACCAAATCCCGTGGAATCTGGCATCCGAATGAATTCGAATTTGACTAAAGGCTCTACTACCTCCAATGGGGCAGGAACTACTTCCCGCAACACATCCATGTCAGTTTCATAGGTAATTGTTAAAAACTCCCTGTTAATAAAACGGTATGGGCCACGAGGATAAGATGGACTGACGAGTGGCATGGCAAATGCTTGTTTTTTTACCTCTGCTTCATTCATTTTCAAACTCCGATTTTAAATGTTTGTTAGGTGACATATCGTAAACAGCAATCCCTGTTGTTTGAGAAACCTTTTGATTCCAAGGTGATTTTTTAATGGCTCTTCTTCCATCTAAGTAGCCATTATTTATGCGTTCTAAAATACTTTTTTGTGAAAATTCATAGTCTTTTGAAGAAAGCTCTGACTCATCGTACTCATATAAAAAACGAACCACAGAGACTGTAGATTGGTGTCCACGTCCGATACAAAGTTTTAGTTCTGGGTTTCCTCGTTCCTCTTCTGGAACATAGCGAGAGAGTATATGAATGGTATTCTTTAAAGCATGGATCTGTTGATACATGCTAATCGCCTGGGAAAACCGGCTGGAGTATTCTATATCTTTTTGTCGCTTCATCACTTCATCTAGAGAGGTTGGATACAAACCATAAGAGTCAAATAAGTGAATCGCAAAGCAAAGTAAATCGCGAGGGCATCGATTTACCGATAATACGTAAGTTGCTGGTGAGTTGCTGGAAATTCCACCATCCCAATAATATTCTCCTTCAATCTCAACAGCCGGAAAACCAGGGGGTAATGCACCACTGGCCATAATATGTTCGGGTCCGATTTTGGTATCTTGTGAATCAAAATACACCATTTCCCCTCTGCGAATTTCAACAGCGCCGATACTTAAACGAATTGATTTGGAGTTGATGCGATCAAAGTCGATAAATTGCTCCAGAGAGGATTTTAAGTATTGGGTATCATAAAAACTTATGGTATCGGGTTTGTCATAATATCCCATGAGCAAAGGAGGGAAACGAGGTGTAAAAAAGCCCGGTTGACCCCAAAGTAAAGCGCATTGAGCAGATAAAAAATGTTCAAGTTTTCGACTTTCACCATCATTAGGTAGAAGGTTAGGCTTGATGAAAGAGGGGGTGGCAATCTTTTGCCAAAATTGATACATTTTTTCGACGCGTACCCCAGGCGGGTTACCGGCTGCGATAGCTGCATTAATCGCGCCTATTGAGGTGCCAACAAACCAATCAGGGTCGTAACCGGCTTCATCCAAGGCATGTACCACTCCCACTTGATAGGCGCCTAAAGCGCCTCCACCTTGAAAACAGCAGGCAACATGTAGATGCTTGTTCGATTTACTTTTTTTTGTCCGGGCCATAGGACTACTCCATGAACCATCCGTGACTCACCACCAATGATTGACCTGTCAGCGCATTGGATGCAAAAGAGGCAAAAAATAATGCGGTTTGTGCCACATCATCTGTAGTAGTAAATTCGCCATCCACGGTATCCTTAAGCATGACGTTTTTAATGACTTGCTCTTCAGTAATTCCCAGTTCTTTAGCTTGTTCTGGAATTTGTTTGTCCACTAAAGGTGTGCGTACGAAACCTGGGCAAATGACGTTGGCTCGGACATTATGAGCAGCCCCTTCCTTGGCGACCACTTTACACAAACCAAGTAATCCATGTTTTGCAGTGACATAAGGTGCTTTCAATTTAGAGGCTTCTTTAGAATGGACTGAGCCCATATAGATAATACTGCCTCCCTTACCTGAGGCATACATATGTTTTAGTGCAGCACGAGTGGTTAGAAAAGCTCCATCCAGATGAATGGATAATAATTTTTTCCAATCCGAAAAAGCCAACTGTTCTAGTGGGCTGATAATTTGAATCCCAGCGTTACTGACTAACACATCCACGCCGCCAAAGTATTTTGCAACCTCATCAACACCTTTATTGACTTCATCTTCATTGGTGACGTTCATGGCAACTGCCATCGCTTCTCCACCCTTAGACTTTAATTCTTCAGCTGTATTTTGGGCTTGCTCGAGATTAAGATCGGCAATAGCAACCTTAGCTCCTTCTTTGGCATAAACAAGGGCGATTTCTTTACCTATTCCACTGGCCGCACCGGTAATTATTGCTACTTTATTTTTTAAGCGCATGATTACAATCCTTGTATTTTTTGGGTTAATGATCAATCGGTTAGGATTAACCTGAAATTCCTTTTAAAAAGTATAGCAATGGAAATTTGATATTGCTTTATATTATTAAGTTTTTTTATTGGTTAAAGAAAATTCCATAAAACATGTTCTAATTTTTTGCAGAAAAATAGTGTCTTTCACTTTGATTCATCATGAGAATAAAACACCCTTAACCTCAAAAAAGGTTAAGGGTATTTTGGATTGTATTAGTAATAGTAATAATTGTAACCAGGACGATAGTAGTGATGACGATAATAGTATGCTCGTCGGTCTTGATCTTGGCCGATTGCATTGCCTACTAATGCGCCAGCTCCGGCACCAATCACAGTTCCAACGGCACTGCCTCCAGTTACTGCATACCCTATACCAGCTCCTGCGGCTCCACCAGCAGCAGTACCCACTTGAGTGTTAGTGCAACCCCCGAGCATAAAAGCGGATAGACCAACAAAACATAAGGGAGCAATAATTTTTTTCATAGTGAACTCCTTTTTACAGTTTTCAGGACTTCTGCATTGATAAGGCAGATTCACGGCAGGAAAATCCTGGTTTCTTCATCTTCACTATGATTTTAGTACAAAAAAAAAATTTAATGTAAAATAAGTGATCATATTTTATTTTTGAATGCGGCTTTTTACGATCAGATTTTACTCTTACCCTCATTTTCCAGTAGTATTAGAAATATAAATAAAAAGAACAGAGGATTGTATGTTTAAAGGAAGCATTGTTGCTTTATTAACCCCCATGAAGAATGATGAAGTTGATGTTCCACGTTTACGGGAATTGGTCGAATTTCATATTGAAATGGGCAGTCATGGTCTTGTTGCGGCGGGTTCTACCGGCGAATCAGGTACTTTATCTCATGAAGAAAAGTTATTGGTCATTAAAACAGTCATAGACCAAGCAAAAGAGCGAATCCCCGTAATTGCTGGTACCGGTATGAATGCAACACGGGATTGTATTCAATTAACCCAGGAGGCGATGGAGTGTGGCGCGCATGCAGCATTAATTAAGACTCCTGCCTATATTAGACCGACCCAAGAGGGGTTATATTTGCATTACAGTCAAATCGCCAAAGCGGTCGCTATGCCTATTATTCTTTATAACGTGCCAACGAGAACGGCTTGTGATATGTTGCCAGAAACAGTGGCTCGACTTGCTAAGATTTCCAATATTGTGGGAATAAAAGATGCTACAGGACAGATGACGCGGTTACAGCAAATTTTACGTCTTTCAGAAGGCAGCATCGATGTATTTAGTGGCGATGATTTCACCGCAGCATCCTGGATGCTGGCTGGAGCTAAAGGAAATATTTCCGCAGCAGCTAACGTGGCTGCAAAATTAATGGCCAAATTATGTGATTCTGCTTTAGATGGTGATCACGCTGCATCCTTACGTATCAATGAACAGCTCGCACCTCTTTATGAATTATTGTTTATTGAAACGAATCCAATTGCGATAAAATGGGCCGCAAACAGAATGGGGTTAATGGATAACGAATTAAGGATGCCATTGACTTGTTTGTCTAAAGAGCATCATGAACCATTAGAAAAGATTATGAAAAGTTTGGAGTTGATTTAAGTGAAAAAATTGTGTTTTATTGTTTTTGTGGCGCTCGTACTCTCTGGATGCAGTCGTTATGCCAGTAATGGTGAGAGTCTTTATTTGAGCAGCCGTAATGGTCCTTCATTAGAAGTGCCGCCGCCGTTAACGAGAGCAAATATTAGTAATTTTTATGATTTGCCTCAACAGAACCAAGATGCACGTGTGAGTATCGCACCACCTGTATCATAGGGGATTTATTATGACACCATCAGAATCAGCTGAATTGCTCATTGTACAGGAATTATCACAGCGTATTGTGGATGCGCAACGCAAAATCAGGATTCTTGATAGTATCAAATGGGATGAATCAATAAAAAAGGAATTTTTTAAATATAAAGGTAAAAAGCTTCCCGCTGTTGATAAAGAATATTATGAAAAAAAACCTTTGCCTTTTGATGTCCACGAAAAACAAGAAGAGTTTCGGATTATTTTGCGCGACACCCAGAATCAACTCGGGCAATACTCTACCTTAACTCGTTTAATACGTCGCCAGTGCGAGGAATATAGTCGTGCCACCCAAATGCTTGCTGCGCGCGGCACTCCTGCATTTTCTGAACTGGCGATGGAATTGTATGGTAGCCCCAATGATGTGTTTTACGCAGGTGGCCCACGCATGTCAGAGATGGGTACTTTACTTTTTGATGTGTTAACAGGTCTTAGTGTTCAATTACAATCTGAAGCGGATATCAAGCGTTATACCCCAGAGCAGGCTCAGGAAATTTTGCAATCGCGTTTAGGGCAGTTTTTTGATAAACACCCTGGCAAAGTAACCGTCATGGTCAGCGACGAAATGATTGCAGATGCCTCTGCTGGTGCGGACAATATTAAATTAAGCCAGCAAGCGATGTTTAGTGATCGTGACCTTCGTTATCTTGAAGTACATGAGGGTTGGGTTCACGTTGGGACCACCTTGAATGGTTCGATGCAGCCCAATTGTTTTTTTCTTTCTAAGGGTTCTCCTTCGAGCAGCGTCATTCAGGAAGGTTTGGCAGTGATTACCGAGATAGTTACTTTTTCTTCTTATCCCAGTCGGATGTTAAAGATTACCAATCGTGTTATTGCATTGGATATGGTGACGCAAGGGGCTGACTTTCTGGATATTTATAATTATTTTATGGATTGTGGTTTGAGCGAAGAGGACAGTTATAACCAATCGGTACGTGTTTTTAGAGGAAGTACACCAACAGGTGGTCCTTTTACCAAAGATTTATCTTATGCCAAAGGTTTTGTATTAATTTATAATTACATACGTTTTGCAATCAGTAAAAAGCATGTGGATTCGATTCCCTTATTATTTACTGGCAAGTTGGTTTTGGATGATTTGCCTTTACTCACTGAACTCAAAGAGCGTGGCGTTTTAACCAATCCCGTCTATCTTCCTCCTCCATTTCAAGATTTAGCGGCTTTAAGTGCATGGATGAGTTTTTCTCTATATTTAAATCAATTTGATTTGAATGAGATTCAAAAGAATTTTCGATTCTTGATTGTTTAAATGTTCCGTCATTCCATGAGTAGCCTGGATGCGTGCAAACAGGCTACCGTTTTTAAGGTTAAGCGTTATACGCTACCGTTTCCAAGAGTTCAATTGGTTCTTCTTTTTCCCGTTGTGGCGTGAAGAAACGATGAGCGAGTCCATAAGTTAAATGAGGCTTCGCTTGTTCTTTTATTGTTTTTGCTAACTCAGAATATTCATCTAAGAGCAATTGAGCCTGATCTTTAATGTAAGGATCACCCGATTTATTGATCATATTCATATAATGGGCTGCTTTTTTTAGATCGCTCGCATCATTTGAGTTGCCTAAAACTTGCACCATAACCAGCATCGCGTTAGTACACCCTAAGTTAGCTGCTTGGCGCATGGTTTGTTTGTATTGAGAAGAAGTAGGTGGATAAATATGAGCTAAATGGTATAAAGCCATAGGGTTATCTTGAGCTAAAGCCATCATTTTAGGTAAATGTTGCACTACAGCCTGTTTCAAAACAGGATCATTAGGTGTTTGATGTAATTGCTTTACTAATGCAGCAAATTCATTACTTGAAGTGGCCATATCCTACCCCCCCTAACTTTCATTACATTCACTTGTAGGATAAAAGATGAAGGTTAAGACAAAATTAAGGGGGGAGTGCTTTACGATTTTTTTACATTTTCCAATGCAGCCCATCCCAAATGAAATAACATATGGGACAAAATCGCAGCAATAAGTCCATACTTCCAAAATAGATATCCAAAAAGCACGGATTGGTACAAACTCAGTATAATTATAGAGTAAATGAAACGGCGGCTTCGGGTACAACCGGCAGCAAGGTAAATTGGAATTTGGCTAACTGCATAAATTAAGCCGCTAATAAAAATTGAAATCCAGATAAGCAAATTGGGAAATTGTTTCGTAAACAGCAAGGCAAAAAAAGTAGCAAGATTCAATAATCCCCAGCGTCCAATGACTTCCTCAACCACACCGCCATAAAGAACACAGCCATCAACACCAAGAACGGTACGAATATTGGCCATGATTTGCATATTTTTTTTATCGATGAGGCGTGCAATCAAGCCATAAAAGAGTACTAAAAACACCATTAACCCAAAAAAGGCATACAATACGGTAGGCAACATGATAGGAAGTAATGCTTTTACATGGGTGGTTCCTTGTAAAAGTCCTTCAAGTAGGGCGTCATGTAACCCGGTCATAGGCGATAACATCGCACCGGCAAGACTGAGGATAAAAACCATCAATAAAGTTTGCAAAATGGCAAAATAGCTTATTCGTTTTTTCAACGCTTCAGAGTTATCAGGCAATAAAAAAAAGATTAAACGTTTTATTGCGATGAGCACCCCGGGAATGGATAAGCAGAACAAAACAGTAATTAAAGGCCAATTGATTGTCATTTTTCATCCTTAAATAGTACTGAGTAGAAAAATCCGTCCATACCTTGTTCCCCTGGCAAAATTTGTTGGCCATGACCTGTTGCATGTCCCCAAGTCCTCGGCTCTTTTAATTGGATGCAGTCAGGGTGAGCAGCAACAAAATTTGCGATTTGTTGTTCATTTTCTACCGACATTACGGAACAGGTTGCATAAACCAGTAAGCCACCTTTGGCTAACAAAGGCCATAAACAATTCAGCATATCACGCTGTAGATTGGTTATAGTAACAATTTCTTCGTTATTGCGTAATAATTTGATGTCAGAGTGACGGCGGATAACCCCTGTGGCGGAACAAGGCGCATCCAGTAAAATGCGGTCAAAGAGCTGCCCATCCCACCACGAAGAAGGAGTTAAAGCATCTCCCTGAACTAAAGTTGCCTGTAAATTAAGCCGGTTCAAGTTCTCTTGAACACGTTTTAATCGTTTGCTATCCACATCCAAAGCAATACATGCCGCCAGGTTGGGCTCCTTTTCTAAAATATGACACGTCTTACCTCCAGGTGCGCAACAGGCGTCAAGAAGACGTAATCCTGGTTTTAAAGACAATAGAGAAGCTGCCAATTGTGCTGCGCCATCTTGAACCGAGACGCTTCCTTCTGCAAAAGCGGGTAATTGATGTACATCACAGGGTGTGTTTAAAGTAATTCCTTCAGGTGCTACAGGATGGGGTTCGGCAGCAATCCCTGCACGGTTTAAAATCTGCAGGTATTCTTGAACCGAATTTTTTTGGAGGTTCACTCGTAAGGTCATAGGAGGATGTGCGTCATTTGCTTGAGCTATTGCTTGCCAGTCATTCGGCCAATCCACTTGCAAGCGCTCTACTAGCCATTGGGGTTGGCCATGTTGAAACAAAGGATCTTTGCTCAAACGGCTGATGATTTCTTTTTGTTGACGACAGAAGTTGCGCAATACGGCATTAACCAAACCTTTAGCCCAAGGTTTTTTGATTTTTTCGAGCAAAGCAACAGTTTCTTTAACTACCGCGTAATCAGGTTGCTGCATGAAGTGTAATTGATAAAGACCTATCAGTAATGCCACCCAAATTTCGAGTTCTTTGGGTCTTTTCTGCAGCAAACACTCTGCAATGGCTTGCAAACGTAAATAATGGCGGCAAAAGCCAAAGCAGATTTCTTTGGTCATGGGGGAAACTTCAGTTGCCGACATTAGTTGGGATAAGGATGATTTTTCAGCGAGCAAGCGTGTTAAAATTTTTAAGGCATGCAATCGTTCATTTTTGTTCATTAAAACACATATCCTACGCGCGCTTGTGACTTAGAGGAATTTAACCAATCGGCTATAGAAATTACTTTACCTCCAGGGAACTGAATTTTTTCTATAAGCAACCCTTGGTCGCCTGTCGCAACTAACATGCCCTTTTTATCAAGGTGAACTACTGTACCTGGAGCTTGTTGCGCTTGCAACGCAACAATTTGCGCTTGGTGAATCCGTAAAATTTCATGCTCAAAGGTTGTATAAGCGATTGGCCAGGGATTGAATGCGCGAATGAGTCGATCAATTTCTATTGCAGAGTGCTGCCAGTTGATGCATGCATCTTCTTTATTAATTTTGTGCGCATAGGTCGCTAATTCATTATTTTGAATTTCAGGTTGAATGGTTTGGTTGGCTAATTCGTCCAAAGTTTGCAATAAAGGCTGAGCGGAGATCTGGGCTAACTTGTCATGTAAACTTTGTGCGGTTTCTGATGCACTGAGGGAACAACTTACTTTACGAAGCATTGCTCCGGTGTCCATACCCACATCCATTTGCATTATAGTTACCCCCAGTTTCAGTATCACCGTGAAGAATTGCCGATTGAATTGGAGAGGCACCACGCCATCGAGGTAACAAAGATGCATGCACATTAATACAACCTAAGCGTGGAATATCAAGAACTGCTTTAGGCAGAATTAACCCGTAGGCAATAACAATCATGACATCGGGTTTTAATGCGGCGAGCTCAGATATTGCCTCAGGGTTTTTAAAATTCAGGGGTTGATAAACGGGAATATTTTGCGTCAAAGCCCATTCTTTTACTGCCGAGGCCTGAAGTTTGCGACCACGTCCGGCAGGTCGATCGGGTTGAGTATAAATGGCTTGAATATGATGTTTAGAATGCAGTAAGGCATCAAGACAAGGCAAGCCAAATTCTGGGGTTCCAGCAAAAATAATGTTCAGTTGACTCATGGTAAGTACTCAAGGTAAAGGGGCACTCAGTATGGAGGAACGGCCGTAACCGTCCACCTGGATTTTTATATTTTTGTTTTTTTACAGGACATATCTTGAGAATGCCTAGTAAACAGTGCAGCAAATTATTTTCGTGCGTGTTGGCGTTTGAACTTTTCAAGTTTTTTGCGGGCCATGGCTTTTTTTAATGGAGAAAGCAGATCGATAAATAACTTGCCATTCATATGATCAATTTCATGTTGCAAACATTCAGCGAGCAGGCCATCGGCCTTAATTTCAAAAGGTTTTCCATTTCGGTCCAAGGCAGTTACGGTAACTTTTTCTGCGCGGGTCACGGTATCATAAGCTCCAGGAACAGAAAGACAGCCTTCTTCAAATTTTTTTGCACCCTCAGAGGCAACGATTTCAGGGTTGATAATCACGATTTGATTCTGCTTATCCCCTTCAATATCAATCACTGATAAACGTAAGCTCACCCCAATTTGCGGTGCAGCAAGTCCAACACCACGGGCGTCATACATGGTCTCAAACATGTCGTCAATTAACGTTTGCAATTTATCATCAAAATGAACAACAGGTTTTGCTACATCTCTTAATCGAGCATCAGGTAAATATAGAATCGTATGAATAGCCATCGTTTATCTGGTTCTCTGCGTAAAAATCATGTTATATTATCCTCCATATATTGCAATGCTGCAAGATCGTAATAGGCTACGTGGGATCTAAAAGTCTTGATGAGCGGTCGAATCACGCAAGATATTCCAACAAAGGATTGACTCTGATGAGATTTATTCTCTTTATAATCTTCTTTTTCTTTTCTACATTGAATTATGCTCTAAGCTTACGCACAGATGCTCCTGAGCGTTATGTGGTTCAACATGGGGATACTTTATGGAGCATCGCCAGTCGTTATCTGCATAATCCCTGGGAATGGAAAGAGCTTTGGCATGCCAACCCTAAAATAAAAAATCCCAATCGATTGTATCCTGGAGCGGTTCTGGTTTTAGCCTATTACGAAAATAAACCTTACCTCAAAGTACTCTCGAACGGCACTATCAAATTATCACCTAAAGCCCGTCCTATGCCCTTAGAGGACCCGGTGCCGCCAATTCCCCTAAATGAAATCAAGCCTTTTTTAAATGAATCCCTGATTTTGGATCAGGATGTCCTCAGTCGCGCTCCTTATATTGTTGCTTTAGTAGGGGAACATATGATGGGTGGCCAAGGCGATCAAGCTTGGGTTCAAGGGCTGCATCCTTCTCGAGAATTACCTACTGGGGGTATTCCCGCTTATTCTATTTTTAGAGGGGGAAAAAATTATGAGCATCCCAAAACCAGGGAGCTCTTGGGATATCGAGCAGATTTAGTAGGGTATGCTGAGTTAGTTGCGGGAGGAGAACCTGCCACCATTTTATTAACCAGTATTAATGAAGGGATTAAAGTTCAAGACAGTGTTTTAATCAATGATAGTCCTGAGTTTAATTTACTTTTTGAACCTAAAGCGCCTCGATTTCTCGTGCGGGGATTTATTATTGATATGCCTGATGGGATGCCCAATGGGAATGTCCAGGAGGCAGTGGGTGGTGTGGTAGTAATCAGTTTGGGAGCACGTGAAGGATTGGAAGCAGGAGATGTACTGGGAATCTATAGAGATTCAGGTACTGTCAGTGACCCTAGAAATAAACTGTTTCCTATCAAATTACCGCCTGAGCGTATTGGCGAACTTATGGTGTTTCGCGTATTTACTAAAACCAGTTTTGCCTTAATCGTTCGTTCTACTCGCGCTGTTTATTTATCAAACTTTGTGACTAATCCATGAATAATTTATCCTACTACCTCGCATTAAATCGAATGGAAAGAGTGGGGCCGCGTACGGTTGCAACATTGCAAAAACGCTGGCCTGATCTGCAACAAATGTTCCAACTCTCAGCAAAAGAGCTTGAAGATGCGGGACTATCTCCTACTTTGGCACAAACCATAGCGGGTTTTGATTTGCATTTGATTCAAGAAGATCTCAGCTGGCTAGAGGCTGCTGATACGCATCATATACTGACTTGGGATTCGCCTGACTATCCCGCCTTATTGAAGGAAATTATCGATCCTCCTATCGTTTTGTACGTTAAAGGACAGCTTGCCTGCTTAAAACAACCTAAATTAGCTGTGGTAGGCAGCCGTAATCCAACGATAACTGGCAGAGAAAATGCCCGCCAATTTGCAAAAGCTATCGCCTCGCATGGAGTGACCATTGTCAGTGGTTTAGCTTTAGGAATTGATGCTGAGGCTCATGAAGGATGTTTGGAGGCCGGAGGACAGACAATAGCTGTTTTAGGGACCGGAATTGATCGGATTTATCCCTACCGACATCAGTCACTTGCGCAAAAAATTGAGCAAGTCGGGCTATTAATGAGCGAATTTCCTCTAAAAAGTCCTCCGACTGCTGGACATTTCCCACGAAGAAATCGTATAATAAGTGGTTTATCATTGTGCACTTTGGTTGTTGAGTCAGCAATAAAGAGTGGTTCTTTAATCACAGCACGAATGGCCCTGGAACAAAATCGAGATGTTTTGGCAATTCCTGGTTCCATTCATAACCCCCTGGCTCGAGGGTGTCATTACCTGTTGCAGCAAGGAGCTAAATTAGTCACTTCAGTTGCCGATGTTCTTGAAGAGTTGCGGATTGATTCAGAACAGCAAACAACTGATAAAGCGATTTTACCTCTTGCCAGCGGGAATAAAAACCTAGTAAAGTTCATTGGCTTTGAAATGACAACTGTTGATCAGATCATTTTACGTAGTGGATGCACCGTTGAGCAAGTCACTAGTGAGCTTGCAAAATTAGAATTAAATGGGGCTGTTGTATCTGTGCCCGGTGGCTATATGAGGTGTTAGTATATGAAAGATAACTTATTTGAAATGTTATTGAGTTTATTTGAACAAAGTCTTACCCAACTGCAAAAAAGCCATAAAACCGCTGATCAGGATGCAACGGAACTGAACGATGAAGAGAGTTTGGCTTCGGAAGAACAAGTTTTGTATTTGAAGTTACAACAACAAACATCAATGCGAGTATTTACTTACGAAGAGCAAATGAAATTGACTAAAGCCAGTTATCAATTTCTCATTCGTATGAAACAATGGAAAATTCTTAATGAAGAATCATTTGAAATGATTATGAATCAATTGCAATTTTCTGACTCGCGAATCGTGACGCTTCAAGAAACTAAATGGACAATTAGAAATACTTTAGCCAGTACTTTGAATGAAGAACAATTGGCTTTTCTTGATTTAGTTCTTTATCAATCAGAAGATCAATTGACATTACATTAAAAGATCATCTATTCCTATACTACTAGAAGTTGTTGCTATTTCATATTCAGCACCAATCCCCCATTTTTTTCTGCAATAGGGGATATTTGGTGGCTTAAGGATGAAGTGAAAAGGATAAGGTTAACGTTACTATGAGTAAACATTTGGTGATCGTTGAGTCACCCGCCAAAGCGAAGACGATTCAAAAATATTTGGGCAGTGACTATGAGGTTGTTGCCTCTTATGGACATGTTCGTGATTTGCCAGCACGCAAAGGATCGGTTAATCCCGATCAACACTTTGCTATGACTTATGTTCCGATTGAGAAGAACTCAAGACATATCGAAACCATTGCAAAAATGCTGAAAAAATCAGATTCCTTATTACTGGCAACGGACCCTGATCGCGAAGGCGAGGCCATTTCTTGGCATATTTATGAATTAATGAAAGAAAAAAATCTAACCAAGGATAAACCGATTCATCGGATTTTTTTCAATGAAATCACCAAATCAGCAATTCAGGATGCAATCAATCATCCCCGTTCAATTTCTATGGATTTGGTAAATGCCCAACAAGCACGACGCGCGTTAGACTATTTAGTGGGTTTTAATTTGTCTCCGCTGTTATGGAAAAAAGTCAGAAGAGGACTGTCAGCGGGTCGAGTACAAAGCCCGGCACTGCGGCTTATTGTCGAGCGAGAAGAAGAAATTGAGCGTTTTGTACCTCAAGAGTATTGGAAGATTTTGGCTCAATGCCTTCATACTAAGGTGTCTTTTGAAGCCCGGTTGACGCACTTCAAAAATGAAAAATTACAACAATTTACCGTAAATAAAGAAGATCAGGCACAACAAATCAAAGAACATTTGCTGCGTGAGGCACAAGGATATTTACAGGTCAGCCAAATTGAGAAAAAGCAACGTAAGCGTAAGCCTTCACCTCCGTTTATTACCTCAACCTTGCAACAAGAAGCAGCACGAAAATTAGGTTTTACTGCGCGAAAATCAATGATGGTCGCCCAACAATTGTATGAAGGGATAGATATCGGGACAGGAACAGTGGGTCTTATCTCGTATATGCGTACCGATTCGGTAAATTTATCGACGGAAGCAATAGAGGAAACCCGACAGTTTATTACAGAGCGCTATGGTGCCGACAATTGTCCTTCAAGTCCAAGAATTTATAAAACCAAATCCAAAAATGCTCAAGAAGCCCATGAGGCGATTCGACCCACATCGATTAAGCGTACGCCTGAAATGGTGCAATCGGCTTTGACCGCGGATCAATACAAACTCTATAGTCTTATCTGGAAACGAACAGTAGCTTGCCAAATGGCCGATGCAATCCTTGATACGGTTGCTGTGGATTTAAATTGTGGGGAAGGGAACATCTTTCGTGCGAATGGTTCTACCATCACTTTTCCTGGCTTCCTCTCTGTATACGAAGAAGGTCGTGATGATACCAAAGACGATGAAGGTGAAGGTTCATTACTCCCGGCATTCGTTGTTGGTGAAAAGGTTAAGGTACAAGACATCCAGGCCAATCAACATTTCACTGAGCCGCCTCCAAGATATTCTGAAGCAACTTTAGTTAAGGCATTAGAAGAATACGATATTGGCCGCCCATCAACCTATGCGTCCATTATTCATACCTTACAACAGCGTGAATACGTGATTGTAGATAAGAAAAGATTCTTCCCAACCGATGTTGGCCGTATTGTGAATCGTTTCCTGACTGGTTATTTTACGCGTTACGTAGACTATAAATTTACCGCTGAGCTTGAGGACACATTAGATGCGATTTCGCGTGGTGAAAAAGAATGGATTCCCGTTTTAGAAGAGTTCTGGAAACCTTTTGTACAACAAATAGAAACTACGGATCAACAGGTACAGCGTAAAGATGTCACTACGGAAGTTTTGGATCAACAATGTCCTAAATGCGGAAAGCCACTGTCCATAAGATTGGGTAAACGAGGACGATTTATTGGATGCACAGGTTATCCGGAATGTGATTACACGCAGGATATTGCCGGCCAAGAGCACGAAAAAAATGAACCCGAAGTGGTTGAGGGAAGAGCTTGTCCTGTGTGCTCCAGTCCATTACACATAAAAAATGGGCGTTATGGCCGCTTTATTGGTTGCAGTAATTATCCTCAATGCAAGCACATGGAGCCTATAGAAAAACCAGCTGATACGGGTGTGGAATGTCCCAAGTGTCATGAAGCAAAAATTTTGCAGCGTAAATCAAGAAAGGGCAAAATTTTCTATTCTTGTGGCAATTATCCTAAATGCGATTATGCTTTATGGAATGAACCGATCAACCAACCGTGTCCCAAATGCAATTGGCCGATTTTAACGGTAAAAGAAAGCAAAAAATTTGGTCGACAAATTCTTTGCCCACAAGATGGTTGTGGTTACTCTGCCAAGGATGAAGAAGAATAATTCAGTGGGACAAGCTAATCACCTGTCGCTGCTGCAAATCCTGGGTTACTGCTTTTGCTTTCACCCAGGTTGCAGTGGTTTAGATCAATAAAAATCAATTGTAGTTGTCGTTACATCCAGAGGACCGACAGGATAAGAATAAACGGTTACGGGTTGTACAACCGGTGTAACAGCAGGCCGAACAACAACGGGTCTGTAGGATACTACAGGTTTATAGGTGACCACTGCTGGTGCATATGCTGGTGTGTAGTATACCGTGTTACAACAACATCCAACCATCAAAGCCATACTTCCTAACAGAATAATCCATTTCATTATGAAGCCCTCTTAGTGGATTCTTACGAAAAGTGTAGATTATTTAAACAATAATATCCAGAATTGATCAGCTTGCGTTTTGTTTGTTGAGTGGCGCTCGAAAGCGAACAAAAAAATTTACCCTCTCCCGTTCTCGGGAAAGGGAGTAGGGGACTAATACAAACTCATTCTTCCTGTTCATTTTGAATCGGTATATACTCATCATCTTCTATTAGAAAATAACTCAAACAGGATGTAGTGATGTTAGACAGGACTATTGTAGTTGATGAGCAATTTATAAATCGAGTCCAACAAGCAGACTTTCCAAAACCCAATAGTATAATGAGTCCAGAAACGGCGGAATTGGATAAGAAAACTGCCATAGAGCTTTTTGATTCGCAAATCAAATCCCGTCTCCTTGATTTGATCGCCAGGCAGCTTAAGGAAAAAGGGTTGTCTTTTTATACCATAGGCAGCAGTGGACATGAAGGAAATGCGGTTTGGGGACAGGTTTTTCGTCCCGATGATATGGCATTTTTGCATTATCGGAGTGGCGCCTTTTACTTACAACGTGCTAAAAAAATAGAGGGCACTGATGGGGTTAGGGATATTTTACTGTCTTTGGTTGCCGCAGCAACCGATCCCATTTCAGGAGGACGCCATAAAGTTTTTGGAAGTGTTCCTTTAAATATTCCGCCACAAACCTCAACTATTGCATCGCATTTACCCAAAGCCCTGGGCGCTGCCTTATCGATTACTCGTGCAAAAGAATTAAATACCCCCAGCAATTTACATCCGGATTCGGTGATCATTTGCACGTTTGGTGATGCCTCGACCAACCATGCATCGGCACAAGCTACCTTGAATTCTTGCTCATGGATTGCACAGCAAAATTATCCTTTACCCATTGTATTTATTTGTGAAGACAATGGCATAGGAATTTCTGTGCCCACCCCCTCAGGCTGGATAGAACGTTCCGTCAGTGCTCGACCTGGTTTGCATTATATTGCGTGTGATGGTTTGAATCTCGCTGATGCTTATGCCGCGGCACAAGAAGCAGAATATTTGGCACGTGTAAAAAAGCAGCCGGTTTTTTTGCATATGCGCTGTGTGCGTTTGCTAGGGCATGCAGGTTCCGATATTGAATCCCAATATTGTACCCCAGAAGAAATAGAAGCCAGAGAGGCCCAGGATCCTTTGCTGCATACGGCAGGCATTCTCTATCGCGAAGGCTGGATGAGTATTGCGGACATGCTGAGCCTTTATCAAAGTAATAAAGATTTGATCCAAGCCAAAGCGGTCGACGCAATAAGGCAGCCTAAACTCTCCAGTGCTGATGCAGTGATGTCGTCGCTAATCCCTTCGGTAGCTAAAAAGCCAGCACTTCCTCTTCCCAGTGAGGAGCAACGAACCCAAGTTTTTGCCAATGCGTTCCCGCAATTAGCCCAGAAACGAAATTTATGCCAACAAATTAATTTTGCTTTGACTGATTTAATGATGCAATACCCCAACCTGTTGGTATTTGGTGAAGATGTAGGTAAAAAAGGGGGCGTATATCGAGTCACTGCGGATTTACAGGCGCGGTTTGGACAACGGCGAGTATTTGATACCCTTTTGGATGAGACTACGATTTTAGGTACCGCCATTGGCTTGGCTCACAATGGATTTATCCCGGTTCCAGAAATTCAGTTTTTGGCTTATTTGCATAATGCCGAAGATCAGCTGCGCGGGGAAGCCTCCACCTTATCCTTTTTCTCCAGTGGTCAATATCAAAATCCCATGGTTCTGCGTATTGCGTCGCTGGCTTATCAGAAAGGATTTGGGGGCCATTTCCATAATGATAACTCCATTGCCGTACTCCGCGATCTACCCGGAGTGATCGTTGCCTGCCCTTCAAATGGCCCAGACGCTGCAAAAATGTTACGTACTTGTGTACGTATGGCTTATGAGGAAGGTAGGGTCATCGTCTTTTTAGAGCCAATCGCGTTATACATGACGAAAGACTTGCATGAACCGGGGGATAATGGGTGGCTTTTTAATTATCCTGCGCCTGATACGGTGATTGCGCCAGGGGAGGTGGGTGTCTATGGAGAGGGGACCACGGTTATCTTAACCTATGCTAATGGTTATTATTTATCACGACAAGCTGCAAAGGTCCTGCAGGAAGAACATCATATTTCCGTAAAAATAGTCGACTTACGATGGCTTAGTCCCTTACCTGTCGAAGGGATTTTGAAAGAAATCGCCAAAGCGAAAAATGTATTAATTGTAGATGAGGGCCGACAAAGTGGTTCGGTCAGTGAGGGCTTGATGACTTTGTTATTAGAAGAGGCCTCAACGAGTTTAAAAATCAAGCGAATTACCGGTAAAGATTGCTTTATTCCCTTGGGTAATGCCTGGCAATATTTATTACCCAGTAAAGAAAGTATTATTGAAGCCGTGATTGCGTTACAGTCAGATAAAAGGGAGAAAGAAAGTGGACGACTTGTTGTTTCTTGATGAGCAGTTGAATGGTGATGAGCGCATGATACGCGATAGCGTCGCGCGTTTCGTCAGCAATGATGTAATGCCTTTGATGGCTGAGTCTTTTGAACACGCTCAATTTCCACGAGAGCTTATTAAAAAATCCGCCGAATTGGGGTTATTGGGTTTGACTTTGCCCGCAGAATACGGTGGTGCTGAAGCGTCTTATGTTGCGTACGGTTTAGTTTGCCAGGAGTTAGAGCGCGGTGATAGCGGCTTACGTAGTTTTGTTTCCGTGCAAAGTTCTTTATGCATGTATCCTATTTTTCGTTATGGTTCTGAAGAGCAACGCCTACGTTTTTTACCCGGGATGGCTGCGGGTGAGATTATCGGTTGTTTTGGTTTGACTGAACCTGATTTTGGTTCAGATCCGGCTGGGATGAGAACCACGGCGAAGAAAGTGAAGGGCGGCTGGACTTTGAATGGTGCTAAAATGTGGATCACCAATTCACCCATCGCTGATATCGCGATTGTTTGGGCAAAAACCGAAGAGGGGATCCGTGGCTTTATTGTGGATGCTCACTCTGAAGGATTACGTCGCCCTGAAATCAAATTAAAAATGTCACTACGGGCTTCAAATACTGGGGAGTTGGTGTTTGATGATGTTTTTGTTCCCGATGAAAATTATCTTCCTGGAAGTGACAAAGGTTTGGGTGCGCCTTTAAGTTGCTTAAGCCAGGCGCGGTATGGCATTGCCTGGGGCGTGATGGGGGCTGCAATGGCCTGTTTCGATATAACTCGAGATTACCTGTTAGAGCGTAAGCAATTTGATAAACCTTTAGCATCATTCCAGCTTATTCAAAAAGACCTGGCAGATATGTATACTGAAATTATTAAGGCACAATGTCTTAATTTACAGATAGGCCGAATAAAAGATAATCATCGCGAGAATCCGGTGATGATTTCTCTTGCTAAAGGCAATGCCTGTCGAGAAGCATTGAATATTGCGCGAAAATGCAGGAATCTATTAGGAGCAAATGGTATCAGCCTTGAGTACCATGTGATTCGTCACATGCTTAATTTAGAATCAGTCTTTACCTACGAGGGTACGGACAATGTCCATACGCTAGTACTAGGAAAACATATTACAGGAATTAATGCTTTTGCTTAAATCAGGCAGCAAACGGTTAAGCACCAGGATCAA